>NZ_CACTIE010000187.1 GCF_902713415.1 Arsenophonus endosymbiont of Bemisia tabaci Q2
GGCACAAGCTAAATGTAAAAAAAGAGCGCTCGGATGCGACACAGATATTTTGTTCGCACTCAATATGGTGTAATCAAAATTAAGTCGCTTAGCTATAATGCTGGCGCTGAAGCTTTTATCTAAAATGGCAAAGTGCACTATTTAAACGCAGCTCAACCCAGAGCGCAGAACGCAATTTTTGATATTAGGCAGTTAGATAAATTATCTAAAGTTGGCATTGTTTATAATTACTCAAATGCATCGGTATTACCAGCCAAGTCATTGATCTATCATGTCTATCAAGGCATTGTTAGTGCTGGAGTGGGTAACGGCAATATGTATAACAAAATTTTTAATGTATTGGCCGATGCAGTAAAACAAGGTATAGGGGTTTTCGCGCTAGTCGTGTGCCAACAGGTTTTACAACTCGCGATGCAAAAGTGGATGATAGTAAATATGGATTTGTTGCTGCAGAACGCTTGAATCCACAGAAGGCTAGGGTTTTACTAGAGTTAGCCTTGACTCAAACCCATGACCCAATAAAAATTCAAGCGATGTTTGATAAGTATCATAGCTAAGCGTCTTAATTTTGATTACAAAAATATATGTTTTTCTCCAATATAAATTTACTGATATAGAGTAATTACTTGTAATCATGTTAAAGTCGCCTAGCTATAATTGGTTATCAGAAAAATGCTGTTTGCCGGCCAGTTGTTTTATTTACAGCTGTTCAATGGTAATGTTAAAACCTAACCAAAGATTAAATAAAAGTAAAAGCTTAATTAGGTCAATAAGGGTGGGTGATGAGTCAGGTATATAATTTTAGCGCTGGTCCGGCCATGTTACCGGTAGAAGTTTTACATCGTGCACAACAAGAACTTTGTAATTGGAACGGTATGGGTGTTTCGGTGATGGAAATAAGCCATCGCAGTGAAGCTTTTATGGAGATGGTTAAAGAAGCTGAACAAAATCTACGTCAATTACTCAAAATACCAGATAATTATAAAATCCTTTTTTGTCACGGTGGGGCCAGAGGTCAATTTGCCGCCTTGCCACTAAATTTATTTCAACCTGATGAAACCGTTGACTATATTGTTGGTGGCTATTGGGCAAAGTTTGCTGCGCAAGAGGCAGAAAAATATTGTGCTGTCAATGAAATTGATATTCGGCTGGAAAAATCAGCTTATTTAAGCGTGCAACCGATGGATAAATGGTCATTAACGACCAGTGCCAAATACCTTCATTATTGCCCGAATGAAACGATTGATGGTATAGGTATCCACACACTACCTGATTTTTCGGCCGATAAAATTGTTATTGCTGATTACTCCTCAGCTATCTTATCACGGCCACTTGATGTTAGCCGTTTTGGTGTTATTTATGCTGGTGCGCAAAAAAATATTGGGCCAGCAGGCATCACACTGGTTATCATTCAGGAAGATTTGTTAGGTCGGGCAAGAAAGGCAACCCCCTCTATCCTTGATTACACCATATTGGCTAAAAATGACTCAATCTACAATACGCCCCCAACTTTTGCCTGGTATCTATCGGGTATGGTGTTTAAATGGTTAAAACAGCAGGGTGGCTTGCAAGAAATAGAAAAACGCAATCAACAAAAAGCCCGCTTACTGTATGATTTTATTGATAATAGCCAGTTTTATATTAATCGAATCGATCCAGTTAATCGTTCGGTCATGAATATTCCATACCAAATGGTAAAACCTAACTTGGATGATAAATTTATCAAAGCGGCAGAGCGGCTAGGGTTACGGTTCTTGAAAGGGCATAAAGCAGTAGGTGGCATGCGTGCTTCAATTTATAATGGTATGCCGCTGGCTGGTGTACAGAAGCTAGTTGATTTTATGATTGATTTTGAACATCAGAATAGATAAGTTAAATAATCCTTTGTGGTTAGATTGGTAGTGATATCGTCTAACCCTATCAAATGAATATAAATGTGATTTAAATAATTTATCCAACTTCGTTATTGGAGAGTCTATTATTAATGCAAGCCCTGACAATACAACCCATTTCTTACGTTGAAGGTACTATCAATCTTCCTGGCTCGAAAAGTATTTCTAACCGGGTACTATTGTTAGCTGCATTAGCGCAAGGCCAAACCGTTTTAACTAATCTTCTTGCTAGTGATGATATTCGTCATATGCTTAATGCTTTGACAGCATTGGGGGTCGAATATCAATTATCCCAGGATCTCACCACGTGTATTGTAAAAGGTGGCGGGCATTATTTTAGCCATAAAAATAAAAAAGGTTTAGAAATTTTTCTCGGTAATGCCGGCACGGCTATGCGCCCATTAACTGCGGTTTTAGCATTGGCGGACAATGATATTGTCTTAACCGGCGAGCCCAGAATGAAAGAGCGACCTATTGGCCATCTCATTGATGCGCTACAGCAAGGGGGGGCAAATATTGATTATCTTGAGCAAGCTGATTATCCGCCTATAAGGATAAAAGGTCGCTTTCGCGGTGGGAATATCACAGTAGATGGACGCGTATCTAGCCAATTTTTAACAGCTCTTTTAATGGCCGCACCTTTAGCGCCTAATGATACGACTATTCAGATAAAAGGAGAGCTGGTTTCTAAACCCTATATTGACATTACTCTGGCACTGATGCGTGATTTTGGCATTGAAGTAGATAATCAACACTATCGTCGATTTCATATTAAAGCCGGAAAACATTATATTTCACCAGGGGATTATTTTGTTGAGGGGGATGCCTCTTCTGCCTCTTATTTTTTAGCTGCGGCAGCAATTAAAGATGGTACCGTTAGGGTAACAGGTATTGGCAAAGATAGCTTGCAAGGCGATACCCAATGCGCTGCTGTACTAGAAAAAATGGGTGCCAAAATACTTTGGGGTAAAGATTATATCGAATGTCAACGAGGTGAGTTAATTGGTATTGATATGGATATGAATGCGATCCCCGATGCGGCGATGACGGTTGGGACTCTGGCGCTCTTTGCCTGTGGTGAAACTATTATTCGTAATATCGATAACTGGCGGGTAAAAGAAACTGACAGATTAACCGCGATGGCGACTGAGTTAACAAAAGTTGGCGCAAAAGTGGAAGAAGATCGTGATTATATACGTATTTTACCGCCTAAATTATTACAGCATGCTCAAATAGCAACTTATAATGATCATCGTATGGCGATGTGCTTTTCACTTGTCGCGTTGTCAGATACGCCGGTTACCATTTTGGATCCAAATTGTACCGCTAAGACTTTTCCAGACTACTTTAATCAACTAGAAAAATTAAGTCATCGGTACTAGTGTATCCCTAAAAATTAGTACAATACTGAACGACGAGTATTATACCTGCAACGCTAAATTTTCTCTGAATATCTCTTTGTTTTCCTTAATAGAATGAATTGAGTATAATAGGGTACTTATTAGCCTGATAGAAAGTGGTTGCTAAATTGCATTTCTATCAAAAAGGAGGAGTATAATGGTGGTTTTACCCCCCGTTATCACAATTGATGGTCCAAGTGCCGTAGGTAAAGGTACATTATGTCACGTATTGGCAAATAAACTGGGCTGGCAGTTACTTGATTCTGGCGCCATTTACCGTATTCTGGCTTTAGCAGCATTACATCATCATGTTGATATTAAGTCTGAAGAAGCATTAGTTCCATTAGCGGCTAATCTTGATGTCCGTTTTGAACCAAGAGAAAACGAATTAGCTGTTATGCTTGAGGGGGAGGATGTCAGTAATGCAATTCGTAGGGAAGTTGTTGGTAATACGGCATCTCTTAGCGCAACTTTTCCTCGCGTTAGAGAAGCATTATTGCGTCGGCAAAGAGCATTTCGCACTAAACCGGGTTTGATTGCTGACGGTCGTGACATGGGAACGGTGGTTTTTCCAGACGCACCGGTAAAGATTTTTCTTGATGCCACACCTGAAGAGCGCGCTCGTAGACGAATGCAACAGTTGCAGGAAAAGGGCTTTGATGTTAAATTAAGTGATCTTTTAACTAATATTAAAGAGCGTGATTATCGTGATCGTAATAGGTTAATTGCGCCATTGGTACCTGCAAAAGATGCGTTGATCCTGGACTCTACAAAGTTATCAATTGAAGGGGGCATCGAGCAAGTACTTGCTTATGTGAAAAAAAAGCAGATAATATCTATATAATATCTATATAATATCTATATAATATCTATATAATATGCTCAATATTGACATATAATAAGTTAATACATCTATTTGGTGTAGCTCAATTTTTCTTCAGTTAAGTAAAGCTTTGTAACAAGGAGTGTTGCGAGGTATGTGAAATAACCCCATTTGGCAGGATGTTGAATGGCAGTTAAAATTAAAATTTTTGAAGATATTACTATGACAGAATCTTTTGTTCAACTCTTTGAAGAATCTTTACAGAGCATCGAAACCCGTCCAGGGGCTATTGTTCGTGGTGTTGTTGTTGCTATCGACAAAGATGTTGTGTTAGTTGATGCCGGTCTGAAATCAGAATCAGCGATCCCAGTAGAACAATTTAAAAATGTGCAAGGTGAGCTAGAAATTCAGGTTGGTGATGAAATCGATGTTGCTTTAGATGCAGTAGAAGATGGTTTCGGTGAAACGATCCTGTCTCGCGAAAAAGCGAAACGTCATGAAGCTTGGTTGATGCTAGAAAAAGCCTATGAAGATGCCGAAACAGTTATAGGCATTATCAATGGCAAAGTGAAAGGTGGTTTCACAGTAGAATTAAAAGGAATTCGTGCATTTTTACCCGGTTCATTGGTTGATGTTCGCCCAGTTCGTGACACAACTCACCTGGAAGGTAAAGAGCTTGAGTTCAAAGTTATCAAACTGGATCAGAAACGCAATAACGTTGTTGTTTCGCGTCGTGCTGTGATTGAGTGTGAAAGCAGTGCAGAACGTGATCAGTTACTGGAAAACTTGCAGGAAGGCATGGAAGTTAAGGGTATTGTTAAGAACTTAACTGACTATGGTGCATTCGTTGATCTGGGGGGTGTTGATGGCTTATTACACATTACTGACATGGCTTGGAAACGTGTTAAACACCCAAGTGAAATTGTGAATGTTGGTGATGAAATCAATATTAAAGTATTGAAGTTTGATCGTGATCGTACACGTGTTTCTTTAGGTCTGAAGCAGCTTGGAGAAGATCCATGGGTAGCTATTGCTAAGCGTTATCCAGAAGGCACTAAGTTGACAGGACGAGTCACTAATCTTACTGATTATGGGTGCTTTGTTGAAATTGAGGAAGGTGCTGAAGGTTTAGTACACGTTTCCGAAATGGATTGGACTAATAAAAATATCCATCCATCTAAAGTTGTTAATGTGGGTGATCTTGTTGAAGTTATGGTTCTGGATATTGACGAAGAGCGTCGTCGTATCTCATTAGGTTTGAAACAGTGTAAACCAAATCCATGGCAGCAATTTGCAGAAACGCACAATAAGAATGATCGGGTAGAAGGTAAAATAAAATCTATTACTGATTTTGGTATCTTCATCGGTTTAGATGGTGGTATTGATGGTTTAGTTCATCTGTCTGATATTTCTTGGAATGTTGCAGGTGAAGAAGCGGTTCGTGAATACAAAAAAGGCGATGAAATCGCTGCAGTTGTATTGCAAGTTGACGCTGAACGTGAACGTATTTCTTTGGGTATTAAACAGTTAGCGGAAGATCCATTTAATAACTATCTGTCTGCTCATAAGAAAGGTGTTATCGTTACCGGTAAAGTAGTGGCTGTTGATGCGAAAGGAGCAACGATTGAGTTGGCTGCTGGTGTTGAAGGTCACTTACGTGCATCTGAAGCTTCACGTGATCGCGTGGAAGATACTACTCAAGTATTGAACGTTGGCGATACAGTTGAAGCTAAGTATACTGGTGTTGATCGTAAAAACCGTATCATTACCTTATCTGTTCGTGCAAAAGATGAAGCAGATCAAAAAGATGCCATTGCTTCTGTGAACAAACAGGAAGATACCAATTTTGCCAATAATGCGATGGCAGAAGCGTTCAAAGCAGCGAAAGGCGAATAATTAAGTTAATCCATAGGGCAACATTTTGTTGCCCCGTAACGGTAGTTTAGGGGAGGTACTATGACCAGGTCTAAATTAATTGAAAGACTTATTAACCAATTAGCTCATATACCAGCAAAACTTATTGAAGAAGCTGTGAAAGAAATCCTTGATCATATGGCAATAACACTTGCTAAGGGAGAGCGTATTGAGATCCGCGGATTCGGCAGTTTTTCTCTTCATTACCGTGCACCGCGCATCAGCCGTAATCCGAAAACGGGTGATAAAGTTGATTTGAAAGGAAAACATGCTCCTCACTTCAAGCCGGGTAAAGAATTACGCGATCGCGTTAATATTTATGCATAAATATTAACAAATTTAATTTATTTATTGCAGGTTTTATTGCTTCTATGACGGCAACTCCTCAAGGTGAATTATTAAGTCCTTTAGTATCATTGAGCATATATAGTCATGTTTTCATGAAG
>NZ_CACTIE010000188.1 GCF_902713415.1 Arsenophonus endosymbiont of Bemisia tabaci Q2
GGGCACAAGCTAAATGCAAAAAAAGAGCGCTCGGATGCGACACAGATATTTTGTTCGCACTCAATATGGTGTAATCAAAATTAAGTCGCTTAGCTATAGCACTGATTATCACTGCCATATTTGATGCGACCGGAACCCTACGCGCAGTAGCTAATCAGGCCAATTTACTAGATAAAAAGGATAAAGTTATCGATGGCGGCAAAAAGCATTTACCATAGATTCAGTAAGCTCTATTTTTGCGGGCGTAATGGGTGCATAACCTGCTGCGCGGTATAATACCTAGAATCAACAGCAGGCACAGCAGAAGGTGGCAAAACCGGCTTAACCGCCGTCATGGTAGGCACTCTTTTCTTATTGATGTTATTTTTAGCACCGCTATCACTGTTAATTCCCCATTACGCCACTGCACCAGCGTTAATGTACATTGGCTTACTAATGTTACAGAATGTCTCAAAACTGAATTTTAATGATTTTGTTGACACTATGTCTGGTGTGGTGTGCGCTGTTTTTATTGTTTTCACTTGTAATATTGCAACCAGCCTAATGTTTGGTTTTGTTACCCTCGTTATTGGCCGTATTTTTGCCAAAGAATGGCATCGCCTTAATGCCAGCACCCTGCTCCTAACACTACTGTTAGTCATTTTTTATTATGGCGGCTTAGCGATTTAGTTCTTTTTCCAAATCTGAAAAATGATTCGGAAAAATTTTTTAGCCAACTGAATGACTTTTTATGGCTATAACATTGCAGATTATCATCAAGATTAAAATCAAATCAGTAGTTATTTCTTATAGCTAAGCGTCTTAATTTTGATTACAAAATATATGTTTTTCTCCAATATAAATTTACTGATATAGAGTAATTACTTGTAATCATTTTAAAGTCGCCCAGCTATACTTCCTAAAAACAGTGTAATCATGATGGATAATGCAACTTTTCACAAGAAACACAGTATTCAACAAGTCATCATCGATGCCGGGGCATATGGTGGAATATTTGCCTACCTATTCGCCAGATCTTAATCCAATTGAACATAAACGGGCACAAGCTAAATGCAAAAAAAGAGCGGTCGGATGCGACACAGATATTTTGTTCGCACTCAATATGGTGTAATCAAAATTAAGTCGCTTAGCTATTAGCTATAACAACTGCTGTCTAGTAAAAACGTATCTCTATACGGTCAAGAACCGCTATCGCCGAAGAAGGAAGCCGTATGGACATTCAAACTGAAAATGAAATTCTTCGAGCGCTAAAAAAATTAACAGTTGAAGAAGCTGAATTCTGTCATCCAGGCGGGGAGTATTTATACGAAAGTTTAACCAACGCTTATCTTGCTTAAAAACTCTCCGATGCAGATAAGGCTCATGAATACGCTGCATGGTTACTGGCGCTGGAAACGACAGACGGATTCTATGAAGTCTTGTACGATGTTACCCAGAAAGTTGAACAAATTTTATATTTGATGCGATACCGTGATGCTTACTATGAGGTGCCAGCATAATGCGGTGGTATGATGTAGAACAAAATACCGAAGCATGGAATGAACTGAGAACAGGAAAAGTGACTGCATCTCAATTTGGCTGTTTTATGGCGAACATGGGGAAAGCTTTTGGTGAAGCAGCAAAGCAATATGCACTTCAAATTGCGCTTGAGATTATCAAGGGCAAAAGGTCTGAATTCAGCTTCACTAATGAGCACATACAGCGTGGTCATGAACAAGAGCCGATGGGCTAGAATGCTCTATCAAATTGAGAGGAATGCTGACCTCACCAATGGCGTATTTTTCGACCTCGGTGATTATGCCGATAGTCCAGACAACTTTGTAGAAAACGATGGCGTGATAGAAATCAAATCCGTTACTGCTGCTGTGCATTTTGAAACGTTGAAACGTGGCCCTTTTGACCCAGCTTACAAATAGCAGTTTATCGGAGATTTTGATTTTACGGGAAGGGATTGGGTTGATTTTGTTAGTTATTGTGCTGATTTTGCAGCAGACAAACAACTCATTATTTATCGTCTAGCGAGAAAAGACTGTCAAGACAAGATAAATCAACTTCGTCTGAGACGAAAGGATTTTCTCAATTTAATTGAGGATACAATCGATGTCATTATCCAATAATGTGATTGATTTTGAGAAAGCATTTCATGCAAAAATTAGAGAAATACAGACAGCGTGATTTGAATGCGCCAAAAGCGAATGGAACACTTTTGCAAAGTAT
>NZ_CACTIE010000189.1 GCF_902713415.1 Arsenophonus endosymbiont of Bemisia tabaci Q2
CTATCCTGAAATTAGATCTCGATTATTTGGAAAAGCATGCTAAGTCAATGATAAGTCCAGTCGTTATCAGTAATATTGATGATTATCAGGGATTGACAATAGTTGCAACTGGTGAAGTAATCGTTCGAGTAACACCAATTTATGATGTATTGAAGTAATGTGTTTTATCATTATGATTTGATATGATAACCATATAATTAATAATGAATAAAAACGGGAAAGGTTATGAACCTCCCGTTTTTCCTTTATCAGCTTTTTATTGATTAAATAAAGCCTAACAATATATATTAATAAACGGTTGTTTCTAATTTGGATATCGTAGATGATAAAAGCGTTATTAACATGCTTTTTCATTGAGGAACTATGACAATGAATGAGGCAGATACTTGCCCAAGAAATTTCATTCGCCAGATTATTGAAGAAGATTTGGCTACAGGTAAGCATACTCATGTATATACCCGTTTTCCACCTGAACCTAATGGTTATTTACATATTGGTCATGCCAAATCAATCTGTTTGAATTTTGGTATTGCAGAGGATTATCAGGGTCAATGCAATTTGCGTTTTGATGATACTAATCCAGTTAAAGAAGATGTTGAATATGTTAATTCTATTCAAGAAGATGTGAAATGGTTAGGATTTAATTGGAGTGGTAACGTAAAATATTCGTCAGATTATTTTGATGACCTATATCAATATGCTATTGAGCTGATTAAAAAAGGCTTAGCTTATGTTGATGAATTAAGTCCTGATGCTATTCGTGAATATCGCGGAACTTTAAAGCAGTCAGGTAAAAATAGTCCATATCGTGATCGTACTATTGAGCAGAATTTGCAGCTATTTGACAAGATGCGAGTGGGTGGATTTGAAGAAGGAAAGGCCTGTCTACGTGCTAAAATTGATATGTCATCCTATTTTATTGTCATGCGCGATCCGGTGTTATATCGGATAAAATATGCTGAACACCACCAATCGGGTAATAAATGGTGTATTTATCCAATGTATGATTTTACTCATTGTATTTCGGACGCATTGGAGGGGATTACCCACTCACTTTGTACCCTGGAATTTCAAGATAATCGCCGGTTATATGATTGGATATTAGATAATATTAGCATTGATTGTCATCCAAGACAGTATGAGTTTTCGCGTCTAAATTTTGCTTATACGGTGATGTCAAAACGTAAACTAAATCAGTTAGTGGCGGAAAATAGGGTTGAAAACTGGGATGATCCCAGAATGCCAACCATTTCAGGTTTACGTCGTCGTGGTTATACGGCAGCGTCGATTCGTGAATTTTGTCGGCGTATTGGCGTGACTAAGCAAGATAATACTATTGAAATAGCAGCATTGGAATCTTGTATTCGTGATGATCTAAATGAAAATGCACCACGGCGAATGGCGGTATTAGATCCCATAAAGTTAGTGATTGAAAATATGTCTGCTGATGAGCAAATGCTGACGATGTATAATCACCCTAATAAACCTGAAATGGGCACTCGACAAGTGCCATTTAGTCGGGAACTTTATATCGATCGAGCTGATTTTCGTGAAGAAGCTAATCGGCAATATAAGCGCTTAGTTTTGGGTAAAGAAGTGCGTTTACGAAACGCTTATATTATACAAGCTAATCGGGTTGATAAAGATGCAGAAGGAAATATTACCACGATTTATTGTACTTATGATGCTGATACATTAAATAAAGATCCTGCTGATGGACGTAAAGTCAAAGGAGTTGTGCATTGGGTTAGTGCATCACATGCCTTGCCAGCAGAGATCCGATTGTATGATCGCTTATTTACTGTGCCTAATCCTGTCGCAGAAGAGGACTTTTTGCGTACTGTTAATCCTGATTCTTTAGTGATTCGTTATGGGTTTGTTGAACCAAGTTTAATTACCGCGCAACCAGAAAAAGCTTATCAGTTTGAACGCGAGGGTTATTTTTGTGCAGATAGCCATGATCATACAGCTAAGCAGCTGGTATTTAATCGCACTGTAGGCTTAAGAGATAGTTGGGCAAAAATAGCAAGCTAAGAAATTACCCGGCTAAGAGTTATGGTATAGCTGGACGACTTTAAAATAATTACAAATAATTACCTTATATCACTAAATTTATATTGGA
>NZ_CACTIE010000190.1 GCF_902713415.1 Arsenophonus endosymbiont of Bemisia tabaci Q2
ATGTTATAGCCATAAAAAGTCATTCAGTTGGCTAAAAAATTTTTCCGAATCATCTTTCAGATTCGGAAAAAGAACTAAATCGCTAAGCCGCCATAATAAAAAATGACTAACAGTAGTGTTAGGAGCAGGGTGCTGCCATTAACGCGATGCCATTCTTTGGCAAAAATACGGCCAATAACGAGGGTAACAAAACCAAACATTAGGCCGGTTGCAATATTACAAGTGAAAACAATAAAAACAGCGCACACCAGGCCAGACATGGTGTCAACAAAATCATTAAAATTCAGTTTTGAGACATTCTGTAACATTAGTAAGCCAATGTACACTAACGCTGGTGCAGTGGCGTAATGGGGAATTAACAGTGATAGCGGTGCTAAAAGGTGCTAAAAATAACATCAATAAGAAAAGCGTGCCTACCATGACGGCGGTTAAGCCGGTTTTGCCACCTGCTGCTGTGCTTGCTGTTGATTCTAGGTATTATACCGCAGCAGGTGATGCACTCATTACGCCCGCAAAAATAGAGCTTACTGAATCTATGGTAAATGCTTTGCCGCCATCAATAACTTTATCCTTTTTATCTAGTAAATTCGCCTGACTAGATACTGCACGTAGGGTTCCGGTCGCATCAAATATGGCGGTGATAATCAGTGCTATAGCTTGGCGACTTTAAAATGATTACAAGTAATTACTCTATATCAGTAAATTTATATTGGACAAAAACATATATAGCTAAGCGACTTAATTTTGATGACATTATTTATATGAGCTATTCAATTGATTTTAGACGTAAAGTTATATTTACGATGGAAGAAGAAGGGTTGAGTATCCGAGAAACAGCGAAGCAATTTCGGATTGGCTCTGCA
>NZ_CACTIE010000191.1 GCF_902713415.1 Arsenophonus endosymbiont of Bemisia tabaci Q2
AGCGTCTTAATTTTGATTACAAAATATATGTTTTTCTCCAATATAAATTTACTGATATAGAGTAATTACTTGTAATCATTTTAAAGTCGCCTAGCTATATAAGCGTAATATAAAATAAACATATGCAGAGGTTAAAGACTCTGCTTATTTTTTTGTGAAAAAGTTAATCATATCGGCTATCAAGGACGCTTTTCACGACGGTGAACTTGAAATTTTCAAGTTATATCCCCATATGAGTTTCATAACCATTCAACCTAATAAAATTATTCTAAAATTGAGGCTATTTAATGAGTATGAAAGGACAAGAAACTCTTGGATTTCAATCAGAAGTAAAACAGTTATTGCAATTGATGATCCATTCTCTTTATTCCAATAAAGAAATCTTTCTACGCGAGCTGATTTCAAACACATCTGATGCAGCGGATAAATTACGTTTTAAAGCACTATCACAATCTGATCTTTATGAAAATGACGGTGATTTAAGAGTTAGAATTGCTATTGATAAAGATAAAAAAACTTTAACAATTAGTGATAACGGCATTGGCATGACGCGCGAAGAGGTTATTGATAATTTAGGGACGATTGCTAAATCTGGTACCAAGGCTTTTTTACAGTCTTTAGGTAACGAACAAGCGAAAGATAGCCTATTAATCGGTCAGTTTGGTGTTGGTTTCTATTCAGCTTTTATTGTTGCAGATAAAGTTACAGTGCGTACTCGGGCAGCGGGCGTAGCCGTCGATAAAGGGGTTTTCTGGCAATCTCAGGGTGAGGGTGAATATACCATTGCTGATATTGAAAAAGCAGAGCGTGGGACTGAAATTACCTTACATTTACGTGAAGATCAAACGGAATTCTTAGATAACTGGCGTTTACGTTCAGTGATCAGCAAATATTCAGATCATATTGCCCTGCCAGTCGAAATTGAAGCTAAGAACGAAGAAGATGATACTGTTATTTGGGAAAGAATTAATAAAGCCCAGGCCCTATGGACACGTAACAAAAACGATATTACGGCTGAAGAATATAAAGAGTTTTATAAGCATGTTTTCCATGATTATGTAAATCCTTTAATATGGAGTCATAATCGGGTAGAGGGTAAACAAGAATATACCAGCCTACTTTATATACCTACTAAAGCGCCTTTTGATTTATGGAATCGTGATAATAAACATGGTTTAAAGCTTTATGTTCATCGTGTTTTTATTATGGATGAAGCAGAGCAATTTATCCCAAATTACTTACGTTTTGTCCGTGGGTTAGTTGACTCCAATGACTTACCATTAAATGTTTCGCGCGAAATTTTACAAGGTAGTGATATCACCCGTAGTTTGCGCAGTGCATTAACCAAACGCTCATTGCAAATGTTGGAAAAATTAGCAAAAAGTGAAGCTGAACAGTATCAACAATTCTGGCAGGAATTTGGATTAGTGCTTAAAGAGGGACCTGCGGAAGATACAACTAATAAAGAAGCGATTACTAAATTATTACGCTTTGCATCAACGCATAATGAGAGTAATTTACAGAATGTTTCTTTAGAAGATTATGTTAGTCGTATGATTGAAGGGCAGGAAAAGATCTATTACATTACTGCAGATAGTTATGCCGCTGCGAAAAATAGCCCGCATTTAGAATTATTTCGTAAAAAAGGGATTGAAGTTTTATTATTATCTGATCGGATTGATGAGTGGATGGTGAACTATTTGCCAGAGTTTGAAGGAAAATCCTTTCAATCTGTTAGTAAGACAGATGAGTCACTAGAAAAACTGGCTGATGAAAATAAGAAAGAGCAAGAAGAGACAGATAAAAAACTGGAGCCTTTCGTTGAGCGGGTAAAAAAATTATTAGGCGAACGGGTGAAGGAAGTGAAGTTAACACACCGTTTAATAGACACGCCGGCAATCGTGACGACCGATTCGAATAATATGAGTACTCAGATGGCAAAACTTTTTGCTGCGGTGGGTCAATCAGCGCCCGAAGTAAAATATAATTTTGAACTTAATCCTGAACATCGATTAGTTAAAAAAGCGACAGAGCTAACTGATGATGGCTTATTTTCTGAGTGGATAGAGGTATTATTAGATCAGGCGTTGTTTGTTGAACAAGGTAGCCTAGAAGATCCTAATCAATTTATTCGCCGTATAAATAAGTTACTTTTGGGCTAAAATTTATTTAATTAACTAAGTTGTTCATAAAACCACGTTTTAGTTATTTTAAGACGTGGTTTCTTTTTTAACGATAATAATTTGATTTTTAATGGTTATCTGTTTTCTGGAGTTATAGGTATGCCTAATGATAAAGTAACTTTTCTTTCAAATTATAAAAATGAAATAGGAAGGGGTTTACGCAATGCGTATTATTTTGCTCGGCGCGCCAGGCGCAGGTAAGGGGACTCAGGCACAATTCATCATGGAAAAGTATGGTATTCCAAAAATTTCTAGCGGTGATATGCTACGTGCTGCCGTAAAAGCGGGTTCAGAGTTGGGTTTACAAGCGAAAGAATTAATGGATAATGGTAAGCTTGTTGCTGATGAATTAGTTATTGCTTTAGTTAAACAGCGTATAGCCCAGGATAATTTCCGAAACGGTTTCTTACTAGATGGATTTCCTCGCACTCTCACACAAGCAGACGCAATGAAAAATACGGGTATTGCGGTGGATTATGTGTTGGAGTTTAATGTACCCGATGAAATTATTGTTGAACGCATTGTTGGTCGTCGAGTTCATACCCCTTCGGGGCGTGTTTATCATATTAAATTTAACCCACCGAAAATAGCAAAAAGAGATGATATTACCGGTGAAGAATTAAGTATTCGCAAAGATGATCAAGAAGAAACGGTCCGCAAGCGATTAGTGGAGTATCATCAGTTAACTGAGCCTTTAATTGCTTATTATCGTCAAGAAGCTGCTGCTGGTCATACTAAGTACTTTAAATTGGATGGTACCCGTAAGGTTACTGAAGTGAGTGAAGAGCTGGCTAACATTTTAGGTTAGTTTTTAGTTGATAAAATAGGCATCCAATTTGGCTGCCTATTTTTATTTATGGCTAATTAGTGGAGATAAAAATATTTAATAAGTTATGATAAAGTTATAAATAATTAGCGATAAATAAAATGGAGCCAAGTGGCATGAGCATTAAGAAGTATGGTGTTTTATTAGTTAATTTAGGGACGCCTGATGCACCAACGCCTACAGCAGTGAAACGTTTTTTGGCAGAATTTCTTAGTGATGTAAGAGTTATTGATATTTCGAGGATAATTTGGAAGCCGTTATTACATTTGATTATTTTACCAATACGCTCGCCAAGAGTAGCTAAATTATATCGGTCAATTTGGACCGAAGCTGATTCCCCATTTCTAAATTATAGTTTGAAACAGCAGGCTGCGCTGGCAAAACAACTGCCGAATATTCCTGTGGAATTAGGTATGAGTTATGGTTCGCCGGCTATTGCCGAAGCAATTGATAAACTATTAATTCAGCAGGTTGAAAATATTATTGTGTTACCGCTTTATCCACAATATTCTGGTTCAACCACAGCGGCAGTTTTTGATGCGATTAGCCGAGCGTTAAAAAAATATCGAACGATACCCGGTCTTAACTTTATTCGTAGTTATGCTGCTCACCCTTCTTATATTGATGCATTAAAAAAGTCGGTGGAATTAAGTTTTGAACGGTATGGTAAACCAGAGAGATTATTGCTTTCTTATCATGGTATTCCTAAACGGTACGCAGAAACAGGTGATATTTATCCTCAGGAATGCGAACTGACAACCCGTTTACTCAGTGAATTAATTAATTTCCCTGCTGATAAAATCATCATGACTTATCAGTCACGTTTTGGCCGTGAGCCTTGGCTTACACCATATACAGATATTACTTTAAAAAGGTTGGCAAACCATGGAATAAAACATGTTCAGCTGTTGTGCCCAGGTTTTTCGGTGGACTGTTTGGAAACTCTAGAAGAGATTGCTGAGCAGAATAAAAAATTATTTTATGCTGCTGGTGGCGAAAAATATCATTATATACCTGCGCTTAATGCCTCTGACAGTCATATTATGTTAATGGCTGAATTAATCACAGATTTAGCTATTATTTAAATGGAAATCTAGCTAAAACTAAAAGTTATTTTAATTATTGTAATGCTATTACATATTTAAATTTATCGCTATAACAAATTGTTTTAAATGATTAATTTTAATTAATTCTTATAAAAATCTATATTGAATCCAGTAATATCAATTATTTTTTGTATAAAATATTAAATAATTTTTATGAAATTTAGTCTGTTTTAAGCAATTTTTTATTATTTACTTTTATATTTAAGAATAATTAGTATTTGGTTAAATTTTATTTTATTATTTTAGTATGCTAATTAGTTGAAATATAGTGATTGCAAAAATAAAAACATTATTGATAAATATGAGTTATTTGTTTCATTAAGGTTGGCAATATAGAATATAATGACTAAACTTATCTAGTTCGATGATAATTATTTGATTATTTAGTTATTCAAGCCTGTGTAATATAAAAGTAAGTAGATGAATATTTATAATTATTTATTAACAAGATAACTGTTAGAAGCTATAAACTATGAAAAATAAACCATTATTAGATTCGACTACAGAACTCGACCCCTTTTTTTATTCTGCCGATACGAAACAAGATGATGAAATTGATTTATTTGAACTTTTTTCTATTCTTTATCAATCTAAATTGTTGATTGCGATTTTTTGTTGCCTTATTGTCCGCAGCCGCTTCTTGTTGGTCGTTATTTTTACCACAAAAATGGGCAAGCAAAGCCATGATTGTTCAACTTACCGCTCAAGAAACGTTTAAGCTGAATGAGTTCCTTAGTCATGGATGTTGAAATAAATATCGGTGCTAAGCAAGTTTATGCAAAATTTCTTGATGCTTATCGCTCTCAGTTGTTACAGGAAAATTTTCTGAAAAGTAGTGACTATTTTCAGCAGTTAGTTAAATCAACAGAGTCACAATCCTTAGAGAGAGAACAACAGCTTTTACGTGATATTATAAATAATATTACTGTTGGTGACGTCACTTTTAGTAAAAATGCAAATAATTTCAATGTAGATGATATTACGCAGCCGATAGAAGCAAGCAAGCGTAGAGTTTTCTGCGGAAACTGCTCAAGATGCCCAGAATTTATTGTCTGGTTATCTGCGTTATGTTGCCTCGAATATACGGCAGGAAATTAAAGCCGAGTTAAATAAAAAAATAGCTCAACAAATTGTTTATACTAAAGGTAAATATGTTATTAAGTTGACGGCTTTAAAAAATGCTAATCGGGTTGCGGTTCAGCGGCTGAAGAATTCGTTAACAATAGCTCAATCTGTTGGAGTTAAAAAACCGGTTTCAACTACTCATAACTTTATTCAAGATGATTTAGATTATCCTATTGCATTAGGTTCTGAAGCTTTAGCTAAAAAGTTAGCTATTATTGAACAGAATAATGATCAGCTACCATTAGATCTTGAACTTTTAAATAGCCAACAATATATCCAACAATTACAGTCGTTAAAGAATAAAAATATTTGGTTCCAGCCGGTGAAATATATACAAAAGCCAACTTTACCGCTTGCTAAACAGGCACCCAAGCAAATGTATATGGTTATATTAGCTGGACTAGCCGGTTTAATTTTGGGTTGTGTTTATGTTTTATTACGTCATATGATAAATAGCCGCAACCAAGAAGTCTGATAAGATAATTTTATATAAGCTGCAGGTAATTTTTCTGCTGCTCAATAATGTTAGTTATGTTAGGCTTGCTCCTTTTTGTTATTACTAATCTACCTATTATGAAATTACCCGGTCAACGTAAGTCCAAGCACTATTTTCCTGTTAGTCTTGGAGATCCCTTATTATCCAATCAAGAGTTAATCAATAGTGACAGTGATCATGCATATATAGTTGGTATAGATCAAACTTTGGTTGATATTGAAGCAAAAGTTGATGATAATTTTATTGAGCGCGTTATCAACTCAGCCAGGGCCACTCACTCGTTATTAAAGAGACTACTTCTGAAGAACTTTATCCGTGAGTTAACGGAGCGCAATCTTATTAGTCATGAATTTGCTGCTGGCACAATAGGGAATATAGCTGGGCGACTTTAAAATGATTACAAGTAATTACTCTATATCATTAGATTTATATTGGAGAAAAACATATATTTTTGTAATCAAAATTAAGACGCTTAGCTATAGAGCCAAAAGGATCGACTACGCGTCAGCGAAAAATCGATAAATCCGAGTTGATAAAAGATGTTGAACAA
>NZ_CACTIE010000192.1 GCF_902713415.1 Arsenophonus endosymbiont of Bemisia tabaci Q2
AACCCTTCTTCTTCCATCGTAAATATCACTTTACGTCTAAAATCAATTGAATAGCTCATATAAATAATGTCATCAAAATTAAGTCGCTTAGCTATATTAAACTGGCTTGATTAAATCCACGTTGCCAATGTTTACCATGATGAAGTGGGATCGCTATTATGATATCTGGTTTGCGCCAGCGTTGTTGGCGATATCCTTGTTGCCAATAGAGTAGAAATAAGCGTGCAAGGATAAAGGCGATTTGCGTTATTTTTTCATATTTGTACTGCTGTATTAGCTTGCTTAATGGTGGTATATAGGGAGTAATGGCGAGAAGATTGTGCCAATAGGGTGGAGTTTGTAAACAGCGACCGCAAGCAAGGGTGAATTGTTCAACGGGTAAAGCACAGCGATGACAAACTCGTTTTAGATAAGGCAAATGTTTTAAACAGTAGTGACAAATGCCATGAAAGTGATATTTTAGTGTTTGGTGGCATAGCCAACAATACCCAGCCATTGTTAATATAATGATGTCCTTTTTTATACCTGTAAAGCGAGAATAACTATGACGACACTGTTTTGGCAGCAGTTGGGTAAAGGAAAACAAGATATTGTGCTATTGCACGGATGGGGATTGAATGCAGAAGTTTGGCGTACCATTGAAGTGGAATGTGGTTCTCATTTTCGTCTCCATCTAGTTGACTTACCTGGCTATGGTCGTAGTAATCTTTTTCCACCGATGTCGCTACAACAAATGGCAGAGGTAATTTGGCAGAAAGCGCCCAAGGAGGCTATTTGGTTAGGTTGGTCGTTAGGCGGACTGATTGCTAGTATCATCTCACTTAACCATCAAGCTGAAATAGCAGGTTTAATAACAGTGGCTTCATCGCCCTGTTTTGGACAACAAGAAAATTGGCCAGGCATTAAACCTACGGTACTTAAGGGCTTTGAACGACAATTACAGGTTGATTTTCATCGTACAGTAGAACGTTTTCTTGTATTGCAAACATTGGGCACTAAAACAGCTAATGGCGATATACGGTTATTAAAATCGGTGATACTAGAGCAGCCGTTACCCTCTGTTGCCGTGTTAAACGCAGGTTTAAAAATTGTGCGAACAACTGATCTACGGCAATCTTTATTAACCTTAAATAAACCTTTTTTGCGTATTTATGGTGACCTTGATAGCTTAGTACCCAAAAAAATAGTACCAATGCTGGATAAATGGTTACCAAATTCGCCTTCGGTGGTAATAAAACATGTGGCCCATGCCCCTTTTATTTCTCATCCTAATCAGTTTATTCAATTGTTAGTCGATTTTTTGCGGCAATTGGAGAAATGAATATGGGGAGTCAGAATAAAAGCAAAAACATTCTTTATGCTAATCGAGTAAGCGATAATTTTAATAAATTATCGCTTACTCGCATAAATTAGAGAGAAGTAACTTGATAAATTTTTAGGTTACACTTTTTTATTTCGGGACATTGCTTACAACTATGGCCCGTTAAACAGGATGATTGATCAATTTGTTCTAATTTTCCCATGGCCGCTAATTTATCTAACATAGCCTCAATCATAGGTAATGAAGCAGAGAATTTCTGACTAATTTGGTAAGCATCCGTTCTGCCATACAGCGCAACCATATCTCTGACTTGCAATAAACTGATCATCTCATTACCTCTAGTGTTGGCATGAACCACTTTGGCTGTGGTTACATTTATGGACATTATGATGGAGTTTTAGTGTTATGCGTTTTACGTGAATGGCGCAACAATGCAATTAACAGTAAGTTAAACACGACGAGCATCCCAATAACCCACGCGCTATATTGTGGATGTTGTGAGAAAGTGGCTATTTGGTAGAACAAGGCAGAAACGGAATAAGCAACATTCAAGCCCCATAAAATAGAAAATGTCATCCAGTTTCGATTCGTTTCACGGGCAATGGCTCCTAATACAGAAATGCAAGGCACATAAAGTAGAACAAAGATTAGATAGCTATAGGCTGATAAAGACGAGCCGAACCGTGCTGCCATAGCGCCCATTGTACTGCTATTCATATCATCATCACCTTTACTGGCTTCAATAGGATTGGATAAGACACTTAAACTGAATGTTTTTTTTAGACTATCCCAAGTTTCATTAACCGCATCTTCTAATTCATCTAACAGATTAAATTGCTCGGCATAAAAAGGTGTTTGAGTAATATTTTCGGCGGTGTACAGTGTATTCAATGTGCCGACAACCACTTCTTTAGCTAATGCGCCGGTAATAAGTCCAACGGTTGCTTGCCAATTATCATCATTGATACCGATAGGTTTCAATAACGTGGTAACGGTTTTACTTAATGACGCTAATGCTGATTGGTTAATATTATCAACGACTTTACCGGACAAAGAAAAACTATTAAGTGCACCGATAATCATACTGGCAATAATAATCACTTTTCCCGCTCTTAAGACAAAGCCTTTCAATCTTTGCCAGGTCTGTAATAGTAATGTTTTTAAGTGTGGTACATGGTAAACCGGTAATTCCATGATAAAAGGGGAGGATTCGCCCCGTGCAACAGTATATTTCAATAACAACCCGGTTAGGATGGCAATGACAATACCTAATAAATAAAGATAAAAAACAATACTTGCGCCATTTTTGCCAAAAAAAGCGGCCTCAAAGACAGCAAAAATAGCCAGCCTGGCGCCACAAGACATAAAAGGCGCCATTAAAACGGTGATTAATCGTTCACGAGGAGTATCTAGTGTCCGTGCACCCATAATAGCAGGCACATTACAGCCAAAACCGACAATCAAAGAAACAAAAGATTTACCAGGGAGACCTAGTGCTTGCATCAGTCTATCCATGACAAATGCTGCGCGTGCCATATAACCTGAGTCTTCCAATACAGAAAGGAATAAATACATTAAACCAATTTGGGGAACTAATGGCAAAACAGTGTTGATACCACCACCTACCCCTTCGGCGAGGAAAACCGTCAACCATTGGGGAAAGTTAAAAGTATGGCCAATCCATTGAATTCCATGGATGAAAATGGCTTCTGAGCCACCTTCAAAGATCGGTTGTAATGCACCACCAATATTGATAGCAAGTATGAACATCAAATACATGATAAAAAGAAATATCGGCACCCCAAACCAGCGATTAAGTACTATATTATCAATAAATTGCGTTAAGGTATTCGGTTTTTCCGTTTCAGTATTAATCACTGCTTCGTAAAGGCGGACAATAGTTTGATAGCGTGCATCAGCAATGATGAGCTCAGGTTCTTCTTGTTGTTGAGATTGGAAATGGGTCCTAATTTTATCTAATTTATCAGTGGAAATAGCGGCACGTTCCAGGCTATATATATCACCTTCTAAGATTTGTAGTGCTAGCCAACGGCGCTGTTGATGATTGAATTTATTATGGTCAATAACTTGAACTAAATTTTCCACTTTGGTGAGCAAAAAATCGGGATAGCGGATGAGTGTTGAAATAAGATTATTGCTATGTTTATCAATCGCTTGTTTTAATTTGCTAATACCTTTTGCGCGAGTCGAAACTAGAGGGATAACAGGGCAGCCCAGGCGTGTTTGAAGTTCATCAATATTAATATAAATATTTTTGTTTTCGGCAATATCCAACATATTAAGCGCAACGATACAAGGCACACCTAATTCAATAAGTTGTAATGTTAGATAAAGATTACGCTCGAGCTTAGCGGCATCGATAACATTTATCAACATATCCGCTTCGCCACTTAGGATGAAATGACAGGCAATTTGCTCATCGAGTGAGGTCTGTTCTGAAATAGTGGTTAGTGAATAGGTGCCAGGCAGGTCAACTAATTCAATATCATATTCCGAGGTTGCAAAGCGACCAGCCTTTCGCTCAACAGTGACACCAGACCAGTTGCCAACACGTTGGCAAGCGCCTGTTAATTGATTAAAGAGTGTCGTTTTACCGGCGTTAGGGTTGCCAATAAGGCCAATAGTTAATGGTTTCATAGTTTTGGTGTCAGATGAGTAATAAGCAATAGGCTATTTAGTTATCATAAAAAATGTTTTTATACCGCTTGGTTGCCGGCATCGTCCAAATTTAATAACGCAAGATCTTTTTTTCTTAAGATCAAATTTATACGGCGAGTTTCGATTTGAATAGGATCACCAAACGGCGCTATACGAATAACGTTAAAAAAAGATCCAGGTAACATACCTAAAGAAAGTAACTTTTGACGGTAAGCTGGATTTATTTCTGCTGAAAATCCGACAATTTTGTATCGATGATTAGGAAGAATTGACATAGACACTTCCACTCTAGAGCCAAAAAAACAAAGATACCGCAAATGGGTACCAGATGAATAGTAAAATTAATGAAAAATATTATCATTCTTATATTAATAATGATAATCATAATTATATGCTACTCGAATTAATTTAGCGCTTTTTTAAATGACAGCAATTGATATTGATCAATAGTTCTCTAGAGAGTGAAGTATTGGCATCAAAATTAGTGTTAATTCATTAGTTTTTATTAAAAAAAACATTTTTTAAAATTGAATATGTTAATAGTCTGATGTTAGATCAGACTATTAACTATATAATATATGTTAACAATTAACGCTTTTTATTGAGTGCTGCCGCCGCCAGTGCATCAGCCATTACACTATTAGCGAATGGCATATTGTTACGTTGGGATGTTTTAGTTGAACTGGCTGAGGAGGCATTTTTGCCTGTCTGTGGCTTATTACGATGTTGTTGTCGCGTATCTGTTGTTTTCTCATCCAGACGCATGCTTAATGCAATTCGTTTACGGTTTAAATCAATATTGATGACTTTAACGGTGATAATATCCCCTGTTTTGACTAGAGAATTGAGGATCTTTAAGAAATTTATCGGACAGAGAGGAAATGTGTACCAAACCATCCTGATGAACGCCAATATTGACAAACGCACCAAAATTGGTCACATTGGTCACCGAACCTTCTAATATCATACCTACTTTAAGATCTTCCATGGTTTCAATACCATTGATAAAAGTGGCTGTTTTAAATTCTGGCCGGGGATCTCGTCCAGGCTTTTTTAATTTTTTTATAGCTAAGCCACTTAATTTTGATTACACCATATTGAGTGCGAAAAAAATATCTGTGTCGCATCCGAGCGCTCTTTTTTGCATTTAGCTTGTGCCCATTTATGTTCAATTGGATTAAGATCTGGCGAATAGGTAGGCAAATATTCCACCATATGCTCCGCATTGATGATGACTTGTTGAATACTCTGTTTCTTGTGAAAAGTTGCATTATCCATCATGATTACACTGTTTTTAGGAAGTACTGGGATAAGGACTTGGGTGACCCATGCATAGAAAACATCGCTGTTAATATTGATATCAAATAATCTGATAGCAAACAGCGTTGTGCCCAATAAAGCGCCGATAACATTTTCTTCCTTTAGCTCCTCAGTTCTTGAGACCAAAACACCGTTGACCTTTCGGGGAATAGTCGTGAGTCCGCGAGGTATCGTGTGAAAAACCACTTTCATCAATAAAAACAATATGCTTGCCTTCTTTTTCATACTGTTGTTTTGTTGTTGAAACGTTTGTCGAGTATTTTCGTCGGCTTTCGGATGACGTAGAGTTTTTTATAGGTCAATCCGATTTTAAAGAGCTTGCCAAATGGCCTTCTGACAAACGCCAAAACGCTCTGCACGCTCTTTTTGGTAAGCATCTGGTATTGTTCAACATCTTTTATCAACTCGGATTTATCGATTTTTCGCTGACGCGTAGTTGATGCTTTTGGCTCGATATAGCTGGGCGACTTTAAAATGATTACAAGTAATTACTCTATATCAGTAAATTTATATTGGAGAAAAACATATATTTTGTAATCAAAATTAAGATGCTTAGCTATAAAATATGTTGAACAATATACAGATGCTTACCAAAAAGAGCTTGCAGATCGTTTTGGCGTTTTTCAGAAGGCCATTTGGCAAGCTCTTAAAAAAATGGGATTGACCTATAAAAAAACTCTACGTCATCCGAAAGCCGACGAAAACACTCGACAAACGTTTCAACAAAAAACAACAGTATGTAAAAGAAGGCAAGCATATTGTTTTTATTGATGAAAGTGGTTTTTCACACGATACCCCGCGGACTCACGGCTATTCCCCGAAAGGTCAACGGTGTGTTGGTCTCAAGAACTGTGGAGCTAAAGGAAGAACAAATGTTATCGGCGCTTTATTGGGCACAATCCTGTTTGCTATCGGATTATTTGATATCAATATTAACAGCGATGTTTTTTGTGCATGGGTCACCCA
>NZ_CACTIE010000193.1 GCF_902713415.1 Arsenophonus endosymbiont of Bemisia tabaci Q2
ATACTTTCTTTGTCAGAAACACTCAGTAGAGCACGCTGAATAGGGCGGAGTTGAAGCATGAAATAGATCCCTTGGAATAATAAAATGTTTTAAAACATTAATTAAATTTTATGGCTATTCGCTATTACAAATGATATTCAAAAATAACTAGTTTCAATCAAATATTTTTTGTCGCAAACGCAATTGTAAAACAAACGTTTGCGTATTTCGCTTGCGTATTTCGCTTGCGTATTTCGCTATAATTTTTGTTATTTTATTTTTGTGGATAACTCTGTTAATAATTCGGTATAACATAATGCCTTGCTGTTTAATTAATCAATTAAACAAAATTATGCAAAATTAAGCTTACCAGCTGCGTAAAACTGCCTATAATGCACCCCCACTGAGTCAGTATAGAACGAATTAATTAAATTAAATTTTCTTGATGCAAGGTAAAGAAAAGTAGAAATAACTACTTGACTTTACAGCTGAAAAGCGCATTATAATATAATGCAACCTCATGGCCTAGGCCACAACCACAAGATCTTTAACAATTAATCAAATAATCAAACAATTTGTGTGAGCACTCGCACAAACATCATCAAAAAATATTTTGACTTTAAATTTTAAAGTCTTGAAAAGTGACAAAACAATTAATTAATATATAAATTATATATGCAGTAACGTTATTTTTGTCGGCAACGGCGAAGGTGGTCAAACATCGGAAAAGCAAGTTAAACAAAAAAGTGTTACAGTCAGTAACACATGCTTTGAGCATCAAGCTTTTAATTGAAGAGCTTAATCATGACTCAAATTGATACCCTGACGGCAGGTCTAGCACATGCAAGTCAAGCGGCAGACAAGTAAGTAAAATATAAAAATCTAATCAAAGGCAAAAAATAGCCACTAAAAACAGTGGCTAATACCGCATAATCTCTAAGGAGCAAAGTAGGGAGCCATTCTGATCTCACACCCTTTGGATGAACCCATATAAAATTAGCTAATAGGTGAGCTATTACCTCACCTAAACGATGATCTCTAGCTAGTCTAAGAAAATGATCAACCACCCTAAAACTGAGACACCGCCCAGACTCCTACGGGAGAAAACAGTAAGAAATAAAGTACTTTCAATCGTGAGGAAAGTGTTAAAGTTAATAACCTTGGCAATTGACGTTAGCGACAGAAAAAGCACCGGCTAACTCCGTGCCAGCAGCCACGGTAATACGGAGAGTGCAAGCGTTAATCAGAATTACTAGGCGTAAAAAACACGCAGGCAGAAGTAATTAAGTTAGATGTAAAATCCCCGAGCTTAACCTGGGAATGGCATTCAAGACTAATTAGCTAAAGTCTTGTAGAAAAGGTAAAATTTCATGTTTAGCAGTAAAATAAGTAGAGATGTAGAAAAATGCCGGTGGCAAAGGCGAGCCCCCTAGACAAAGACTAACGCTCATGTGCGAAAGAGTAAAAAGAAAACCAGATTAGATACCCTGGTAGTCCACACTGTAAACAATGTCAATTTGGAGGTTGTAATCATGAACTGTGTCCTCCAAAGCTAACGCGTTAAATCGATTGCCTGGGGAGTACAGCCAAAAAGTTAAAACTCAAATAAATTGACGGAGGCCCGTCACAAGCGGTAGAGCATATGGTTAATTCAATGTAACGCCAAGAACCTTACCTACTTTTGACATCCAGCGGAATCCTTTAGAGATAAAAGGAGATAGAAAAGTACCTTCGGAAGCGCTAAGACAGGTTCTGCATGGCTGTCCTCAGCTCGTGTTGTAAAATATTGGGTTAAGTCTCGCAACAAGCGCAACCCTTATCTTTTGTTGCCAGCGATTCGATCCAAAACTCAAAAAAGATTGCCAGTGGTAAACTAAAAAAAGGTGGAGATAACGTTAAGTCATCATGGCCCTTACGAGTAGGGGCTATACACGTGCTACAATGGCGTATACTAAAGAGAGGCAAGCCAGCAAGAAAAAGTAAAACTCAAAAAGTCCGTCAAAGTCCGGACTTAAAGTCTGCAACTCGACTCCATGAAGTTGGAATCGCTAGTAATCAAGGATCAGTATGTCGCGGTGAATACGTTCCCAGGCCTTGTAAACACAGCCCGCCATACCATGGGAGTAGGTTGCAAAAGAAGTAGGTAGCTTAACCTTTTTAGATGGTGCTTACCACTTTCTGATTCATGACTAGGGTAAAGTCGTAACAAGGTAACCGTAAAGCAACCTGCAATTAAATCACCTCCTTACCTAGATAAATAAAATGTGAGTGTTCACATAAATTGGCTGATAAAATAGCGCGTAAAGCCAATCTTATAGAGAGTTAAGACATCGTCCTTTCACGGCAATAACAGGAGTTCAAATCCCCTATGGAACGCCACTTTACTGATTTAGAAAGGCAGTGCACAACGCTAAAAGCGTGGTGCACTGTTTGTTGTTTACCCAATAATGCAATAACGATTAAGCGAATTCAGTAAGTTAGTTTACCAACTTATGCTCTTTAACAATCTGGAACAAACTGAAAATTGAAACACACATTATTAAAAAATAATGTAAAAAACTCTCAAAACTCCAATTAGTTGGGTTTTTGTTGTCATGATAAATCGTTATAAGTCAGCAGTCAGCAATTCAAGGCAGCCAGCGCACAGCAAGCCCAGCGTACTAAAGTACGTAGGCACATTGAGGGCACTGCCCAACAAAAAATTAGTAGACGCGCAGCTATAACCCAACAAAAAGACAGTAGAAAACACCTTCAGGTTGTAAAGTTAAGCGAATAAAGCCTACACGGTAGATGCTTAGGCAGGCAGCCAAAAACAATAAAAGACATGATAATCTGAGAAAAGCGCCGGTAAGCTGATATGAAGCGTACTAGCCAGCGATGTCCAAATGGAAAAACTCAGTGCATTAATGCACTATCGTTTGATGAATTCATAGTCAAACGAGGCAAACCGGGGGGTACTGAAATGTTTCAGTTCGTCGAGGAAAAGAAATCAACCAAGATTTCCAAAGTAGTGACGAGCAAACGGCAAGCAGCCCAAAGTCAACATCAATATTTACCGCAGGAGAAGGGTCTGGAAAGGCTGGCAATAAAGGGTGATAGGGCCCCGTATCTCAAACGGTAAGTGTTGTGAACTCGAAGAGTAGGGCCGGAGGAAACATGTTATCCTGTCTAAATATGGGAAAACCATCCTCCAAGGCTAAATACTTCTGACTGACCGATAGTAAACCAGTACCGTGAAAAAAAGGCAAAAAACCCCGGCAAAAAGAATGAAATAAAACCTAAAACTGTGTACATACAAGCAGTGGAAGCACCCAAAAAAATGTTACTGCGTACCTTTTGTATAAAAGGTCAGCGACTTATATTCTGTAGCAAGGTTAACCGGATAGAAGAGCCGTAAAGAAACCGAGTCTTAACTTACCGTTAAGTTGCAGGGTATAAACCCTAAACCCGGTGATCTAGCCATGAGTAAGTTCAAGTTTGCGTAACACTAACTGGAGGACCAAACCGACTAATGTTTCAACATTAGTCGGATGATTTGTGGTTGGGGATAAAAAACCAATCAAACCGGGAGGGAAATAGCTAGTTCTCCCCAAAAGTTATTTAGGTGCGCCTGAAATTATCTTCGAGTAAAGCACTGTTTTGTGAGTCATCCCAACTACCAGTCCGATGCAAACTACAAATACCGAAACATGTTATCACGGAAGGAAAACACGGCGGGTGCTAACCGTCCCGTGAAAGGGAAACAACCCAAACCGCCAGCTAGCTAAAGTCCCCAAGTCCTAGTTAAGTGGGAAACAAAATGGGAAGGCTTAGACAGCCAGGATGTTGGCTTAGAAGCAGCCATCATTTAAAGAAAGCGTAATAGCTCACTGGTCAAGTCGGCCTGCGCGGAAGATGTAACAGGGCTAAACCATGCACCGAAGCTGCGGCAGCGACATTTAAATGTCGTGTTGGGTAGGGGAGCGTTCTGTAAGCCGTAGAAGGTGGACTGAAAAGTCTGCTAGAGGTATCAGAAGTGCGAATGCTGACATAAGTAACGATAAAGCGGGTGAAAAACCCGCTCGCCGAAAAACCAAGGTTTCCTGTCCAACGTTAATCGGGGCAGGGTAAGTCGACCCCTAAGGCGAGGCTAAAAAGCGTAGTCGATGGGAAACAGGTTAATATTCCCGTACTAAGGGTTACTGCGAAGGGGGGACGAAGAAGGCTAAACTAGCCGGGCGACGGTTGCCCCGGTTTAAGCAAGTAGGTGGGTAGTGCAGGAAAATCCGCAGTGCTACAACACTGAGACGTAATGACGAGCCACGAAAGTGGTAAAGTAGTTGATGCCCAGCTTCCAGGAAAAGCCTCTAAGCGATAGGTAATCATTAATCGTACCCCAAACCGACACAGGTGGTTAGGTAGAGAATACTCAGGCGCTTGAGAGAACTCGGGTGAAGGAACTAGGCAAAATAGTGCCGTAACTTCGGGAAAAGGCACGCTGGCATTAAGTGAAAGGTCTAGCATCCGGAGCTAAAGCCAGTCGAAGATACCAGCTGGCTGCAACTGTTTATTAAAAACACAGCACTGTGCAAACACGAAAGTGGACGTATACGGTGTGATGCCTGCCCGGTGCTGGAAGGTTAATTGATGGGGTAAGCCGTAAGGCAAAGCTCTTAATCGAAGCCCCAGTAAACGGCGGCCGTAACTATAACGGTCCTAAGGTAGCGAAATTCCTTGTCGGGTAAGTTCCGACCTGCACGAATGGCGTAATGATGGCCAGGCTGTCTCCACCCGAGACTCAGTGAAATTGAACTCGCTGTGAAGATGCAGCGTACCCGCGGCAAGACGGAAAGACCCCGTGAACCTTTACTATAGCTTGACACTGAACATTGAGCCTTGATGTGTAGGATAGGTGGGAGGCTTTGAAGTGTAAACGCCAGTCTGCATGGAGCCAACGTTGAAATACCACTCTTTAATGTTTGATGTTCTAACTTGAGCCCGTAATCCGGGCTAAGGACAGTGTCTGGTGGGTAGTTTGACTGGGGCGGTCTCCTCCCAAAGCGTAACGGAGGAGCACTAAGGTTGGCTAATCACGGTCAGACATCGTGAGGTTAGTGCAAAGGCATAAGCCAGCTTAACTGCGAGCGTGACGGCGCGAGCAGGTACGAAAGTAGGTCTTAGTGATCCGGTGGTTCTGAATGGAAGGGCCATCGCTCAACGGATAAAAGGTACTCCGGGGATAACAGGCTAATACCGCCCAAGAGTTCATATCGACGGCGGTGTTTGGCACCTCGATGTCGGCTCATCACATCCTGGGGCTGAAGTAGGTCCCAAGGGTATGGCTGTTCGCCATTTAAAGTGGTACGCGAGCTGGGTTTAGAACGTCGTGAGACAGTTCGGTCCCTATCTGTCGTGGGCGAAGGAAGATTGAGAGGGGCTGCTCCTAGTACGAGAGGACCGGAGTGGACGCACCACTGGTGTACAGGTTGTCATGCCAATGGCATCGCCTGGTAGCTAAGTGCGGAAGAGATAACCGCTGAAAGCATCTAAGCGGGAAACTTGCCTCAAGATAAATCTTCCCTGACAGTGATGTCCTATAAGGGGTGTTCAAGACGAGAACGTAGATAGGCTCGGTGTGTAAGCGTAGCGATACGTTGAGCTAACTAGTACTAATAACCCGAGAGGCTTAACCTAACAACACCAAAGGTGTTTTGAAAGAGAGAATTTTAGCTTGTTTTAAAATTAAATATGGTCAAATTTTGCTAAAAGCCAAGGTATGTTCGCTACTAAGGTAGGTGATCAGACTATCTATTCTATAAAGCAGCGAAATAAGACAAAATAAAAAATAAATAAAAAAGAATTTGTCTAGCGCTAATAGCGCTGTGGTCCCACTTGACCCCATGCCAAACTCAGAAGTAAAATGCTGTAGCGCCGATAGTTAAGAAAGCTGCCAGCCTTTAATTTAAGGCTAATGGAAAAGACCGTTAGTAAAGTAAATTGGGTGGTGCGGTAATTCAGTTGGTTACAATATCGGCCTGTCACCCCGAAGTTCGCCGGTTAGACCCCGTCTGCACCCCCATCTATTAGGGGCGTAGTTCAATTGGTAGAGCACCGGTCTCCAAAACCGGATGTTGGGAGTTCAAGTCTCTCCGCCCCTGCCATTTATGGCTTTATAGATAATATTATTAAATATTAAAAACCCTGTTTAATAGACTGAGTTTTTTATAAGCCGCTCAAAGCCATTTTAATTTCTAGTCATTAAAATTGATGTATTTATG
>NZ_CACTIE010000194.1 GCF_902713415.1 Arsenophonus endosymbiont of Bemisia tabaci Q2
ATACTTTCTTTGTCAGAAACACTCAGTAGAGCACGCTGAATAGGGCGGAGTTGAAGCATGAAATAGATCCCTTGGAATAATAAAATGTTTTAAAACATTAATTAAATTTTATGGCTATTCGCTATTACAAATGATATTCAAAAATAACTAGTTTCAATCAAATATTTTTTGTCGCAAACGCAATTGTAAAACAAACGTTTGCGTATTTCGCTTGCGTATTTCGCTTGCGTATTTCGCTATAATTTTTGTTATTTTATTTTTGTGGATAACTCTGTTAATAATTCGGTATAACATAATGCCTTGCTGTTTAATTAATCAATTAAACAAAATTATGCAAAATTAAGCTTACCAGCTGCGTAAAACTGCCTATAATGCACCCCCACTGAGTCAGTATAGAACGAATTAATTAAATTAAATTTTCTTGATGCAAGGTAAAGAAAAGTAGAAATAACTACTTGACTTTACAGCTGAAAAGCGCATTATAATATAATGCAACCTCATGGCCTAGGCCACAACCACAAGATCTTTAACAATTAATCAAATAATCAAACAATTTGTGTGAGCACTCGCACAAACATCATCAAAAAATATTTTGACTTTAAATTTTAAAGTCTTGAAAAGTGACAAAACAATTAATTAATATATAAATTATATATGCAGTAACGTTATTTTTGTCGGCAACGGCGAAGGTGGTCAAACATCGGAAAAGCAAGTTAAACAAAAAAGTGTTACAGTCAGTAACACATGCTTTGAGCATCAAGCTTTTAATTGAAGAGCTTAATCATGACTCAAATTGATACCCTGACGGCAGGTCTAGCACATGCAAGTCAAGCGGCAGACAAGTAAGTAAAATATAAAAATCTAATCAAAGGCAAAAAATAGCCACTAAAAACAGTGGCTAATACCGCATAATCTCTAAGGAGCAAAGTAGGGAGCCATTCTGATCTCACACCCTTTGGATGAACCCATATAAAATTAGCTAATAGGTGAGCTATTACCTCACCTAAACGATGATCTCTAGCTAGTCTAAGAAAATGATCAACCACCCTAAAACTGAGACACCGCCCAGACTCCTACGGGAGAAAACAGTAAGAAATAAAGTACTTTCAATCGTGAGGAAAGTGTTAAAGTTAATAACCTTGGCAATTGACGTTAGCGACAGAAAAAGCACCGGCTAACTCCGTGCCAGCAGCCACGGTAATACGGAGAGTGCAAGCGTTAATCAGAATTACTAGGCGTAAAAAACACGCAGGCAGAAGTAATTAAGTTAGATGTAAAATCCCCGAGCTTAACCTGGGAATGGCATTCAAGACTAATTAGCTAAAGTCTTGTAGAAAAGGTAAAATTTCATGTTTAGCAGTAAAATAAGTAGAGATGTAGAAAAATGCCGGTGGCAAAGGCGAGCCCCCTAGACAAAGACTAACGCTCATGTGCGAAAGAGTAAAAAGAAAACCAGATTAGATACCCTGGTAGTCCACACTGTAAACAATGTCAATTTGGAGGTTGTAATCATGAACTGTGTCCTCCAAAGCTAACGCGTTAAATCGATTGCCTGGGGAGTACAGCCAAAAAGTTAAAACTCAAATAAATTGACGGAGGCCCGTCACAAGCGGTAGAGCATATGGTTAATTCAATGTAACGCCAAGAACCTTACCTACTTTTGACATCCAGCGGAATCCTTTAGAGATAAAAGGAGATAGAAAAGTACCTTCGGAAGCGCTAAGACAGGTTCTGCATGGCTGTCCTCAGCTCGTGTTGTAAAATATTGGGTTAAGTCTCGCAACAAGCGCAACCCTTATCTTTTGTTGCCAGCGATTCGATCCAAAACTCAAAAAAGATTGCCAGTGGTAAACTAAAAAAAGGTGGAGATAACGTTAAGTCATCATGGCCCTTACGAGTAGGGGCTATACACGTGCTACAATGGCGTATACTAAAGAGAGGCAAGCCAGCAAGAAAAAGTAAAACTCAAAAAGTCCGTCAAAGTCCGGACTTAAAGTCTGCAACTCGACTCCATGAAGTTGGAATCGCTAGTAATCAAGGATCAGTATGTCGCGGTGAATACGTTCCCAGGCCTTGTAAACACAGCCCGCCATACCATGGGAGTAGGTTGCAAAAGAAGTAGGTAGCTTAACCTTTTTAGATGGTGCTTACCACTTTCTGATTCATGACTAGGGTAAAGTCGTAACAAGGTAACCGTAAAGCAACCTGCAATTAAATCACCTCCTTACCTAGATAAATAAAATGTGAGTGTTCACATAAATTGGCTGATAAAATAGCGCGTAAAGCCAATCTTATAGAGAGTTAAGACATCGTCCTTTCACGGCAATAACAGGAGTTCAAATCCCCTATGGAACGCCACTTTACTGATTTAGAAAGGCAGTGCACAACGCTAAAAGCGTGGTGCACTGTTTGTTGTTTACCCAATAATGCAATAACGATTAAGCGAATTCAGTAAGTTAGTTTACCAACTTATGCTCTTTAACAATCTGGAACAAACTGAAAATTGAAACACACATTATTAAAAAATAATGTAAAAAACTCTCAAAACTCCAATTAGTTGGGTTTTTGTTGTCATGATAAATCGTTATAAGTCAGCAGTCAGCAATTCAAGGCAGCCAGCGCACAGCAAGCCCAGCGTACTAAAGTACGTAGGCACATTGAGGGCACTGCCCAACAAAAAATTAGTAGACGCGCAGCTATAACCCAACAAAAAGACAGTAGAAAACACCTTCAGGTTGTAAAGTTAAGCGAATAAAGCCTACACGGTAGATGCTTAGGCAGGCAGCCAAAAACAATAAAAGACATGATAATCTGAGAAAAGCGCCGGTAAGCTGATATGAAGCGTACTAGCCAGCGATGTCCAAATGGAAAAACTCAGTGCATTAATGCACTATCGTTTGATGAATTCATAGTCAAACGAGGCAAACCGGGGGGTACTGAAATGTTTCAGTTCGTCGAGGAAAAGAAATCAACCAAGATTTCCAAAGTAGTGACGAGCAAACGGCAAGCAGCCCAAAGTCAACATCAATATTTACCGCAGGAGAAGGGTCTGGAAAGGCTGGCAATAAAGGGTGATAGGGCCCCGTATCTCAAACGGTAAGTGTTGTGAACTCGAAGAGTAGGGCCGGAGGAAACATGTTATCCTGTCTAAATATGGGAAAACCATCCTCCAAGGCTAAATACTTCTGACTGACCGATAGTAAACCAGTACCGTGAAAAAAAGGCAAAAAACCCCGGCAAAAAGAATGAAATAAAACCTAAAACTGTGTACATACAAGCAGTGGAAGCACCCAAAAAAATGTTACTGCGTACCTTTTGTATAAAAGGTCAGCGACTTATATTCTGTAGCAAGGTTAACCGGATAGAAGAGCCGTAAAGAAACCGAGTCTTAACTTACCGTTAAGTTGCAGGGTATAAACCCTAAACCCGGTGATCTAGCCATGAGTAAGTTCAAGTTTGCGTAACACTAACTGGAGGACCAAACCGACTAATGTTTCAACATTAGTCGGATGATTTGTGGTTGGGGATAAAAAACCAATCAAACCGGGAGGGAAATAGCTAGTTCTCCCCAAAAGTTATTTAGGTGCGCCTGAAATTATCTTCGAGTAAAGCACTGTTTTGTGAGTCATCCCAACTACCAGTCCGATGCAAACTACAAATACCGAAACATGTTATCACGGAAGGAAAACACGGCGGGTGCTAACCGTCCCGTGAAAGGGAAACAACCCAAACCGCCAGCTAGCTAAAGTCCCCAAGTCCTAGTTAAGTGGGAAACAAAATGGGAAGGCTTAGACAGCCAGGATGTTGGCTTAGAAGCAGCCATCATTTAAAGAAAGCGTAATAGCTCACTGGTCAAGTCGGCCTGCGCGGAAGATGTAACAGGGCTAAACCATGCACCGAAGCTGCGGCAGCGACATTTAAATGTCGTGTTGGGTAGGGGAGCGTTCTGTAAGCCGTAGAAGGTGGACTGAAAAGTCTGCTAGAGGTATCAGAAGTGCGAATGCTGACATAAGTAACGATAAAGCGGGTGAAAAACCCGCTCGCCGAAAAACCAAGGTTTCCTGTCCAACGTTAATCGGGGCAGGGTAAGTCGACCCCTAAGGCGAGGCTAAAAAGCGTAGTCGATGGGAAACAGGTTAATATTCCCGTACTAAGGGTTACTGCGAAGGGGGGACGAAGAAGGCTAAACTAGCCGGGCGACGGTTGCCCCGGTTTAAGCAAGTAGGTGGGTAGTGCAGGAAAATCCGCAGTGCTACAACACTGAGACGTAATGACGAGCCACGAAAGTGGTAAAGTAGTTGATGCCCAGCTTCCAGGAAAAGCCTCTAAGCGATAGGTAATCATTAATCGTACCCCAAACCGACACAGGTGGTTAGGTAGAGAATACTCAGGCGCTTGAGAGAACTCGGGTGAAGGAACTAGGCAAAATAGTGCCGTAACTTCGGGAAAAGGCACGCTGGCATTAAGTGAAAGGTCTAGCATCCGGAGCTAAAGCCAGTCGAAGATACCAGCTGGCTGCAACTGTTTATTAAAAACACAGCACTGTGCAAACACGAAAGTGGACGTATACGGTGTGATGCCTGCCCGGTGCTGGAAGGTTAATTGATGGGGTAAGCCGTAAGGCAAAGCTCTTAATCGAAGCCCCAGTAAACGGCGGCCGTAACTATAACGGTCCTAAGGTAGCGAAATTCCTTGTCGGGTAAGTTCCGACCTGCACGAATGGCGTAATGATGGCCAGGCTGTCTCCACCCGAGACTCAGTGAAATTGAACTCGCTGTGAAGATGCAGCGTACCCGCGGCAAGACGGAAAGACCCCGTGAACCTTTACTATAGCTTGACACTGAACATTGAGCCTTGATGTGTAGGATAGGTGGGAGGCTTTGAAGTGTAAACGCCAGTCTGCATGGAGCCAACGTTGAAATACCACTCTTTAATGTTTGATGTTCTAACTTGAGCCCGTAATCCGGGCTAAGGACAGTGTCTGGTGGGTAGTTTGACTGGGGCGGTCTCCTCCCAAAGCGTAACGGAGGAGCACTAAGGTTGGCTAATCACGGTCAGACATCGTGAGGTTAGTGCAAAGGCATAAGCCAGCTTAACTGCGAGCGTGACGGCGCGAGCAGGTACGAAAGTAGGTCTTAGTGATCCGGTGGTTCTGAATGGAAGGGCCATCGCTCAACGGATAAAAGGTACTCCGGGGATAACAGGCTAATACCGCCCAAGAGTTCATATCGACGGCGGTGTTTGGCACCTCGATGTCGGCTCATCACATCCTGGGGCTGAAGTAGGTCCCAAGGGTATGGCTGTTCGCCATTTAAAGTGGTACGCGAGCTGGGTTTAGAACGTCGTGAGACAGTTCGGTCCCTATCTGTCGTGGGCGAAGGAAGATTGAGAGGGGCTGCTCCTAGTACGAGAGGACCGGAGTGGACGCACCACTGGTGTACAGGTTGTCATGCCAATGGCATCGCCTGGTAGCTAAGTGCGGAAGAGATAACCGCTGAAAGCATCTAAGCGGGAAACTTGCCTCAAGATAAATCTTCCCTGACAGTGATGTCCTATAAGGGGTGTTCAAGACGAGAACGTAGATAGGCTCGGTGTGTAAGCGTAGCGATACGTTGAGCTAACTAGTACTAATAACCCGAGAGGCTTAACCTAACAACACCAAAGGTGTTTTGAAAGAGAGAATTTTAGCTTGTTTTAAAATTAAATATGGTCAAATTTTGCTAAAAGCCAAGGTATGTTCGCTACTAAGGTAGGTGATCAGACTATCTATTCTATAAAGCAGCGAAATAAGACAAAATAAAAAATAAATAAAAAAGAATTTGTCTAGCGCTAATAGCGCTGTGGTCCCACTTGACCCCATGCCAAACTCAGAAGTAAAATGCTGTAGCGCCGATAGTTAAGAAAGCTGCCAGCCTTTAATTTAAGGCTAATGGAAAAGACCGTTAGTAAAGTAAATTGGGTGGTGCGGTAATTCAGTTGGTTACAATATCGGCCTGTCACCCCGAAGTTCGCCGGTTAGACCCCGTCTGCACCCCCATCTATTAGGGGCGTAGTTCAATTGGTAGAGCACCGGTCTCCAAAACCGGATGTTGGGAGTTCAAGTCTCTCCGCCCCTGCCATTTATGGCTTTATAGATAATATTATTAAATATTAAAAACCCTGTTTAATAGACTGAGTTTTTTATAAGCCGCTCAAAGCCATTTTAATTTCTAGTCATTAAAATTGATGTATTTATG
>NZ_CACTIE010000195.1 GCF_902713415.1 Arsenophonus endosymbiont of Bemisia tabaci Q2
CTTATTTACACCAAAAAATAATCTTTAAATATCGATTAAAAAATCCCTTATATCGATTCTTCATTTAGACAAATTAAAGCATGCCAAAAACATTTAGTCACAATAATCTGTTTAATAACATTTAAAGCTGATTAATCCGACAAAATATCAAATAATTCAGAAGTAACCACCTTTTTCATTCCGTGATTTTTTAACCATTCGTCTACTAAATTACGATGCTCTTCTGTACATTTGCCAGTTTTCTCGATACAGATCAATCTTTCCTAATCTAAATAACCACTAGCATCCATCGCTAAACCATTAGGTTGAATAAGCTCTATGATAAAGGTATCAACCATACTATCAATCTCATCAACTCAACGGGCGTTTTAGCGGAAAAAGACAAATTTATTGAGAAACCAACCTCTTGAAATTCGTCTATATGTAGTTTTTTTACGTAAACGACGGCTACGCTGTTTAGACATTATTTTATCCTCTCAAACATAAGATCAAATACTCCATGGCCTAACTGCTGGCCACGCTTTTCAAATTTAGTCACAGGTCGCGTAGTGGGTCGCTGAACATAATCGCCTTCTGCTGACAAATTTCGATAATCACTAATTTCACGCATTACATTTAACATATGCTCGCCATAAGGCTGCCAATCGGTTGCCATATGAAATATACCACCTAATTCCAATTTATGTAAAACAAGCTTAGCAAAGGATTGCTGCACAATTCGGCGCTTATTATGCCTTACTTTATGCCAGGGATCAGGGAAAAAAAGTTGCACAATATTTAACGAATCATCTGTCAACATTTTCTCCAATACTTCAATTGCGTCATGACACATAACCCGTAAATTACTCAGATTGACTTCTTTCGCCGCTGCCAAACAAGCACCAATTCCCGGTGAATGAACTTCAATACCGAGAAAATTTTTAGCCGGATTTTGTTCAGCCATGGCAACTAATGATGCCCCCATACCAAAACCAATTTCCAGGATCACCGGCGCATTATTGCCAAATAGCGAATCAAATGATAGAGGCTCGCCCGTAAAATCTACCCCCATCTTAGGCCATAACATTTGCAGTGCATTTTCCTGACGAGGAGTTAATCTCCCCTGACGGCGGACAAAGCTACGAACACGACGTATTACTTTGCCCTCTTTATTAACTTCTAGAGTAATAACATTTTTCATCATAAGTATTGAGATTATTTTTACCAATTAATACTATTCATAATAGAGATAATTATATTATGAGCAGTTGAGTATCAAAATGGCAGGTAAAAAGCATTACTCTATTGACGGAATAAAAAGCTTCATCAAAGCTAATATCTGGCTAAAGAGTAAATATTTATTCCTTGCGGAAAAAACAACTAGCAATGATACCATCGCTCATATCAAAAGCTACTTTTTATAAAACTGTTTAGGGTAAAGACTTTTTATATGGATACACTGCAATTTTCGCAAGCTGTACTTAACTGGTATCATCGTTATGGGCGTAAAACACTTCCCTGGCAACGAGAAAAATCTTCCTATCACGTCTGGTTATCTGAAGTAATGTTGCAGCAAACACAGGTCGCTGCCGTTATCCCCTATTTTGAGAAATTTATTAGCCATTTCCCTGACATCATATCTTTAGCCAATGCCCCGCAAGATGAAATCTTACACGTATGGACAGGCCTCGGTTACTATGCCAGAGCCCGCAATTTGCATAAAGCAGCACAACAAATTGTGGCTAAATATGATGGCCATTTCCCCAATAAATTCGAACAAATTATTTCACTTCCAGGCATCGGACGCTCCACTGCTAGCGCTATTTTATCGTTATCCCAAAACCAACATTTGCCGATCCTGGATGGTAATGTAAAACGTGTGCTTACTCGTTATTATGGAATTGATGGTTGGCCCGGTAAAAAAGAAGTTGCAAACCAACTATGGGCTATCAGTACTTTGTTAACTCCTGCTAATGATGCTCAATATTTTAATCAGGCGATGATGGATATCGGTGCTATGATCTGTAGTCGTAGTAAACCTAAATGCGAACTCTGCCCGTTACAAAAAGGTTGCTATGCTTTTATGAACCACAGCTGGCATAATTTTCCAGCCAAAAAACCTAAACAGCAAATTCCCACCAAATGTGGCTGGTTTTTGATTCTACAATATGAAAATTCAATTTGGCTGGAAAAGCGTCCTCCTTCTGGTATTTGGGGAGGCTTATATATTTTTCCACAATTTGATACGTTTGATGCACTAAACGAGTGGCTTAATAATTCCGGTATTGTATATAACAAAATTGAGCAATTAATTACATTTCGTCATACCTTTAGCCACTTTCATTTAAATGTTATACCTATTTATGTCACTATTAATCAGTTTTCTGCTTGTATGGATGAAACACAAGGACTTTGGTATAACTTACAGCAAGATATAAAAATTGGCTTAGCAGCACCGGTTGAAAACTTACTTAAACAATTTAGATATTAACTTTACCGTTCTGAGGATCCACTTAATGAGTAGAACTATTTTTTGTACTTTTTTACAACGTGAAGCTGAAGGTTTGGATTTTCAGCTTTATCCTGGTGAAATAGGTAAGCGAATTTTTAATCAAATATCTAAAGAAGCCTGGGAACAATGGATGAGCAAACAAACTATCCTGATCAATGAAAAAAAACTTAGCACGATGAATCCTGAAGACCGAAAGCTATTAGAGCAAGAGATGGTAAAATTTCTGTTTGAGGGGCAAGAAATTCATATTGAAGGCTATACCTCGCCTGAAAAATAATTGTTAACCCCATCAGAATTTTTCCATTCTGATGGTTTTTTATCTGACAAACTGTGAATGATATGAAAAAGCTGCTCCTCCCTCTGATCATTGTTCAACTTTTGCTGGCTTGCTCCAGTAAAAAAGAGTTCTCATTTCATCCTGAATACATCAAAGATACCAATGGATTTGATATTTTAGTTCAGCAATTTGCTCACAATATTGAGAATATTTGGGGAATTCAGGAAGTGCTGATTGCTGGGCCAAAAGATTATGTCAAATATACCGATCAATACCAAACCCGTAGCCATATTAATTTTGACAGCGGCAGGATCACAATTGAAACCATCGCTGGCGTAGAGCCAAAGGAATACTTAAAAAAAGCCATTGTTACTACTCTATTGATGGGCGATGATCCAGGCTCCATTGATCTCTACTCTGATATTAATAATATTGCTATCAGTAAAGAGCCATTTTTATATTCACAAGTACTTGATCATAGAAATCAACCGATCCGCTGGGAATGGCGAGCAACAAAAATTGCAGAATATCTATTAGAAAATAAATTACAGCGACGTCAGTCAGGATTCCACGTCATCTGGTCAATTACTATCCAATTAGTGCCAAATCACCTAGATAAACGTGCTCATAAGTATTTACCATATATCCGCCAGGCAGCGGCAAAATATGGTGTTGATCAATCGTTGATCTTGGCAATTATGCAAATAGAGTCTAGTTTTAATCCTTACGCAGTCAGTCGCTCTTATGCTTTAGGTTTAATGCAAATTATGCCAAACACTGCTGGCAAAGACGTTTTTCGTGCCCAAGGAAAATCAGGCATACCAAGTCGCAATTATTTATTTGATCCTGCCAATAATATTGATCTGGGAACCGCCTATTTATCATTGCTACAAAACATTTATTTAGGTGAAATCACTAATGCTACCTCGCGCCGGTATGTGATCATCACTGCCTATAATGGCGGAGCTGGTAGTGTATTAAGAGTATTCCATAACGATAAAAAGTTGGCAACACAGATTATTAACCAAATGCCACCCGGTGATGTTTACCAAGCATTAGTGACTAAACATCCGGCTGCGCAATCACGTAATTATCTGATTAAAGTAAATAATGCGCAGAAAAATTATCGTTAACAGCCTTTTTACTTATAGCTAAGCGACTTAATTTTGATGACATTATTTATATGAGCAATTCAATTGATTTTAGACGTAAAGTGATATTTACGATGGAGGAAGAAGGGTTGAGTATCCGAGAAACCAAGAAGCAATTTCGAATTGGCTCTGCATCTGTAGCGCGTTGGATTAATCAAATAGAGCC
>NZ_CACTIE010000196.1 GCF_902713415.1 Arsenophonus endosymbiont of Bemisia tabaci Q2
CAAAAAAAGAGCGCTCGAATGTGACACAGATATTTTGTTCGCACTCAATATGGTGTAATCAAAATTAAGTCGCTTAGCTATACAATAATTTTAATTGACGAAAATATCATAATCAGGTTTAATATGCCCTGTTGCCCAGATAGCTCAGTCGGTAGAGCAGAGGATTGAAAATCCTCGTGTCGGTGGTTCGATTCCGCCTCCGGGCACCATGATTTCAAGAGGTTACGTTCTTATCCTCTTACCATTCAAAATATTTCAGAATACCTCATCTGGTAAATTAGATAACCATTCAATACAACATAAACTAATTGCATCCTAATGATCGTTCACGTCTAGCAAAAATTCTTTCTAAAGAGGGATTTAGACGTTTATTAGAATTCTTAGATCCAGACAATCAATCACTTTTGAATTTACCAGAAAATAAAAAGCGGGCAGCCCTGCGACTAGAATCTATGGGCGATGAACAGTTCAGAGAGATTTTATCCAAAATTGAGGGAAATAGAGACTTACCTCAAAAAGAAATCAATGTATTTACAAAAAACAGTTGGTTAACATATCCCCATTTTCAGTTAATTATTTGAAGGTGGCGATTATATCAAACTAATAGTATGTTTAGTTCAT
>NZ_CACTIE010000197.1 GCF_902713415.1 Arsenophonus endosymbiont of Bemisia tabaci Q2
CTTATAGCACTTATAGCACTTATAGCACTTATAGCACTTATAGCACTTATAGCACTTATAGCACTTATAGCACTTAACCAATGACATATGGTTAACATTATTGGTTGAACTAACATAATATCGATTCAATAAAAAAATTAAAAAGATAATCAAATATAAAAAAATGGACATGAAGATGTTAATACATCTGGAAATCCAAAAATACTTTACCTTTAAATCAAGTAATGGTTTAATTATCAATATTAAACCCGACAATAAACGATAGAATATTAGAAACTTATTAAACAAATTTTTGCCAATTAAGGCTATATTTATATAGCAACTAAATTCTTCTATTGATTGACTTAACTTAAGGTATCCGATGGCTGAGTGGAATGGTGATTATGTTAGCCCTTATGCTGAACATGGTAAAAAAAGGGAGCAAGTAAAAAAGATCACAGTATCTATCCCATTAAAAGTACTTAAAATTTTGACAGACGAGCGCACTCGTAGACAAATTAATAATTTACGCCATGCAACAAACAGTGAATTGCTATGTGAAGCGTTTTTACACGCCTTCACTGGGCAACCATTGCCAAATGACGATGATTTACGTAAAGAACGTGATGATGAGATTCCAGAAGCAGCAAAAATCGTTATGCGCCAAAAAGGTATTGATCCAGACACATGGGAATATTAATTATTTGTCTTATTCTTTAAAGATTAAATAACTAAAGTTTTTTGTAAAAATAGTCTTAGTTTAATTGTTTTTAATTCAACAAATTTGGTTTTATATAACAGTAACACACCGATATTAAGCGAAGTGTTACTCTTATATTATAAGCATGATTTTGGCTTGTATCATTGAACCATTATTATTTTTTCATGCCTGGAATATTGAATCGCTGCTTGAAGCGATCAACACGGCCGCCGGCAGCCACATCACGCTGTTTACCTGTATAGAATGGATGACATTTACCACAAACATCCAAATTCAGATCATGATTAACAGTTGATTTAATTTTCATTACATTACCGCAAGAACAAGTCGCAGTAACTTCTTCATATTTAGGGTGAATATCTTTTTTCATAGAAAACCTCTACTTAGGCGGCATCGCTATCTAACCCTAACGCTAGACACCATACGTCAAATCTAAGAATAGTTGTTAGTAATGAAAATTACTAACAAAAGTGGCGGATCATACAGAAAATCTGTTTATAGCGCAATGAAATCTATTCAAATAATGTGATACTCTATCTTTATATGTCTTATAAATAAGCTGTATGAAAATGATTAGGAACATTTAATAATGACTATTATTCAAGTGGCGCTCCCTGTTCCGCTGATGCGCGTTTTTGATTACCAATCCAATCTTCCTTTACCAGCTAAAGGTTGCCGGGTATTGGTGCCATTTGGCAAGCGTACTACCTTAGGTATTGTATTATCGCATAATCAAAATAGTGAACTCAGTAGTGAACAATTAAAAACCATTGAACAAGTGTTAGATCAGGAATCGCTATTTTCTAACAGTTTATGGTCATTACTACTTTGGGCATCTCAGTATTACCATCACCCGATTGGTGAAGTACTATTTCATGCATTACCAGTGTTACTGCGGCAAGGCAAAGCGGCAACATTTTCTCCGCTATGGCAATGGCAAATCACCCAGCAAGGTAAAATTTTGGCCCCAAACCAGCTTAAAAGAGCGCCAAAAAAACAACAGGCGCTCGCATTACTACAGCAACAGCCCCTTTATCGTCATCAAGTAACAGAATACCAATTGAGTGAAAGTGCACTACAAGCATTAAAAAAGAGCGCCTTGATTCAACTATTACGCATCCAACCAAAAATGGAAAACTGGCATACTGATTTTCATCTTTGTGGTGAAAAACCAAAACTTAGCCTAGAACAGTCAACAGCAGTAGGGGCAATAAGTTCTCTGTCAACATTTATGCCTTGGTTATTAGTGGGGATCACGGGTTCTGGTAAAACAGAAGTCTATCTCAGTGTGATTGAAAATGTTTTAGCACAAGGTAAACAAGCATTAGTCCTGATACCTGAAATTAATCTTACTCCCCAAACTATCCAACGATTTAGTGAGCGATTTAATGCGCCTGTTGATGTGCTGCATTCCGCATTAAATGATAGTGAACGACTGACGGTCTGGTTGCGGGCACAAAAGGGACACAATGCTATTGTAATTGGCACGCGCTCCGCATTATTCACGGCCTTTGCCAATCTTGGCTTGATCATTATTGATGAAGAACACGATAACTCTTACAAACAACAAGACGGATGGCGTTATCATGCCCGTGATCTGGCTGTTTTTCGTGCCAAAAAAGAGAACATTCCAATTATTATGGGTACTGCAACACCTTCGTTAGAAAGTCTTTATAATATTGAACAAGGAAAATATCACCGTCTAGATCTAACCCAACGACCTGGAAACGCAAAACGGGCAAGTCAACATTTACTTGATTTAAAAGGCCAGCCATTAAAATATGGTATGTCAAGACCATTAATACAGCGTATTGAAGAGCATCTGGCAGCAAATAATCAAGTGATGCTATTTTTAAATCGCCGTGGTTACTCACCAACATTAATTTGCCATGATTGTGGTTGGATTGCCGAGTGTTCACGTTGTGATCATTATTACACACTACACCATCATCAATGTCAGCTACGTTGCCATCACTGTGATCGTCAACTGCCAATCCCAATACAATGCTCACACTGCGGCTCAACGCATCTACTCCCTGTCGGTCTAGGCACTGAACAGTTAGAAGAAGCTATTAACCAGCTTTTTCCTAATATACCGGTTACCCGCGTTGACAGAGATACCACTCGGCGGAAAGGCGCATTAGAAAAACAGCTAGCAACTGTCTATACAGGTGGTGCTCGAATTTTGATCGGCACCCAAATGCTAGCGAAAGGACACCATTTTCCTGATGTTACTCTGGTCGCCCTACTGAATGTAGATGGCACACTTTTTTCCAGTGATTATCGGGCAACCGAAAGATTTGCTCAGCTTTATATCCAAGTATCTGGACGGGCTGGGCGGGCCGGTAAAGATGGTGAAGTGATCCTACAAACCTACCACCCTGAACATCCATTATTAGCGACATTATTAGAAAAGGGATATAACGCGTTCGCGACAGAAACACTAGCGGAACGACGTGATGTTTTTTTGCCACCACATAGCAGTCATATCATGATCCGTTCAGAAGATCATCATAACCAATCGGCACCTGATTTTTTAAACAAGTTTTGCCAATATATAGAACAACATACCATGCGCGACTCACAACTTTGGTTAATGGGTCCTACACCGGCGATCCAAGCTAAGCGGGGAGGTCGTTTCCGTTGGCAATTACTACTCCAGCATCCTTCGCGCTCCTATTTGCAACAATTCCTTTCGCACATTTTACCTGAAATTATGGCATACCCTGAAAGTCGAAAAGTAAAATGGAATATCGATGTTGATCCAACTGAAAATTAGTCGCTGCTATTAATCATCTACTTACACCTATTGAAGCAAATAAAATTAGTTTTGTGCGAAGCTATTTTATAAATAAATCTATAGCGAAGCGACTTAATTTTGCTTACACCATATTG
>NZ_CACTIE010000198.1 GCF_902713415.1 Arsenophonus endosymbiont of Bemisia tabaci Q2
CGGAGTCGGCTTATATTGAACTCGCGTCGGGCAATAAGGGCGTGGCGTTTTCTTATTCGCAAGGGGATGGAACTCGCTCGGTCTCTTATCAAAAAAATCAGTTATCGGATTTATTGGCCCTGATTCAAATGATCCAGGCAGAACTGGGTCTTATTCCCCGGACGAGAAGACCGGTAAGGTTTCGGTTCTCATGAGTGTGAAGATCGTTGGGTTAGACGGTAAACCACTGATTAACCCAACCACAACAAAAAATGCGCGCGCTGGTACGGGGAAACCGCGTGTCTTATGATGCCACTAAGAGTTTTAGTGATCAACTGGCCTACTGGCAACCGGCATTATGGTCCCCCGATAACGAAATTAATCTTTATCGTGACCAGATTGTGTCCCGTGTGCACGATCTGGCGCGCAATCATGGTTGGGGGCCGCGGGGACGATCACCCTGGTACTGTGGATAATGCGATAGGCACCAATTATCGCCCTGTTTTTAAATCGGACTTATCGCATGCTGGCACTCATCTAAAGAACGCGGCTTACCACCGGCCGGAAGCTGGGCGCAGGCCGATAAATTTGCGCAGGATACCATTAAGGAGCCTGAGAGCCAATGAATTTACCCCATTTAGCCCAGCGATTATTTATAGCTAAGCGACTTAATTTTGATGACAGTATTTATATGAGCTATTCAATTGATTTTAGACGTAAAGTGATATTTACGATGGAAGAAGAAGGGTTGAGTATTCGAGAAACAGCGAAGCAATTTCGTATTGGCTCTGCATCTGTATCGCGTTGGATTATAGCTAAGCATCTTAATTTTGATTATAAAATATATGTTTTTCTCCAATATAAATTTACTGATATAGAGTCATTACTTGTAATCATTTTAAAGTCGCCCAGCTATAAGATTAAACTAAGTATTATTTCAGTCATATTGATAACTACTGTTTGGCAGGGATGCTGAAATCATAGTTAGCAAAATATTTTGCGACAGTATTTTCATCGCTAACATACCAGCTTTTAAGACCCAAACTGTGCAGCAGCAACATTTTCCTCGCTATCATAAAAAAATAGCATTTTCAGCAGAAAATCCCTCTGATTGTAAAAAATATTTATAGATTGCCAGATCAGGTTTACGCATGCCGAGATCTTGGGATAAGTAGAGAAAATCTGAAGAAGCCGCGATTTCAAGATAATGACTAGGCCAATAATTTTGATGTAAACGATTTGTATTGGACAAAATAACCACACGATGGCTTTGCTCACGTAAACGGGTTATAATTTCGATTACATCATAACGCAATGAAACGAAAATGGCGTTCCATCCCAGTGCAAACTCTTCAAAACTTAATGATAAACCTAATTTTTCACTGGTAAATTCAGTAAATTCAAGATCAGAAATTTCATCACATTCATGTAGTTTCATTGTTTCATCTAGTTCAAAATTTTGTGTCAAACTGACGATAGGAATTTTACTTAATTCACTCCAAACTCGTAGAGCTCGATTAAAATCGATATTAATAATTACATTACCCATATCGAAAATATACAGCATAAATTCTCTCCATAGAGACTGATATAACTTTACTATATCATTA
>NZ_CACTIE010000199.1 GCF_902713415.1 Arsenophonus endosymbiont of Bemisia tabaci Q2
GATTATTTGATATCAATATTAACAGCGATGTTTTCTATGCATGGGTCACCCAAGTCCTTATCCCAGTACTTCCTAAAAACAGTGTAATCATGATGGATAATGCAACTTTTCACAAGAAACAGAGTATTCAACAAGTCATCATCGATGCGGGGAAATGGTGGAATATTTGCCTACCTATTCGCCAGATCTTAATCCAATTGAACATAAATGGGCACAAGCTAAATGCAAAAAAAGAGCGCTCGGATGCGACACAAATATTTTGTTCGCACTCAATATGGTGTAATCAAAATTAAGTCGCTTAGCTATATTATCTGAAACTTATGGAATTAAGTGTAGGTCAGATCGTTGTAAGCACTATCAAATCATTTCGTTTTTATGCTATTTGATTTATGTGTTTTCGAGCATTTTCTTACAGAATAGAGATACGTATTCGGTAAGCAACAATTATCAAATGAAGGCTGAGGCTTTTTGTCTTTTGGATTGAAAGTGATTGATGCGATAGTATTAACGGTGTGTCATCTTGCTTGTTGAATAGTGAATCAAGGATTTGCTCTGTAGAACGGATTTGGCATTTTTGTTCTGCTTCCTGACGTTTTTTTTCCAGAAATGCAGCTCTACGTTCATATCTACGTTGAGCGTAGTTACTCCGTTTGATGACGGTAATCTGTGTCATGTTGACCTCCAAAGTCAGTTTTAGTGGTGTGTGCCGGATATTTCCGGTTTGTACTCACAGTCGGTTTATTCCCCCTGGTGTAGAAACGAGATTTGACTGTGCTGTACATTTCACACACCCCAAAACTCACTCAATGATGGTTGATTCAAGAGTGCCTGAATCCGTTCTAAGATGTTAAAGAGCGATAATGCTTAGTTACTGATGAAGTTCACTTGCCTTCATGTTCATATGCCTTAGGCTGGCTACTTAGCAACGTTTGGCTTGGTTTAAGATAACTCGTGGTATTGTCTGGCGTTTGCCTGTTGCAGTGAGTTGATTTGGTTATTAAACAAAAAGATTAATATAAAGTCAACAAAAAGATTATATAGAGATGAGTGAAAACATATAGAAATTAATCTAAATACTTGTAAATAATTGGATTATGTGAGATTCAAATAAATTGAGAGTTATGATCTACTTCTGAGGTTAGAAAGTTCTTCATAGAGAGTTTCATAGTATTTTTGTTTTTGCTCTAAGTCTTCAATTAATTTTTCTTTATCAGAACTAGGTAATTTATTGAAGATACTTAATAATTTTGTTTCGCTCTTTGTAAGAAAGCTTTTTACTTCGCGTGATTCAGCAATAGGTAGTTCTTCAATTTTTCCCTCTCCTAATATCCAAGCAACAGAAACATGTAAAGCATCTGAAAGCTTAATAGCAGAATCTTTGCCAATGCTTCCTCTAGCAAACCAGCTATTTACTGATTGAGGAGTAACATTACATATTCTAGCCATATCACTTTTTGATATGCCTTTAATTTCAATAAGTTTTTTTAGCCGCAAAGATAATGGGTGAGATTTCATATTTTTTTTATTCATATTATTATTTTAAACAATAAGTTTAATAATTAAAATAATCTTTTTGTTGATTATTGTATAATCTTTATGTTTAAATTAAGCATTGCAGGAGGTGAAATGTCTGCGTTAAACAAAGTAATCAATATAATTGGAACTGCTTCTTGTCTAGCAAAAAACTTGGAGTGTCAGACATGACAATAAGCAATTGGAAAAAAAGACGTAACGGAAGAGTGCCTGTCGATCGTGTTTTAGCAATTTACGAACTAACAGGAATAACTCCCCACGAGTTACGCCCTGATATTTACCCAAACCCAACAGATGGTATCCCTGCTAATAAGCAAAATACTATCTAAGTAACACACCGTTCTTTAACATTTTGATTCGCTCTAGGCTTTCTTGGAGCCACCACAACCTCATAGGAATATCGAGGTCGGGAATTTTATTACTTAAGGATTATAACCATGGAATATTCAAATACTATCAAAATCACCTGCAAACCTGAGCATTTAAAATATTACTTCCACCAGAAAATGGCATCAGAAGGCGGTAATAACGGGTTTGCAAATCAGTAGGGAGATAGGCCCTTCAACAGCGAGTCGGGATAAAACCAGAATATTTAAATTAGCCTGTCAAATCGTCTCAGAATACGGTTGCCGAGGCATGTGGTGAGTGTGCCTGATTCAGTGTCACAGGATGTCGTCATTACGAGTATATCAGGCGAAGAAATACGCAAGCTGATTGAGATGCTAGAACACTTAAGATTGCCAAAAAAAGAAGCTTCAAGGTTAAAAAACGATGAAGCTTCAGAATGTCAGATCGAGTGTTGTATTTAATTAGAGAGTTTAGGCACGAAGTCTAACGAGAAGGGAAGGTCGAATTTCCCTTTTTTCTTTCAATTTCAGCGAGGTCATTATGCCAAAAAAGCGACGATTTATCAATAAAAAATTATGAAGAAAGAGTGTATCCAGATAGCCCAGATGGGCTATTGGTTGCTGCATCAAAAAATAAGCGTTTCGCATATCGATTTGTATCAGAATTCAGAAAGCTACAAGGAGTTAAAAATGGCTGCAATAGTCACCAGTCTTGATGATTACAGAGTTAAAAACAAAGTCAGGAAGAATAATACCGTGGCTGAGATTGAAAGTGGGTATACCAGAGTAGCGAATGAGTTACTGGAGTCTTTGGCGAGTTCAGATCTCACAGCCAGACAGCTAAAAGTTATGTTGGCAATTGTCAGAAAAACATACGGGTTTGGTAAAAAGTTTGATCGGATATCTGATTCGCAAATTGCAGAAATCACTTGCTTATCAAGACAGAATGTGAATAAAGCAAAAAATGAATTGATTACAATGCGTTATTTAATTCTTGAGGACAATAAAATAGGCGTAAATAAAACGGTTTCAGATTGGATTAATCAATCTAGAGACAGTGTCTCTAATTTGAAGACAAAAAATGTCTCTAAGTTGGAGACAGATGGTGTCTCTAGATTGGAGACACACAAAAGAAATCTTTTAAAGAAAAAAGAAAATACTCCCCTAACCCCTCACGAGGGGGATGATGAGAAATTAATTTCTAACAATCGAAAAAATAAAATCCCCTATCAAGAAATCCTACAAGTTTACAACGAGACGGTAGGTGATAAATTACCCAATGCAGAATCACTGAATGACAAACGTAAACGGGCTATTGGTAAATTCTGGAAAGAACTGAAAAATCCTTCGATTGATGCTGCTAGAAATTATTTCGAAGTATTTGTTGAAACCGCTAATCCCTGGTATTTCGGTGAGAACGATCGAGGTTGGAGAGCAAGTTTTGATTATCTGCTAAGACCTGACACGGTAACAAAAACTAGGGAGGGTGCGTTATGATAAATCAGGTTCCCAATAACCTCCCTGCTGAGCAAAGTGTTATTGGTGGCTTGCTGATAGACCCAATGAGCGACAATGCCTTGAAGGTGTTTTCACTGCTAAGCCCCGATGATTTTTACGCGGTTCATCACCGATTGATTTATGCAGAAATGCGCGCGATGAGCCGAAAACGTCAGGCCATCGATATTATCACCGTGGATGAAGCCTTATCTAAATCAGGGAACACTCAAAAGGCGGGCGGATTTGCCTATCTTGCTGAGATAGCCAAAAATATACCTAGTGCGGCAAACATCGTCAGTTACGCCAAAAGTATCAAAGAGTGTGCAGCAGGACGCTATACGGTTGAGAAAGCCATAGAGATTCAAAAACTGTTTATTCAGCCTAATACGCTAGGATTTACTGATAAAATCAAGATGGCGCAACGTCTGATTGATGAAGCGGCAAAATTTAGCAAGGTTGGTCACAAAACAGGGCTTCGCCGGATTGATGATGTACTGGATGGTGTATTCACAGATATTTGTGAGCGTCAGGACAACCCCGAGAAACACTGCGGACTCAAAATAGGGTTTAGGGACTTTGATGACTTACTGAAGCCTAAGCAAATCGTTAATGGTTCCTTATTTGTGATTGGTGCGCGCCCCAAAATGGGGAAAACCACCGTGTTGACTGAAATGGCGAAAAATGTTTCAAATCATGGAAAATCGGTGTTGTTATTTAGTATGGAAATGACGGATAGCCAGTTAGCCGAGCGAACGTTAAGCCAACAATCCAACCTCAACGCTAATCGTTTTTATGAGAAACTAGAAGAGCATGAATGGGATGAACTGCGTAATGCGATTGCCCGCCTTAAGCAATACCCCAATATTTGGATTGATGATACGCCAGCCATGAGCTTACAGCACATTCAGTCAGAATGTCGTAAAATAAAACGTAAAATAGGGGATATTGGATTTATCGGTGTTGATTATTTAACACTAATGCAGGCTGAAAAAGTTGACAGAAACGATTTAGCCTACGGAAATATCACAAAAGGGTTAAAAGTTTTGGCAAAAGAACTCAATACTGTCGTCGTGTTACTCACGCAACTAAACCGAAGTTTAGAACAACGTACCAATAAAAGACCCATCCCAAGTGACAGCAGAGATACGGGTCAAATTGAGCAGGATTGCGATTATTGGTTAGGTATTCATCGAGAATCGGTTTATGATCCTGACGCAGATAAAACACTAATAGAACTCATACTACGGTTAAATAGACATGGGAAAACAGGTACGGTTTATGCCGACCAGAAGGGACTGTGTATTTTCCCTGTTGACCAGCATCTAGCCGCAACAAAAAGCCAGCCTCAAAAAGAACATAAGCGTTATTCAGATAAGAAATTTTAGTCAGGACTCCCCCAATGAAATACTTCATCGAAGCAACCATTGTTAAGAATGGTGGCGAGCCTGTGTATTGGCAGCGCTATAGCTGGGCGACTTTAAAATGATTACAAGTAATGACTCTATATTATTAAATTTATATTGGAGAAAAACATATATTTTGTAATCAAAATTAAGACGCTTAGCTATATAGCAACAAAATGCTTTCAAAACAGGATTGTCTGAAAATTTTATCCCAGCCGTCCATGTTCAAAATGCAGTGTAGCGAGATAGGTTACTACTGGACTGTTGGAAAAGGAAAAGCTCGAAAGTGTGACAAATTGCTAAAAGTGTCAATAGAAAATTTCACCTGTACTCCGCTAAACCTACCCCAATAAAAATCAAATAGGCAAAAATATGAAAATTCAACGCATGGCAAATCGCTGTGACGGACATCTTTTCGCACAGAATCCAGAGGTCGATATTTTAATTCAACATAAAACCGAGCCAAGGATAGATAGTCGTCTGTTTGCTAAACGGCTGAGTATTAAACATAAACATCTTTATGAGTTAATTAGAAAACACTCAAAAAACTTACGTGAATTTGGCATCCTTCCGTTTCAAACGGAGCGATTAAATACTGCACAATTAGGCGCGCGTGAACATAAGTATGTTTTACTGAATGAAAACCAGTTTGATTTTATGTGTCGTATTGTACGCGGGCGTGATTACGAGAAAATGACGCAATTTAAACTGGATGTCACCAAAGCGTTGACTAAAAAACGCGCCGCTGAATATATCCGAAGAGAGTATTTACCCTATTATACCATGAGTCCCGTGACGCTTTACGTGATTTAGGTGCCGAGAAACGTCATTACATCAATCTGGCCAAAATTGAGAATCGATTAGCCGGTTTATGTTCAGGTGAACGACGTATAGCTAAGCGACTTAATTTTGATTACACCATATTGAGTACGAACAAAATATCTGTGTCGCATCCGAGGGCTTTTTTGCATTTATAGCTGGGGGACTTTAAAATGATAACAAGTAATTACTCTATATCAATAAATTTATATTGGATAAAAACATATATTTTGTAATCAAAATTAAGACGCTTAGCTATAGCTTGTGCCCATTTATGTTCAATTGGATTAAGATCTGGCGAATAGGTAGGCAAAAATATT
>NZ_CACTIE010000200.1 GCF_902713415.1 Arsenophonus endosymbiont of Bemisia tabaci Q2
ATAATAAATTAATATCTAATTTATCATCTAACCAAAATATTAATTAAAATTAACAACCATCAGCATAATATGTTTAAATACTAATATTAAAATACGCTTCTTCAGATAGAAGCATTTATTGTTAAAAAATCCGATAAATATCGATTTAAAATTAACAACATTGACATTAAATTAAAAATGTCCATTTATTAATTCAACGGGAAAAAATTTTTCTGCTTATTAATATTCAATTATGTTGCTAGTTTATTATCCATTAGAGTATTTATTTATTTTCTGGTTTAGTTAAAGACTATTATTCGATATGATTAGATTTGGAAAAATCTATCGGTTTGCATCTGTAAGATAAATAATTTACTAAGTTACATTGTTTAAAATTACTAGCTAGATTAAATGCTATATCACTATTTAATGAGGCTGATTTATGTCATATCGCGTCATCGCTTTAGATCTCGATGGTACCCTATTGGATCCACAAAAACAGATCTTGCCACAATCTTTAGCAGCTATAAACCAAGCTCGTCGCCAAGAGATCAAAGTTATTATTGCTACTGGCCGCCATCACGTTGCTATTCACCCATTTTATCAAGCACTGAATTTGGATACGCCGGCAATTTGTTGCAATGGTACTTATCTCTATGACTATCATGCTAAAAAAGTGCTGGAATCGGATCCGTTATCAGCAGCAGAAGCGACTAAGGTGGTTGCCTATTTACAAGGTACCGATATCAACCACTTGATGTATGTTGATGACGCCATGCTATATCAACAACATAATGATGCTATTGAACGAACTTTGAAATGGGCAGATTCTTTACCTGAAAATCAACGTCCCAATATCCATAAAATTGACAATTTTAATACAGCAATCCAACAGGTTACGGCTATTTGGAAATTTGCCACTTGTACGCTTGATATCGAAAAATTACGTACTTTTAGCCAAACTATTCAACAAGATCTGGAGCTTGCTTGCGAGTGGTCATGGTTTGATCAAGTTGATATTGCTAAAAAAGGCAATAGCAAAGGTTTGCGTTTACAACGTTGGGTCGAATCACAAGGTTTGACGATGAAAGATGTGATAGCTTTTGGTGATAATTTCAATGATGTCAGCATGCTAACTGCTGCGGGTCTCGGCGTTGCTATGGGTAATAGCTGTGATGAGGTGAAAAAACATGCTGATATAATTACCGATCAAAATAGCGCGCCAGGGATCGCTCAAGTCATCGAAAAATATGTGTTATAAAGGCTGTAAAGCTATTTGCACAACTGACTATAGTTAAGCGACTTAATTTTGATGACATTATTTATATCAGCTATTCAATTGATTTTAGACGTAAAGTAATATTTACGATGGAAGAAGAAGGGTTGAGTATCCCAGAAATAGCGAAGCAATTTCGGATTGGCTCTGCATCTGTATC
>NZ_CACTIE010000201.1 GCF_902713415.1 Arsenophonus endosymbiont of Bemisia tabaci Q2
AGATATAGCTAAGCGACTTAATTTTGATGACATTATTTATATGAGCTATTCAATTGATTTTAGACGTAAAGTGATATTTACGATGGAAGAAGAAGGGTTGAGTATCCGAGAAACAGCGAAGCAATTTCGGATTGGCTCTGCATCTGTATCGCGTTGGATTAATCAAATAGAGCCAAAAGCATCGACTACGCGTCAGCGAAAAATCGATAAATCCGAGTTGATAAAAGATGTTGAACAATATCCAGATGCTTACCAAAAAGAGCGTGCAGAGCGTTTTGGCGTTTGTCAGAAGGCCATTTGGCAAGCTCTTAAAAAATGGGATTGACCTATAAAAAACTCTACGTCATCCGAAAGCCGACGAAAACACTCGACAAACGTTTCAACAAAAAAACAACAGTATGAAAAAGAAGGCAAGCATATTGTTTTTATTGATGAAAGTGGTTTTTCACACGATACCCCGCGGACTCACGGCTATTCCCCGAAAGGTCAACGGTGTGTTGGTCTCAAGAACTGGGGAGCTAAAGGAAGAACAAATGTTATCGGCGCTTTATTGGGCACAACGCTGTTTGCTATCGGATTATTTGATATCAATATTAACAGCGATGTTTTCTATGCATGGGTCACCCAAGTCCTTATCCCAGTACTTCCTAAAAACAGTGTAATCATGATGGATAATGCAACTTTTCACAAGAAACAGAGTATTCAACAAGTCATCATCGATGCGGGGCATATGGTGGAATATTTGCCTACCTATTCGCCAGATCTTAATCCAATTGAACATAAATGGGCACAAGCTAAATGTAAAAAAAGAGCGCTCGGATGCGACACAGATATTTTGTTCGCACTCAATATGGTGTAATTAAAATTAAGTCGCTTAGCTATAATAAAATTATCAAATTGCCGCTAAACATGGCCGTATTATTCAAGTTAGTATGATGCGTGGCGCACCTCAGCAGTTAAATTTAATACCATTAATGGTTAAACAATTAGTTCATACTGGTTCAACAATGCGAGCAAGAACTTTAGCGGAAAAAATAGCGATTGCAACAGCGTTAGAAAATAAGGTTTGGCCACTGATTAATTCAGGTAAGATAAAACCCATTATTGCTAAAACTTATCCATTAGAACAAGCAGAAAAAGCGCATCGTTTTATGGAATCAGGAGCTTTAATTGGTAAATTAGTATTAGTTAATGAACACTTTTAATATTGGTATTTTAAGCATTATTTTCACTTTATTGGGAGCTACTCTGTAGTTAAAAATTTATGGTTAAATTATATGAATAAACAGTCTAATTACCTGAAATTACTTTTAATATTATTATCTTTACCAGCTTTAGCTTATGATGAACAAGCTTCGTTAGAACAGTATCCGACTAAAGATATTATGGCTTATTTCAAGCAAGCACAACAAAAAAAGTTTAACTGGCATTGCTCAAAAAAGTAAGTCGGTTTATGCGCGACTTGCTCCGCCGGGTGAAATTATTAAGACAATTATTAGAGTCGTTGGAACTGAGGTAATATCGTCCCCCGCCGAGGAGGGTGATTGGGTGGTGGAAAATATTTGTCCTTCCACAGGTAATGCGCAATATTTTGTTGAAAAAGCAAAATTTCACCAGTATTATCATGATCCTGTTACCCTATTAAGCAAGCCCAATTATTTACGTTTTATTCCGACCGGTAAAATGATGAATTATTTTATTGTCCCTGAAACCGAATCGGCGTTTACCTTTATTAATAACTGGGGAAAAAAGCAATTATTGCGTGCCGGTGACATTGTTATTCAACCTGTTAGCGAGCCTCAAAGTTTTTATCATGTGCCAAAGCAGTCATTTTTTTGTACTTATAATATTCTGGTCGCTGCACATAAATCGTCTAATAACTTTTCCAGTAATTAGTCATGTCTGCGCTGGTGCTTATCATGTTTTAATTGATATTCTTAAAGTTAATCTGACGCATTATTTCTCAAATCAAAATCGATTTATTCATCGGTTTTTTTATATTACATTTATTTACAATAGGTAATACCTATTCAATTAATAGTAAAAAGGAATTAGACGTAATACTTTTATGTTTATATATTAAATACCTATCAAATAGAAGGGAGCAGCAAAATGTCTTTGGTTAATACAGAAATTAAACCTTTTCAAAATACCGCTTTTAAAGATGGAAAATTTATCGATATATCTGAAAAAGATCTTAAAGGAAAATGGAGCATTTTTTTCTTTTATCCTGCTGATTTTACCTTTGTTTGCCCAACTGAATTAGGTGATTTAGCTGATCACTATGAAGAGTTTCAAAAACTAGGCGTCGAAATTTATTCTGTTTCAACGGATACCCATTTTACTCATAAAGAGTGGCATAGTCATTCAGACACGATTGGTAAAATTAAATATACCATGATTGGCGATCCTAGTTGGACATTAACGCGTAATTTTGAAGTGATGCGCAAATATCAAGAAAATGATGAACAAAAAGAATTAGGATTGGCAGATCGTGGCACATTTATTGTTGATCCAAAAGGTATCATCCAGGCAGTTGAAATTACTGCGGAAGGGATTGGGCGTGATGCATCCGATTTATTACGTAAAATAAAAGCTGCGCAATATTTAGCAAGCCATCCAGGGGAAGTATGTCCAGCTAAATGGAAAGAAGGGGAAGCAACCTTATCACCTTCAGTCGATTTGGTAGGAAAAATTTAATTAAAATTTTTTGTGAATAATTTTACTGTGTTCGGGTGCATTAGCACCCGTTTTTTTCGGGGATAAAGCAATGCTTGATAGCAACATGAAATCTCAACTTAAACTATATTTAGAAAAATTAACCCAGCCAGTTGAGTTGATAGCACAACCTTAGATGATAGTGAAAAATCTATTAGTACACTGTCAGATAAAATAACTTTTAATAAAGACAATAATCTAATAGTACGGAAACCCTCATTTTTAATTACTAATCCAGGTAAAGATAGCGGAAGATTACGGTTTGCTAGCTTGCCGTTAGGTCATGAATTTACCTCATTAGTTTTGGCATTATTGCAAGTTGGCGGCCATCCAGCGAAAGAAGCGGTAGAATTGTTAGATCAGATCCGTCAATTAGAAGGAAAGTTTCATTTTGAAACCTATTATTCATTGTCATGTCATAATTGCCCGAATGTTATTCAAGCTTTAAATCTAATGGCGGTCTTGAATCCTAATATGAGACATACTGCCATCGATGGCGCTATTTTTCAGTCTGAAGTTCAGCAACGGAATATTATGGCAGTGCCTGCTGTGTTTCTAAATGGCAAAGAGTTTGGGCAGGGGCGGATGACTTTAAGTGACATTGTCACTAAAATTGATGTTAATGCTGAAAAAATACTGTCCAAAAATTAAATCAGCAACTGCCTTATGATGTCTTGATTGTTGGTAGCGGACCGGCCGGTGCTTCAGCCGCTATTTATGCGGCTCGTAAAGGTTATTCGTACCGGGTATTATCGGCGAACGCTTTGGTGGGCAGGTCTTAGATACTATTGATATTGAAAATTATATTTCTGTGTCAAAAACCGAAGGACCTAAATTAATTACTACACTATGTGGCCATGTCAATGATTATGATATTGATATTATCGACTGACAAATGGTAGCAAAAACTCATTCCCGCCGATGCGGCTGATAAGTTGCATAAAATTGCAACAGTATCCGGTGCTACTTTGCGTTCCCGGAGCATTATTATTGACACAGGGGCTAAATGGCGTGATATGAATGTGCCAGGCGAAAAAGAATATCGTACCAAAGGAGTAACTTATTGCCCCCATTGCGATGGGCCATTATTTAAGGGTAAACGAGTCGCTGTGATTAATGGAGGTAATTCTGGCGTTGAAGCCGCGATTGATCTTGCCGGAGTTGTTGAGCATGTTACTTTATTAGAATTTGCTCCAGAAATGAGAGCCGACGCAGTGTTGCAACAGAAACTAGCGAGTTTAAATAACGTGGATATTATTTTGCAGGCCGAAACCCTGGAAGTCAAAGGGGATGGTGTCAAAATCACTGGCTTACAATATAAAAATCGGCAGGATGGTTCAATCCATCATTTAGCGGTTGCTGGAACTTTTCTCCAAATCGGTTTACTACCTAATACCCATTGGTTAGATAGCGTAATTGCACGTAATGCAATCGATGAAATCAAGGTTGATGAAAAAGGTGAGGCCAATATAGCTAAGCGACTTAATTTTGATGACATTATTTATATGAGCTATTCAATTGATTTTAGACGTAAAGTGATATTTACGATGGAAGAAGAAGGGTTG
>NZ_CACTIE010000202.1 GCF_902713415.1 Arsenophonus endosymbiont of Bemisia tabaci Q2
CGGGTAATGTGGGTCAGGGTAGTTTTTATCTGGCCGACCCATTAATTGACGGTGTGTTGGGAATGAAAGCAAATGGTCTTTATTCCGATCGTAATGAAGATAAATTTGTTGGTGGTTATAAGAAACAGTCAATGGGTAATACTGGGGTAAAATTCTCATTTACTCCCGATGAGCAGAATAATTTTGATTTGGATTTAAAGCACGATGAACAGCAACATGACTCGACGATTAGTAAAACCCGTTCTTGCACTAAACGGTCATGTGAAGATGATAATACCACTTATCGACGTAATAACTATGCATTGACGCATAACGGTAATTATTAGTGGGGTTCAATGGATACATTTATTCAACGTGATGAATCAGAGAACCCAAGTAGAAAGATGAAATATAATGATAACTTACTTAAAAACCAGACAGTATTTGACTTAGATTCACATAAACTTAGTATTGGTGGTCAGTATCGTTATGAAGATTTACATAATCAAGACAACCAATTACCGACAGCGACCAATGTTAATAAATTAACTCGTTGGAGTTGGGCATTATTTACCGAAGATGAATGGACGATCACCACCAATGATTTCAGATTAACCGGCTGGTATTAGAATGGATAAAGATGAGAATTTTCGTGCACATTGGACGCCTCGCTTATATGGTGTTTGGCATATCAATGATCAATGGATACTTAAAGGTGGCGTTGCGACCGGATATCGTTCACCTGATTTACGCCAAGTGTCGTCGCCTAACTGGGGACAAATAACTGGCGGCCAAACAAGTAAAGGGATCATTCTCGGTAATCCAAATTTAAAACCGGAAAAAAGTATTGGTCAGGAAATTGGTTTGTTATGGAATAATCAGGATGACCTGAATATCGGTGTAACAGTTTTTAATACTGATTTTAAAGATAAAATTATGGAATATCGTCTCTGTGGCGATAAATTAGCCGCTTGTAGTAATGCGATTATTCTTAATGGCAGTCAATATGATTTTATAAGTACACGTGATAATGTTGATAAGGCAAACTTGCGTGGTATTGAGGCGACATTTGATTGGCAAATCATGGATAATCTATCAATGGCAGCCAATTACACCTACTCAGATTCTGAGCAACTAAGTAGCAATTTTAAGGGAAAAGCCTTTAGTCAAACACCTAAGCATATGGCGAATGCATCGTTAAGCTGGCAGGCAACCACTGAATTAGAAGCTTGGACACGGGTAAATTTCCGTGGTAGAACCAATCAATATCTTTCTCGCTCATCGATGGCGAATGAATTACCCTCTTATAGCTTTGTTGATCTGGGAGTAAATTACGCGCTGAGCAAAAATCTTTTTTTGTTCACAGGGGTTTATAATATTTTAGATAGGCGTTTAGTGGATAATGATAATAAAGCCGTATTAGATGGCCGCCGTTACAATTTAGGATTAAATTATAACTTTTAAAATCATTTTGAGTTAAAAAGTTAGCTAGCTGTTACCATGAGTATAGCTAGCTAACTTTTTATTAAAAATTAAAAAATATTGCTATTTCATAGGATGAAGTGCAGAATGCGCAATCAGAAATAACTGATGC
>NZ_CACTIE010000203.1 GCF_902713415.1 Arsenophonus endosymbiont of Bemisia tabaci Q2
GTTTATCTGTTTATCTGTAAGCTGATTTATTTAATTTTATATGAGGCCGGAAACCTGGCCGAAGTTGATAAAACTGTTAGAAAAAACGTGTAGTCAAACCAAAGCAGACTATCGTAGTGAAGAATGCTATTATGGCGTAATTATCTATTTTTGCACCTGTGCCAATGGGTCATGGTTTCTGTATTATTGATGACTACGGGGCGTTCGGCTTCGAAGATAACTTAATTCTCTCATTATTCTCTCATTTCTCTTTTTTCTCAGCCTATAGGCGTGAGCGAAGTTTTTCTTATAACTATCGATTTAGGCAAAATAGCCAGGCGAAATCGGAAGTTGTAGGAGGGGTTTTGGCCATGTCTCATGATATCCAATTAGCTCTCAGTAAAGAATATACCGAGATAAATAATCGTGCGCAACTGGTTAAGACATTAACTTTAATCCAGGTTATCATGATGGGGCTGGCTTATTTGCAGCCAATGACGGTTTTTGACACTTTTGGTTTAGTGTTATTAAAAACTGATGAGTATGTTCCTTCTTCTTATATCATTGCTTTGATTGCTATTCTTTTTACTGGATTGAATTATGGTAAATTGGTAAAACGATTTCCTTCGGCGGGATCGGCCTATACCTATGCACAAAAATCGATGAGCCCACATTTAGGTTTTATGGTGGGATGGTCATCTTTGCTTGATTATTTATTCATGCCGATGATTAATATACTGTTAGCGAAAATTTATCTGGAAGCTATTTTTCCCTCTGTTGCGCCCTGTATTTTTGTGGTCGGATTAGTTTTTTGATGACTATTTTAAATCTACGGGGTATCAATTTAGTCGCTAACTTAAATACCATTATTGTGATTATTTAAATCGCTGTTATGCTAGTTTTTTTAGCTGTTTTGATCCATGAATTATCTAAAAGCGAAGGTTCTGGTCAGATTTGGTCATGGCGACCTTTTACCTCCGAAAAGGCGCATTTAATTCCGATGATCACCGGGGAGACGATTTTATGTTTTTCATTTCTCGGCTTTGATGGCATCAGTTCATTATCGGAAGAAACACGAAATGCAGAAAAAGTAATACCAAAGGCGATTTTCTTGACGCCCTTGATTGGTGGTTTGATTTTTATTGGCGTTTCTTATTTTTTTTTACAGCTGTATTTTCCTGATGTTTCGCATTTTAAAAAACCTGATGAATTGCAACCTGAAATTATGCTATATGTTGCTCGTGCACTTTTTCAGTCGATTATTTTGCTTTTCTCGTATGCAACCGTATTAGCATCAGGTATGGCTGCCCATACAGGAGTTTCTCGTCTCATGTATGTGATGGGACGAGATGGCGTATTTCCTGAGCGTTTTTTTGGTTATGTTCATCCAACATGGCGAACCCCAGCTTTTAATGTCATTTTAGTTGGCATGCTGGCGTTAACGGCAATTTGGTTTGATATGGAAATTGCCACAGCATTGATTAATTTTGGTGCATTAATTGCTTTTACCTTTGTTAATCTTTCGGTTATTTAGCAATTTTATTTTAGAGAGCGTCGCTGTCATACTTGTCGGGATAAATTTAATTACTTAATTCTACCTATTATGAGTGCTTTAACCGTATCAGTGCTTTGGATCAATTTAGAGAAAACTTCCATGCTATTAGGGATATAGGCAGCGGTTGGGATTTTTTATATGGCAATTATCACCCGCCGTTTTCGTCGGCCATTACCAAAAATGAATGACGCTTAGTGATCGCAAATTTTACCGCTATCGACGGTTTCACCACAGCAAAGGCCAATTATTTGGCCTTTGCTATATTAGCTAACCCGTTTTTGTATGTTATGACGAAACCCAATTAACTGGCTATCTGTTTGGCATAATCTACCAGTGCCTTTAGTTGCAGGCACTTTTCTTTATCTTCTTGATGTTCAATAAATAATTGCTCGATAGTTTGCAGATATTCGGTTATTTTCTCGCTGGTCAATCTATTGCGTCGGTGATGTAACCAGGCAAGCTGTTCTTGTTCTGTCAGTGTAGCCGGATAGTTCCTGGCACGGTAACGAAAAAATAGTTGCTTCATGCGGGGATCGTCAAATTTGAGCTCCAATGCGGGCAAATTTTGCGGTAAAGTTTGACGGATAATAGCCATTGTTAAACGATCATTATCACCAAAAAAACCGGCATAAAGCTTAGTATCTACATCAGTTTCTTCAGGAAAGGGTTGCGGTTCGCTAAAAAGCTGAATAACTTTATCCCGCACTTCACTATGTTGTCGCAATATGGCTAAATTATTCAGACAGACATCGAGATCTAGTGCTATACGTTGTGCATCTGCTGTCCGCAGTGTGTTGGCCGGAGCCAGAATTGGACATTTATTAATATGTATCAGTTTAATAGGAATGGCTAATTCACGGGCTAACTCTGCTTTGGGTGCGTATAAACGTTGCTTTAGAGTATCACTATCTAATGTTAACAGTGGGCCAATGTCTGCTGCTAGATCACAGGCAATAATGGCATTACGGTTTTCGGGATGCCAGGCCAGTGGTGCAATTAGACTGGTATTAGCTCGTATTGCGCCCAACATGCCGGAAACATGCACTAACGGGGTCATGGCAATAATATCAATCAATTGACGAATTTCATTTTTATTTCTTAATTGAAAGAAGTAATCGAATATCCTTGGCTGTGCTTTCTTAACTAATTTTGCCATTTCGATAGTAGCAAAAACGTCGGCCATTGCATCATGAGCATTTGCATGCTCAATACCGTTTGCAGTGGTCAGATGTTCTAATTTGAAACTAGGTAGTCCTTCATCATTGCTAGGCCAGTTAATGCCATCAGGTCGTAGCGCATAGCAAGCGCGTAACACATCAAGTAAATCCCAACGTGAATTACCTTGCTGCCAACTATAAGCATAAGGATCATAAAAATTACGATAGAAAATATGACGAGTCACTTCATCATCAAATCGAATATTGTTGTAACCGACAATACAACTATTGGCTATGCTAAATATTCCATGAATACGTCTAGCAAATTCAGATTCATTTATGCCATGAGCTATTGCATATTGGGGGGTAATACCCGTTATCATTACGGCTTGAAGTTGAGGGAGATAGTCATCGGCAGGGGCACAGTAAAAAATTTGTGGCTCTTCGATAATATTAAAATTTGAGTCGGTTCTGATGCTGGCAAATTGTGCGGGTCGATCGAGAGCAGGATGCTGCCCAAATGTTTCATAATCGTGAAACAGAAATGAGGATTTTTGTTTATTGGCCAAAATATTTTCCCAATTTTTATGTAGCGTAATATTTTGTTTAATAATATTAAAATATTCCAATCTGACAATGAATGTTTTTTTACTCTCTGTATTAACTTATTTTTAATGACTGATTGATGAGTCCAGCAGAAATGAATTTTGTATTTTAAATTATCCTTAATCGCAATAATACGCCGTTAATGGATACTTAAGCTGAATGTCATTATTATGCAATGAATTATCATAGTATTAGTGCTAACTTTGAAAATTTCACTTATTTATCATTTTTTGTTTAACTAAATTTAGGTTATTAATAACACAAAATTAATAAAGACAGAGCAAAAGCGTCATTATCAGTGCAAAGATAATAAAACAGAGTAAAAATCTTAGAAATTGGCTTGTGTCATTAAGTTAATCGCCGTATCGTGTAGTTTATATCTAAGCGACTTAATTTTGATTACACCATATTAAGTGCGAACAAAATATCTGTGTCGCCTCCGAGCGCTCTTTTTTTGCATTTAGCTTGTGCCTATTTATGTTTAATTGAATTAAGATCTGGCGAATAGGTAGGCAAATATAGCTGGGCGACTTTAAAATGATTACAAGTAATGACTCTATATCAGTAAATTTATATTGGAGAAAAACATATATTTTGTAATCAAAATTAAGACGCT
>NZ_CACTIE010000204.1 GCF_902713415.1 Arsenophonus endosymbiont of Bemisia tabaci Q2
CTATTAAATAGAGGGTGAAGCATGAGTAAATATATCAACATTTTTATCCGGTTTTTATTTATTATCCTTGCTTTCCCAATCATTTTTTACCTGGGTGTGGTTCAAAATACTGATTTGAGTTTTTTATTCGCAGATGGCAAGCCAAGGCTGAAAAACTCCTCTCATTACTGCAAACATTCTTAGATAAATATTTCCCAGTAAGGTTTGAATGAAAACATGATAATTGAACTCCCTTTCCCGCCCAGCGTTAATACTTATTGGCGACATAATTTTAAACGCCCCTACTTAAGTGATAAAGCTAAAGCATTTAAAGCAACAACGGTAAAAATTCTCAACGAGATGCGCCAGAAATCTGACTGTTAAAAATTTAAAGGTGAGGTCTCTGTATTGATCCAACTCTATCTACCCAACAAGATAAAGCGTGATGTGGACAATTATTCCAAAGGTGTACTCGATTCTTTAACTGGAGCGGATATTTGGCACGATGATAGCCAAATTCGCGTGATGACCGTTGAGAAGATGGATAACAACGGCGGTGTAAAAGGCGGCAAGTGTGTCGTCATTATTGATGAATATTCTTAACCGTAGCTGACTAAAAATTATCAACACACCAACAGGGTCAATCACATTTAAAATCCAAGGTAACAACGATGACTTTTTCAAACCAACCAATATTGGTTAACGGAGACTCGTTGCCATATATCAAAATACTGTCAGATAATTCAATCGATCTTATTGTGACTGATCCGCGATACTATAGCTAAGCGTCTTAATTTTGATTACAAAATATATGTTTTTCTCCAATATAAATTTACTGATATAGAGTAATTACTTGTAATCATTTTAAAGTCGCCCAGCTATACCGTGTTAAATCCTGCGCCTGGGACAGGCAGTGGAAAACAACCGAGCAATATCTAGCGTGGCTAAATGATTACCTCGTTGAATTCCAAAGGATATTAAAGCCAAACGGCAGTCTCTATCTGTTTTGTAGGGCAGCATTGGCTGCTGATACCGAAATTATGCTAAGAAATCAGATGAGGGTGTTAAATCACATTATTTTGGCTAAACCGTTTGGCCCGTGGCGACGACAGAAGGACAGAAGAAAGATACGCTTCGCTCATTTTCCCCAGTACCGAGCGAATATTGTTTGCAAAGCAGTACGGGGCAGAAGGCACAGTAAAAATGACGCTTGCTATGCATTGAAATGTGCTGAGTTAAAAAGCGAAGTGTTCGCCCCTCTGATTGACTATTGCATCACCGTAAAAAATCAACTCAATATCACGGGGAAAGAGATAGAAAAGCATATGGGAAGCTACATGCACCGGCATTGGTTCTCGTATTCCCAATGGCAACTGCCCAACAAATCATAATACGAAAAATTGCAGGAATTATTTTCGCAAAAAGCCGCAGAGAAAAGGTTAGTGTCGTTTTTATCGAAAAGTCACAATAAACTTCAGCGTGATTACAGTGAACTGATGAAAAGCTATGCCGAACTTAAGTGACAATATGAAAACTTGCGCCGATCGTTTTCTGTCAGCAAAGACGTACCGTATACCGATGTGTGGAACTTTCCACCCGTACTATACTATCGCGGTAAACATTCTTGTGAAAAACCAGCAGCCTTACTTGAGCACATTATTAACGTCAGTAGCAAGCCGAAACATACCGTAGCAGATTTCTTTATGGGTTCCGTTTCGGCGGTAAAAGTCCCAATTCAATTAGGTCCGGAAAGCTATTGGCGTAGAGTTGGAAACAGATAGACTTTTGCGGACTAAAAAAGAAATAGAAAATCTTACTCCTCAAATTAATGAAAAGGGTATGGTTTTTTGACGAGTCGCTACCCTTCCCTCAAAAGAAACATACCCCATTATTTAAACACTCGAAAATAAATAAAACTATCTATGAATAATATTGAAAAATATACAACGGGCACTGCCTATGGTACCAGCGCGACGACGCTTCTATGCGGTGCGCTATCGCTTAGTGAATGGGCCCTGGTTACGGGTATTATCTGTTCAGTGTTGACCGTTGGCCTCAACTGGTACTACCGTCACAAGGAATACCGACTCAAAGTCAAGGAGGTTAAGTGAATCCCACATTAACAAACCGTTTACCTATTGTAGCAGTAGACCGTGCCGTAGAAATTTCTAAATAGCTGTTCCTAATACCGCTACACCCTTCACAAGCCTTGTGGCAAAAGGGATAGTCAGCTTTCCGTCCCAAAAACCTTTTATATCAAGGCTCAAGAGTGGTAGTGATGAGCAGCAAAATGATCACCTATAGTTATCAAGTGATCTACTATTCGGAACAGTTATTTAGTATTCCTATTTAATTTCACGAAGAGATAAATTATGAACTGTATCTCTATAATATAGATGAGCTTTAAAGCTTTTAGTCATTATCTCGTATCCAAACAATATTATTTCGTCTTTTTTCTTATCTTATGTTGCTTTAATTATCTTATCTCCCAAGGAAGAATCATCTGATTTTAACGTCAAGAGATATAATATTTTTTTGGTTAAGAAAATGTCATTAAAAGCCCCTGTGTGCGTTATATCCAAAGAAATATAACCATACTGATACAACCACTTTACCGCATAGACAACTTTTTTAGACTTAGTCTTTATAATTTTAGCGGCTTCCTTGGTATCTATCAAATCAGCAATGTCATAAACGTAAAGGCTTTGTGGTTGTGGGAAAATATTATAGAGCAGACCGAACAACCTTTCTGGATACTCATAAAACTCATTAATATTGGACATAATATGAACGAAATCCTATTCACAAATAAAGACGATATAGCTAAGCGTCTTAATTTTGATTACAAAAATATATGTTTTTCTCCAATATAAATTTACTGATATAGAGTAATTACTTGTAATCATTTTAAAGTCGCCTAGCTATATAAATCTAATCAATCAACTACGAGTTGCAATCATAGCACAGCTTACACGTGAAATGGATGAAGTCAGAGCGCGCAAATTTTGGAGTTCAACGGTTACCCTCTATTCCGCCCGAAATTTTAGCTGAAGCTTTAACAACTGGTATAGCTTATGGTGCATCATTGCTTATGCCACTTCCATCATTGTTAAAATAATTCACCATGAACGCTCAACTTAAAAACCGCCTTCTGGCGGCAGCGGCTGGCGGCGTATTAGCACTGTCTGCCGGTCTTGGTGCAGTGGAACGAAGGTAAGCGCTATAAGCCCTATCGTGATGGCGGAGGCGTGCTCACTGTCTGTCACGGTCATACCGACAAGGACGTTACGCCAGGGGAAATTTATAACGAAGAAGAATGCAACGCATTGATGAAGCAGGATTTACAGATAGCACGCTCCGCCGTTGAACGTTATGTCACTGTTCCGCTTACCGATTTGCAGAAAGCCGCCTTGACTTCATTTGTTTACAATATCGGCAGTGGGACATTTGCCAATTCAACGCTGCTTAAGAAGTTGAACGCCGGAGATATTCAAGGCGCTTGTGACCAAATGCGCCGGTGGAAATACGATGAAGGAAAGGTATCAAACGGGCTGATTAACCGCAGAGAGGTAGAACGGGAACTTTGTTTAAATCCAGATTCAATAATTAATCCAGCTCAATGAGCCCTGGTTATCGTTCAAAGCTTTTCTATACCCCCCGCTGCGTAAAGAATGACATCGAATCTGAACCTTTTGAAATGAGCCTTTGAGGAAGTCGGTTAGTGCTGACAAGCCTTGATGGACTAATTTCCTCTGCGGCACAGGTTCATTTCAAAAGGAAAACGTAATGCAATATTCAAATATTGTCGTATTGCCCACATATTAAACAGCCAACCATGAACAATCTTGAGATGGTTGAATACATAAACAACGATCGAGAATCAAAAGCAAAAAGTCAAGGATCGCCCTTCCCTTGCAAGAAATACAGAGAATTACAACACAGAAGCTTTTTAACAAAAAGTACCAAAAAAGTAAGATGTTTGTAGATTGTCTACATGTTGCCAAAGTCTGGGCTAATAATGCTACTGGCTCAACAACTCATCCATATTCCCTTCCCGAACCATATAAAAGCGGGAATAACGTAACCCTTTGGAGAAAAATATGAATACCTCAAGAAGTAAAGAATTTAAACGGAGTATCTTAGAC
>NZ_CACTIE010000205.1 GCF_902713415.1 Arsenophonus endosymbiont of Bemisia tabaci Q2
CCAGTACTTCCTAAAAACAGTGTAATCATGATGGATAATCCAACTTTTCACAAGAAACAGAGTATTCAACAAGTCATCATCGATGTGGGGGATATGGTGAAATATTTGCCTACCTATTCGCCAGATCTTAATCCAATTGAACATAAATGGGCACAAGCTAAATGCAAAAAAAAGGAGCGCTCGGATGCGACACAGATATTTTGTTCGCGCTCAATATGGTGTAATCAAAATTAAGTCGCTTCGCTATAGGTCATTTATTAATGGCCAATAAAATTCGTATTACGGTATTAGAGCAAAATGTCAGTGCAATTTATACGATGCGACGCTATAGCTATAGAGTTTATTATAGCGATGCGCAAGATTTGCAATTACTGCGATCAACCGGATCGGCGAAAGGCAGCGTGATTGTTATTATCAGTGATAATCCAGAAGAAGTGATGGGGATAGTTCATTTATATCAGGCTAATTTTCCCAATCTTCATATCATAGCAAGAGCACGAGGACGTTTTGAAGCGCCTCAATTACGAGAAAATAGTGTGACCGATTTTTGTCGAGAGATATTTGTCAGTGCGCTTGAGATGGGGGAAAAGACATTGATAAATTTAGGCATACATCCCCATCAGGCTCACCAAGCAAAACAGCATTTTCGTCAACTAGATGTTAAAATATATAAAGAAAATTCGCCTAAAGCCGGTGAGGGTGAGATTGGCCAAGCGACTCGAATCAAAGAAGCGCGTAGAGAGTTTGAAGAATTGTTTGAATTTGAAATAGAAATAACGCAAGAGCGTGGACAACCAAAAAGTTGGGATTAACATAAGATTAATTAGCGAGAAAGTGAATGTCTGTAATACGTAAAAGATTCATTGCTGGCGCTGTTTGTCCTAAGTGCCAATCTCAAGATACGCTGATGCTTTGGCAAAAAATGCATTTGATTACCTTGAATGTAAAAAGTGTCACTATAGACAATCTCAGACAGTAGATGGATCTGATAGTCATATCAAAAGTAAAAATTTGCAAATAGAAATTTTTACTTTGAAATAAAAATAATGTTTTTTATAAGTGTCAATACAACTGTACTTTTTTTTACAATTGGAAAGATTTTTATCCACGACGTTGTAGGAGATGTAATGAAAAAAGTAGCGAAAGATTTAGTGGTGAGCCTGGCTTATAAAGTGAGAACAGAAGATGATATATTAGTTGATGAGTCGTTGGACACTGGGCCACTTGATTATAGCTAAGCGACTTAATTTTGATTACCACCATATTGAGTGCGAACAAAATATCTGTGTCCCATCCGACCGAGCGCTCTTTTTTTTGCATTTAGCTTTTGCCCATTTATGTTCAATTGGATTAAGATCTGGCGAATAAGTAGGCAAATATTCCACCATATGCCCCGCATCGATGATGACTTGTTGAATACTCTGTTTCTTGTGGAAAGTTGCATTATCCATCATGATTACACTGTTT
>NZ_CACTIE010000206.1 GCF_902713415.1 Arsenophonus endosymbiont of Bemisia tabaci Q2
AAGACGCTTATCTATAAATATCACTTTACGTCTAAAATCAATTGAATAGCTCATATAAATAATGTAATCAAAATTAAGTCGCTTAGCTATATCTTTAATAAATTAAGTGAAAATTGTGCTGACCCGTTCTGCTGTAATTTATTTTAATAGAGTAGTTAATTGACGAACAGATTGAGGAGTGCAACCGTTTTGTTGCTTCTGGTTAGTTATTCTATTTGGATAAATCAGATGAGTTACTGTGGTTAACGTGGGATAAATGTTATTATCACCTAATAGTGGGATAAATGTTATTATCACCTAATATAAGCAACGATTAGATCGATTGAGTAGAGGTAAATCCAATGATCATAGTCACGGGTGGGGCTGGTTTTATTGGTAGCAACATTGTTAAAGCACTGAATGACATAGGGCGTCGTGACATTCTGGTGGTCGATAATCTTAAAAATGGCGCTAAATTTGTTAATTTAGTCGATTTAGATATTGCAGATTATATCGAGAAAGAAGATTTTATTGCGAGTATAATGGCTGGTGATAATATTGGTGAAGTTGACGCAGTTTTTCATGAAGGCGCTTGTTCATCTACCACTGAGTGGAATGGTCAGTATATGATGAATAATAACTATGAATATTCGAAAGAGTTACTTCATTACTGTATTGAACGAGATATTGCGTTTTTGTATGCTTCTTCAGCTGCAACTTATGGTGGGCGCAGTGATCATTTTATTGAAGAGCGGCAATATGAAAAACCATTAAATCTATATGGTTATTCAAAGTTTTTATTTGATCAATATGTTCGTGGGCTTTTACCACAAATTACTTCACAAGTCTGTGGCTTCCGTTATTTTAATGTTTATGGTCCGCGTGAGGGGCATAAGGGGAGTATGGCCAGTGTTGCTTTCCATTTAAATAGCCAAATCAATCAAGGGCAAAGGCCAAAACTTTTTGCCGGTAGTGAAAAATTCAAACGTGATTTTATTCATGTCAGTGATGTTGCCGGGGTTAATTTATGGTGTTGGCAAAATAAAATCTCCGGCATATTTAACTGTGGTACCGGTAAGGCTGACTCTTTTCAGGCGGTAGCTGATGCGGTAATCGCTTTTCATCAGGAAAAAAAACTGGCAGTGGAATATATTTCCTTTCCTGATAAATTGAAAGGTTGTTATCAGGCATTTACCGAAGCAGATCTCACCAAATTACGTGCTAGGGGTTACGATAAACCGTTCAAAACTGTGGCGGAAGGGCTTGCTGACTATATGCAATGGTTAAATTGCAATGATTAAATCGAAATAGTATGAAGATACTGGTAGTTGGCCCGTCATGGGTGGGCGATATGATGATGTCGCAGAGTCTTTACCGTACTTTGAAGACCCTACACCCAGACGCAGAAATTGATGTTATGGCGCCTGATTGGTGTTGGCCACTATTAAACAAAATACCTGAAGTCAGGCAGGCCATATCGATGCCTTTGGGCCATCGTCGTTTAGCTATCAGTGTACGTCGTCAGCTTGGTATTCATTTACGTACTCAGCGTTATGATCAAGCCTATATTTTACCTAACTCTTTTAAATCTGCGCTGGTGCCTTTTTTTGCCCAAATACCAATACGGACAGGATGGCGGGGTGAGATGCGTTATTGGTTGCTAAATGATATTCGCCTATTAGATAAAGCCGCTTTTCCACAAATGGTTCAGCGTTATGTGGCTTTAGCTTATCAAAAAGGAACTGTTAACAACGCCGATGAGATCCCAAAGCCTATTTTATGGCCGCAACTTGCGGTGACAGAAACAGAGATTGTCAAGAGTAAACGCATTTTTCATATTCCAGAACAGTTACCGATTATCGGTTTTTGTCCAGGTGCAGAATTTGGCCCAGCTAAACGCTGGACAGCGTATCATTACGGTGAGTTGGCACAATTGTTATTTGCTGCCGATGGTTATCAAATTTTAATCTTTGGCTCGCAAAAAGATAGTGGTATCGGTGAAGATATTCGACAGTCACTTTCTGCAGATTGTCGGCAGCATTGTTTTAATCTGGCAGGTAAAACAACCCTGGAGCAGGTAGTTAATTTATTGGCATCTTGTCGAGCTGTGGTGACCAATGATTCCGGGTTAATGCATATTGCTGCAGCATTAAATCGGCCTTTGGTAGCTCTTTATGGGCCAAGTAGCCCTGATTTTACACCACCATTGTCAAATCGAGTAGAAATTATCCGTTTAATAACCGGTTATCATAAGGTCAGGAAAAGTAGCGCAGAAAGTGGCTATCATCAAAGTTTGATTGATATAAAACCCGAATGCGTGTTCACCGCATTAACTCAGTTATTGGCGGAGAGCCAATAGCCATGAAAGTGTTGATTGTTAAAACCTCATCGATGGGTGATGTATTGCATACTTTACCTGCACTGACTGATGCAGTTATGCGCTATCCTGATATTCAGTTTGATTGCGTTGTTGAAGAAAATTTTGTCGAAATTCCACGCTGGCATCATGCTGTTAAGCGAGTTATTCCGGTAGCGATTCGACGCTGGGGAAAAAACTGGTTGGCAAAATCGGTCAGGCAGCAAAGAGCCGTTTTTCGTGCCCAATTGCAACAGCAAGAATATGATGCTGTGATCGATGCACAAGGATTATTGAAAAGTGCTTTTTTGATCACACGGTTAGCTAGTGGTGTAAGTCATGGTTATGATTGGAAAAGTGCTCGCGAGCCTATAGCAAGCCTATTTTATGATTGTCGCTATAGTGTCAATAAACAGCTGCATGCGGTTGAACGTATCCGACAATTATTTGCTGATAGTTTACATTATAGTAAACCGACTATTGTCGGTGATTATGGTACTGGAGCCTATTTTTCGCCACCGGCTTTGGCAAAAGAAAACGATCCTTATATTATTTTTTTCCATGCCACCACACGTGATGAGAAACATTGGCCTGAGTCCCATTGGCGACAATTGATCACCGCTGTAGCAGCTAAAGGCTTAACAGTTAAATTACCGTGGAGAACCAATCTGGAACATCACCGTGCCCTGAGGCTGGCCACTGGTTTTAAGCATGTTGAGGTATTGCCTAAGCTGTCATTAGACAAATTAGCTCAACAAATTGTCGCAGCCAAAGCAGTCGTCTCAGTTGATACAGGATTAAGCCATTTAACCGCTGCACTGAGCAAACCGAATATTACCCTCTATGGCCCTACCGATCCGGGATTAATTGGCGGTTATGGTGAAGCACAACAAGCAATTGTTTCAGCTGATGGCAATATGGCGACAATTAAACCGAATGAAATCTACCAACGATTAGTTTTAATAATAGACAATAAATAGTGAAAATTTTTATCTATCTATTTGTTGACAGATAAGGCACAACCGAGCAAAGAAATTTACTTAGTAAAACTTAAGTTAGCTTTAGTAAAACTGCCAGGTTGATACAAATATAGGTAGCAATTTTGTGACAATGAAAATTTTCTTCCTATTTCATTGTCATTCTATTTTTAATGATAATTTTTTCTGGCGCAATAAATCATAAGCACATTGATTGCGGATCAGCGTTTGGTTCTGATTGCTAAATAATGGCTTCTTTTTTAATGATAAATTGTGGCTAATGTTTTGCCATCCTAGTAAAATTTTCTTGGCTGCAATCTTTACCTTTTCGCCCTAATAATAAAGCAGCATGTTTTTTAATTTTTTCTGCCGTAATATCGCGATAATAAACATTTGGTGGCTGGATCTTCACTGCTATCCCAAGGCTGGATAGTGTCTGGCCTATCAGAAGCATAGATAATAAACCATTGATAAAGGTTATCTTCGCCACCAACATATTTTAATGGTTGATCATATTTTTGCCGCCAGCGCTGTTGTCCTTCTGCCGTGAGTGCTTTAATATCGATCATTTTCTGTCCAGCGCCACGGATATTATAATTTAATACCAGGCAGTAACCTAAAAAGATCAGGCCGCCAATGATAATTAAACCAAAAAATATCTTTCGTAGTGATTTCTTGGGCGAAATGGAGATAGAGCCAATAAATAATGGCGCCGCAATCATCATAAAGAGTTGTAACCATTCGGTCATCTGCCCTCCATCATGAAACAAAAACCAACCAAAAATTACGGCTAAGGGAAGGAGTAAAATAAAATTAACTAATTGATTGGGTTGCTCTTTAGGCCAGCCTATTTTACCACCTAATAGATAGAGAATTATGGTAGCAATAACTAACGGGTAGAAAACAGATATAGCTGGGCGACTTTAAAATGATTACAAGTAATTACTCTATATCAGTAAATTTATATTGGAGAAAAACATATATTTTGTAATCAAAATTAAGACGCTTAGCTATAATGTTGAGCTGACAACATGCAGGTTAAAGCCTTGTTCGATCTGTGAATCAACCCATTTAAAGGCAGAAAAATCATTTTCTAATAGCCAGAACAAATTAGACAAGATCAATGCAAAACAAAGTGCAATTGCAATATAAAAAAGGGGTTGTTGATAACTTTTGCGCACCTTAGGCACGAAAAGGGTTAATAAAAAAACCGTGCCAACCAGGGCCAATGTTGAATACTTACCCCCATGGTTGCCAAGCCAGATACCAGTGCAAGGGCAAGCCACCATTTAGGATGATCATAAACAGCACGCAGGAAGAAGAGTAGCACCTAGGGCCATAGAGTGACCAAAATATAGTTATGATTATAAGGAATGATATCAAAATTAATGATGCCTGATAAATTTAGTATCAATAATGCAAACCAAGCCAATTCAATTTTGTGACTGAGGCGGTAAGCCAGTTGCGACCATACCCCTATCATACCAATGGCTATACAAACAAAGTGAATAAAATAGCAAGAAAAACTGTAGGAGAGGTTTAAGTAGATGGCGGTCCACATAACGGCACCAACAAACCAAGGGTTTTTGGGGGAGCCCCATTCACCGTTCATTCCTCAGTTAACTACTTCAACAGCATCGTAAGCTACGGTTGGATCTAAAAAATAACTTCCACAAATCCATAAAATTGCATAAATCGATACCCACAGATAGAGCAATATTTTTGAATTTGAGCTAGATAAAGGCATATTATTTTTCATCGTTAGTTATAAAATTGGAGGGTAAGGATCCCATTTATTTGAATTAAACCAGTAACACTATAATGAAGAAAAGACAAAATATGTACTATTTGTTAAGTTATATTGTTTAGTGAATTATCATATAGCTGGGCGACTTTAAAATGATTACAAGGAATTACTCTATATCAGTAAATTTATATTGGAGAAAAACATATATTTTGTAATCAAAATTAAGACGCTTAGCTATAAGTGCTATTTCGCTATGGGTTTTAGCGATGTTCAATATAGCTAAGCGACTTAATTTTGATGACATTATTTATATGAGCTATTCAATTGATTTTAGACGTAAAGTGATATTTACGATGCAAGAAGAAGGGTTGAGTATCCGAGAAACAGCGAAGCAATTTCGGATTGGCTCTGCATCTGTATCGCGTTGTATTAATCAAATAGAG
>NZ_CACTIE010000207.1 GCF_902713415.1 Arsenophonus endosymbiont of Bemisia tabaci Q2
TCTAAAATCAATTGAATAGCTCATATAAATAATGTCATCAAAATTAAGTCGCTTAGCTATATCTGAAACATTAATCCCCCTTTTTTAGTTCAATCTTCAATTAATCAAGAGTTAACAATATGAACCAACTTAAACAGCAGGAGCTTCGTTAGAAACGACTCCCTAAAAATCATCCCCACCTTGCTAATTATCGCGTTGGCAAGCCTGGTTTTACTGTTAGCAAAATAGGAATCCAAATGAACCCTTACGCCCTGCAAGATGAGAACAACAGCAAGACATTGCTTATTGGGAAGATAGACTGGATGACGCAATCAGTGAACTTGTCCAGCCTATGTATGATTGCCTTCCTTCCTCCGTCATGCGAAAACTCAATCATGAGAATTTTGACGATATTTGGCAGGCGCTGTTTGACCATTTTAAACGTGAGAACATCAATCAGTACAAAGCACTTCGAGCGCCCAAGAGGAAATATCTATGAGTAAAACACAACAGACCGAAAAAGAAAAAAGTTTTCAACAGCAGGTTTGGGAAACACTTTCTACGATTAATGTTAACGATAAAATTGAAAAGAAAAATGGCCTCTCTTACCTGTCATGGGCTTGGGCATGGGGCGTATTAATGGCGCACTATCCCGAATCGTACTATACCATTGATACTGTTAGCTATAACAATGATCGCAGTGCCATGGTCTCATTAACCCTCACGGTTAAGCAAGGCGATAATGAATTTCCGCGCACAATGTGGCTCCCCGTGATGGATTACCGGAATCAGGCCATATCTAACCCTAATGCGCTGGATATCAATAAAACGCTGATGCGCTGTCTGACTAAAGCCATTTCCATGTTTGGATTAGGGTTTTATATCTATGCCGGTGAAGATTTACCCGAACAGGAAAAAATCGTGATACAGCAAGAAGCCGCACAACAAAAAGTTCGTTACGACCAATTAATCAGGGATTTAAAAATCGCCGCAAAAGGCGGTGTTGAATCAATGAAAACGCATTGGCAACAATTAACGCCCGAAGAAACCAATATCATTGGCGAAGAAAATAAAATGGCTATTTATCGCAATATTGCAATCAAAAATGAGGCTCATCATGAAACAGAAAACGGACGCGTGGTTTCAGGCAAGACTTGGGAAAGTCACCGCCAGCAATTTACACAAAGTGTTATCCAAGGGCAAGGGAAAAACACAACGAAATTACCTCATGCAGTTAGTCTGTGAAACCTTGACCGAACGACGAGAAGACATGAAAACCAATCCGGGCCATTGAACGGGGGATTGGCCTTGAGCCGGAAGCCAGAGAACGATATTGCCTCAATGAATTTGAGGTTACTGTCACCGAAGTCGGGTTTATTCCTCACCCGACTATTGAGCTCTTTGGGGCAAGTCCTGATGGGTTAGTGAATGATGATGGCCTTATCGAAATAAAATGCCCTAACACCACCACCCATCTCGACACCCTCATCACGGGAAAACTGAAACACGAATACCTGTTACAAATGCAGGGGCAAATGATGTGCACAGGGAAAAGCTGGTGCGATTTTGTTAGCTATGATGACAGACTGCCGCCTAACCTTTCCTACTATAAAATCCGAATTATCAAGGATGATAAATTAGTCAACGAGATTGAACAGGCTGTTAAAACCTTTATCGAAAAACTGAAATCAGAAATCAACAAAATTAATCACTATAGCTAAGCGTCTTAATTTTGATTACAAAATATATGTTTTTCGCCAATATAAATTTACTGATATAGAGTAATTACTTGTAATTATTTTAAAGTCGCCCAGCTATAGTTCTTTTGCTAACTGCCAAAGTTTTTTCCGTGTTTCATGTAATGCTCGTCCAGCAGCAGAAATATTTTTTCCTGATTTTTCAATTGATCAAGTAAATGATTTCTCTCAGCTTTCTTCTGTTTAACACTTTTCTCTTTTTCTGCAATATTTGATAACAGATCTTTCAGTTTTACTTTATTGTCACTGATGGGATTGGTTGTGGTATAGCTAGGCGACTTTAAAATGATTACAAGTAATTACTCTATATCAATAAATTTATATTGGAGAAAAACATATATTTTGTAATCAAAATTAAGTCGCTTAGCTATATCTTTACCTTATTGTTCAATTTTGCTGACTACCCTTAATAGTTATCGCCGTGATGAAAAACCGTGCCAGTCCCCAACGCGGTAATCATCGCATGCTGACAGGATAAGCGTTAGCATTGACATTTATTCTCGCTTATTTTCAATTCGCCTTATCGCTGCTTTATCTTGGTTACACATTTCGAGAGCCAGTAGCAGTTGCTCATTGAGTATCAGGCTATCGCCCCAAGTCATGTGTTCTGATATCACCGGCAGAGCGCAATCATCGAGTAACGTGGCTGGAATGGGCACTGGACGCACGGGGAGATATTTTATCGGTGTGCGCACGCAACCGGTTAAGAGCGGCAGGAGGTACAGGAAGATGAGCACAGGGTTCAGGGGTAATCGCTTCCTGTATCTTAATCGTTTGAGGATACGATGCCTGTATGGCCTGTTGGTGTGCATCCTGAGTGGCTCCGGCTATAGCATTAAAAATATCAACCGCCTGCGCATAGTGGGTAAACTGTGCCCGTGCAGCATCACGCTCGGCACTCAGTGACTGGTTCGCTAATTTCAGACGAACGTTTTCGACATATTGAAACCTGACTACGATGGAGAGTACAGTGATTGTAATAAGTAATCCAGCCGAGAGAAGGAGTTTCCAATGCATAACGTTAATCCGGTAGACAAATCTCACGCTCTACCGCCCGGCGGTTAACTAGTCCTTTTGATACTTTGCCTTCATTATATTTCCAGCGCCGCATTTCATCACAAGCACCTTGTATGTCACCTGAGTTGAGTTTGTGGAGTAGCGTTGAACGCGCAAAAGCCCCACTTCCTACGTTATAAACGAATGAGGCTAAACCCGCTTTCTGCATTTCAGTCAGCGGCACAGTAACCTGAGTTTCAACTACCGACATCGCCGCCTTCAGGTCACTCTCCAGCAGCGCCTGACATTCCTCGTCTGTGTAGCGTTTGTTCGGGATAACCGCTTCTCCTGTATGCCCATAGCACACAGTTAGCACGTCACCACCGTCTTTATAGGGTTTATGCCTTATTCCTTCATTCCACTGCACCAATACCGCCACAATAGCAACAGCGCCGCCTGTCATTGCCGTCAGCAGTCGTCGTTTAAGGTCAGGATTCATTATCTTTTCTCACGCGAAAACGGTATTCCTTATGCCGATAGTACCAGTTCACCCCACAAGTCAATAGGGTGCAGACAATACCGGTAATCAGCGCCCACTCACTGAGCGAAAATACGCCTAACAGGCAGGTAGCAAAGCTCCAGCTATAGGCGAAGCCGGTGGTGTATTTTTCCATAGTATAGCTAAGCGTCTTAATTTTGATTAAAAAATATATGTTTTTCTCCAATATAAATTTACTGATATAGAGTAATTACTTGTAATCATTTTAAAGTCGCCCAACTATATAACAAAAAGACATTATTTTAATTACAGGAAGGCAGCGTTTTTATCATCTAAAAACATTTCTATGCGTTAATAATCTGTAATTATTTTTAAGTGGTTTATCTATATAACTTGATGACGTCCAAAATTATTCATGAAAAAAACAATCAACTAAAGTGAAATGCCAAGT
>NZ_CACTIE010000208.1 GCF_902713415.1 Arsenophonus endosymbiont of Bemisia tabaci Q2
TTGTTCCTCCTTCTTTAATAAATAATAATGAAGGGTTTGTGTTATCACTATTTTGCGTTGTATTAGTGTTTGTCATCTTTTTACATCCTTATTTTAAATAAAATTAATAATATACACTAAACTTTAAGATAAAGGGAGATAAAGCCAGATAGCGCTTACTGTAGTGCGCCGGCTTTTTTTTGGATTTCCTGAAATTGTCTTATTTTTAGTGTATCGACTTTTTAATGTATCGACGATATCATTTGGAGTATCAGCTAAATCGCTAACTTATAACACATTACCAAACTTTTTGCGGACCGCACTAATACTTTTTTCACTTTTTTGTGTGGCATAAATTTTAACCTCGGGGTCCGTGTCTAATCGCACGGCCAGCTGGGATAAGCACCCGTCAATAAATCCTTCTGCAATCTGCAATTTTGCCCGAATCAGCAGGCTCATCCACCCGACACCCGACGTCGGCGAGCGATGGCACGCTTTGAATAGCCCTTAACGTAATACGCAATAATCAAACTTAGCTCTTCCGGCTGGCGAACTTTTTTCAATTGCAACACGCAATTATAGCTAAGCGACTTAATTTTGATTACACCATATTGAGTGCGAAGAAAATATCT
>NZ_CACTIE010000209.1 GCF_902713415.1 Arsenophonus endosymbiont of Bemisia tabaci Q2
AATGCAAAAAAAAGAGCGCTCGGATGCGACACAGATATTTTGTTCGCACTCAATATGGTGTAATCAAAATTAAGTCGCTTAACTATAGATATTTGACAGTTTATGTAAGGAGAAATGTGTATAGCGAAAACATATTATTTTTTCACGGATCCCATTGATAGCTTTAGGGAGAACAGATAATTTTAATTCAATTTCTAGCTGACGCATATTTAGTCCAGATTTTCTGATATTTCTCCCCCGAAGGATAAACGTTTCTATTTTTATTTATACTGTCTAGACGCATACTTAATGTAGATTGTTATTTTTTCTTACTCTGTCGCTGATTAAAAATGGACAGTTTCATGACTAACGATAGAAAGGAGTTTTAAGTTTAACATAAATAAGCCAGAAAACAGCAGCCAAAGCGTGATTCATTTTTCCTTACTAACAGTAAAAAACATTTTTCTAAAAACAAAAAATTCTAATATTAATTAAGGCTATATTGATAACTAAACACCAGAAAATAACTAACAAAGAATTTTATTCTATGGTTTTTACCTGAAAATAATAAAAAATGAAATATTATTAATAATGGCAAATCAATTAAAAGAATTATTATTTTACCTCTTTAGATTTGCATCAATACATTTAACGCATTAGTATCAGCTAATAGCACTTTTTTCACAGTTTGAAGATAGTTGAATACAATGAGAAAATTGCCTTTATTTATCTTAACATTGATAGGGTTTAACCTGCCAATGACAACTCAAGGAGAAGAAACGCTTTATGTTTCTGATGAACTGCTTACCTTTATCCATCGAGGACCTGGAACCGATTATCGCATTATTGGTAGCCTTAAAAGTAGTGATCAAGTTCAGTTATTGAACACAAATGCTGAAACCGGCTACTCCCAAGTTATTGATTATAAAGGAATAATTTCTTGGTTACCAAAAAATAAACTCAGAAAAACACCCAGTGTAAAAGCACGTATTCCCTTACTTGAAAAGGAAAATCAAGAATTACATGAAAAATTGACCACCATTGATAGTAACTGGAATAATCAAACCAGTGAAATGCAAAGCAAAGTGGCAGCCAGTGATCAAACTATTGCTAATCTAACCGCAAAAAACGAAAAACTGAAAAATGAGTTAATTCGCTCAGGAAAAAAATTAGAGATTGCACAAATCAATCTTGATAATAATCGCCGTGAGCTCATTTTACAGTGGTTTATGTATGGCGGTGGCGTTGCCGGGGCAGGTTTAATTTTTGGTTTATTATTACCTCATCTCATCCCACGACATAAAAAACATAATGAACGCTGGATGAATTAAAAAAATACCATGCAGATTTATCTTGTTGGTGGCGCGGTAAGAGATCAGCTATTAGGGTTGCCTGTTTCTGATCGTGACTGGGTAGTGGTCGGAGCTAGCCCAGATGATTTAATTAAATTAGGTTTCCAACAAGTAGGTAAGGATTTTCCCGTTTTTCTCCATCCAAAAACACGTGAAGAGTATGCCCTGGCTCGTACAGAACGCAAAACGGGTGTCGGCTATACTGGTTTTTCTTGCTATGCCGCACCTGATGTCACGATAGAAGAGGATCTGTTACGTCGAGATTTGACCATCAATGCGATTGCGCAAACTGAAGATGGGCAACTGATTGATCCCTACCATGGTGAACGGGATATAAAAAATCGCCTATTACGCCACGTTTCCGCTGCTTTTGCCGAAGATCCTTTGCGAATACTCAGAGTAGCACGTTTTGCTGCTCGACTAGCTAACCAAAAATTTACTATTGCCAATGAAACAAAATCGTTGATGAAAAAAATGCTTTTTAATCATGAGCTTAGTACAATTAGCGCAGAAAGAGTGTGGGGAGAAACGGAAAAAGCATTACAATCATTATCGCCTGAAATCTATTTTCGTGTCTTATATGATTGTGGCGGGCTAGCTATTCTTTTTCCTGAAATTAATCAATTATTTGGCACACCCGCAGCGGCAAAATCACATCCCGAAATAGATACCGGAATACATACGCTTTTAACCTTAAAGGTAGCGGCCTCATTAACTGACAATGTCGAAACTCGCTTCGCTGCTCTTTGCCATGACTTTGGTAAAGCGCTGACCCCATATGAACAATGTCCCGCTCATAACGATTATGTTAGCAAAGGTATTTCGCTAATTGAAGCTATGTGGGATCGACTACGTATTCCTAATAGAATGAAAGAGTTAGCTAACTTAGTGGCTCGTTTTCATCAACAAATCCACCAAATTCATCAGTTAACACCAGAAACTGTTATTAATCTATTTAATCAATTAGATAGTTGGCGCAAGCCGGAGCGTATCAATCAATTGGTCATCGCCTGTGAAGCAGATGCCCGCGGCCGGATAGGGCGAGAGCATATCACTTATCCACAAGCTAAATTTGTTATTGAAGCATTTAAGACTGTACAACAAGTATCAAGCAAAGATCTTATTGAGCAGGGTATAAAAGGTATCGCGATCAGGGATGAGCTTAACCGAAAACGTATACAAACATTAACTGACTGGTGGCAGCAACAAACCATTTTACCGATTTAAGCTAACCTAAACAGATTTTGTCCGCTCTATAATCACACCAACCTGCTTAGCCTGCGCCACGGCACCTGGCTTACAAACTTTAACGCAAACCCAACAACTATTGAACTGATTTAAAATAATATCAGCAATCTCCTGCGCAACCCGTTCTATCAATGCAAATTTTTGTGTTTCTATATGTTTAATTACCACTTGACTAACCTGCGCATAATCTAAACAATTTTCCACTTGATCACTTTTGGCTGGCTGCTGATTATCCCATCCCATCTCAATATCGATCAATAATTTCTGTTGGATCGTGTGTTCCCAATCATAAGCACCAATGGTTGTGAATACTGATAACTGTTCAATAAATATAATGTCCATTTAACCTTTTCTCATTTTTTTAATTGCGATAAATAATCGCTTTCCAGATACTTCTCTATTATCATTGACAAAAATGCCTCAATGATCACACATTTTAGTAAAATTTGCGGCAATAATAGAAGATTAACGACTATCATGCTGACAGATTTTGCCCAAAAAACCAAAAAGTTGAAAAATAATTCACTATCACTAAAAAATAAATTTAGCAAAAATATTCCTTAGTGTTACTAACAACTATACTGTATATTTTATTAATGATCTGATATTTCTATGATCTTTAAAACACAGTATGCAAATAATACTTTGATAAAACACATGTCTTATTAATACGTTAAGTTAAAAAGATCTTGATTATTTGGAGTAATGATATGAATGCAATCGCACTTAGCATGATTATCTTCGCTTATCTCTCTGGTTCAATCTCCAGCGCCGTCTTGATCTGCCGATTGATAAGTCTTCCTGATCCCAGACGCCATGGTTCCGAGAATCCTGGAGCAACCAACGTGTTACGCATTGGTGGAAAAGCGGCTGCTTTAGCTGTGCTCATTTTCGACATCCTAAAAGGGATGGTCCCAGTATGGCTAGCCTATTATTTAAATATTCCTCCTTTTTACCTTGCAATTATTGCCATGTCCGCCTGTTTTGGCCATATTTACCCCATTTTCTTTGGTTTTAAAGGTGGAAAAGGCGTTGCTACTGCTTTTGGCTCAATTGTTGCCATTGGCTGGGGGTTATCTGGCATTGTCGCGGGTACCTGGCTACTGACTGTACTACTCAGTGGATATTCATCATTAGGAGCTATTGTCACTGCTCTATTAGCTCCCTTCTATGTTTGGTGGTTTAAACCCGAATTCACCTTCCCGGTTGCGATGCTTTCATGTTTCATACTCTTTCGCCATCATGATAACATTCAGCGTCTGTGGAGAGGCCAAGAAAGCCGTATATGGCAAAAAATGAAGAAAAAAAGCGAAAAAACAAATAAAGAACTGATTCAAGACACTAAAAAGCAAGAAAAAATGATTAACTACTGATTACTGTGTTAATTTTTAGACTTTAAGTCGATTTATGATTTATGCACAGTTGTTGTTGCTAACGGTGATAAATCTGCTAGTGGCCAACGTGCTTTCACTGTGATATCCAAGCTATTACTTACGCCATTTTTTAAACGGATCATGCCGGCCAGCGCTATCATTGCGCCATTATCAGTACAAAATTCTGGTCGAGCATAAAAAACCTGGCCGCCAATTTTTGTTATCGATTCTGCCATTTTTAGCCGTAAAGTAGGATTTGCACTTACACCACCCGCCATAACCAAACGCTTAGAAGCCGTTTTTTCTAAAGCACGTTTACATTTGATCACTAATGTATCCACAACAGCATCTTCAAATGCCCGAGCAATATCAGCAGCGGTTTGTTTATCCATACTATTATTACGAATGGTATTGGCAGCAAAAGTTTTTAACCCTGAGAAACTAAAATCGAGTCCCGGGCGGTCTGTCATCGGACGAGGAAATACAAAACGGCCAGCCTGTCCCTGCCCTGCCATCAATGAGAGTGCTGGCCCGCCGGGATAATCCACACCTAATAATTTTGCTGTCTTATCAAAAGCTTCACCCGCAGCATCATCAATTGATTCGCCTAATAACTGATATTGACCAATCGCTATTACATTAATTAACTGAGTATGCCCACCAGAGACCAATAATGCTACAAAAGGGAATTCAGGACTATTTTCTTCCAGCATTGGCGCCAGTAGATGCCCTTCCATGTGATGAATAGGAATAGCCGGCACTTGCCAAGCAAATGCTAATGAACGCCCAATTGTTGCTCCCACCAATAAAGCACCGATCAAACCAGGACCCGCGGTATAAGCAACCGCATCAATATCACCAGCAGTTGAATCCGCTTGTTGTAGTGCCGCTTTAATTAAAGGAATTGTTTTACGAATATGATCGCGAGAAGCTAATTCAGGCACCACTCCGCCATAATCCGCATGCAATTTTACCTGGCTATATAATTGATTGGCTAATAAACCTAATTGATCATCATAAATCGCGATACCCGTTTCATCGCAAGATGTTTCTATACCTAAAACACGCATATATTACTCACCACCTTCGCTAATAGCCGAAGTTTATCACTATTTATGTAAAAAAGGTGCAACTTCTCAGCAAATATAGCTAGGCGACTTTAAAATGATTACAATTAATTACTCTATATCAGTAAATTTATATTGGAGAAAAACATATATTTTT
>NZ_CACTIE010000210.1 GCF_902713415.1 Arsenophonus endosymbiont of Bemisia tabaci Q2
CGACTTTAAAATGATTACAAGTAATTACTCTATATCAGTAAATTTATATTGGAGAAAAACATATATTTTGTAATCAAAATTAAGACGCTTAGCTATAATTCAGATCTTTCATTAAAAATGTTACTAAAGCTGTATGTTACTGATTGCATGTGTATACTATTAAAGAGCTTTTGTACTTTTTTAAAAATTTTTATTAATTAATTAGCCTATTAATCAAGAAATCATCATGATCCAAGGAACGTTATATATCGTGTCTGCACCAAGTGGTGCAGGTAAATCGAGTCTTATTCAGTCTTTATTAAAAACTCAGCCTTTATATGACACACAAGTTTCTATTTCGCATACCACTAGAGCGATACGCCCTGGTGAAAAAAACGGTGAACATTACTATTTCATTACTGAAAGCAAATTTCAGCAAATGATTGAGCATAATGATTTTCTTGAATATGCCTCCGTTTTCGGCAATTATTATGGAACTTCCCGGGCAGTTATTGAAGAAATTATTAATAGCGGTGTCGATGTATTTTTAGATATTGATTGGCAAGGCGCACAGCAAATTCGCCAAAAAATGCCTTTCGCTTGCACTATTTTTATCTTACCGCCTTCTAAAAATGAGTTATTACGCCGGTTACGTGGTCGCGGGCAAGATAGCGAAGAAACGATTAACCAGCGGATGGCAAAAGCGGTCGCTGAAATAAAACATTATAACGAATATGATTACATTATTGTTAATGATGATTTCAATACTGCATTGGGAGATTTACAATCTATTATTCGATCTAAGCGTCTAGGTTTAGAACGTCAGATTCAGCGACATAATAGTTTAATTAATAAATTATTGGCAGACTGAGTAAAGGTTCAGTATTATATCCGGTCATTTCTTTATCTTTGGAGTCATATCATGGCACGTGTAACAGTTCAAGATGCAGTAGAAAAAATTGGTAATCGTTTCGACTTGGTTTTAGTGGCGGCACGCCGTGCGCGTCAATTACAAATTAATGGTAAAAATCCTTTAGTTAAAGAAGAAAACGATAAGGTCACTGTTATTTCACTGCGCGAAATAGAATCAGGGTTGATTAATGCTCAAATTCTTGATGTCCGCGAACGTCAAGAACAGCAGGAGCAAGAGGCGGCAGAAATGCAAGCAGTGTCCGCTATTGCTGAAGGTCGTCGTTAACTGAAAAGGTAGGCTTACCTTGTACCTGTTTGAAAGCCTCAATCAAATCGTTCAGGACTATCTGCCAAAAGAGCATATATCGTTACTGAAACAAGCTTATCTTGTCGCCCGGGATGCACATGAAGGCCAAACCCGTTCAAGTGGTGAACCTTATATTACCCATCCAGTCGTGGTGGCATGCATTTTAGCGGAAATGCGTTTAGATCATGAAACATTAATGGCCGCATTATTACACGACATTATCGAGGATACCCCGACAACTTTTCAGGATATAAAACAGCTTTTTGGTAAAACCGTTGCTGGCCTGGTTGAAGGGGTATCAAAACTCGACAAACTCAATTTTCGTGACAAAAAAGAAGCTCAAGCAGAAAATTTTCGCAAAATGATTATGGCCATGGTGCAAGATATCCGTGTCATTTTAATCAAACTCGCCGATCGAACGCACAATATGCGTACTTTAGATTCCCTTCGTGCTGATAAGCGCCGCCGGATCGCGAGAGAAACATTAGAAATTTATAGCCCGCTGGCACATCGTCTTGGTATTCATCATCTCAAAACTGAATTGGAAGAACTAGGCTTTGAAGCTCTCTATGCCAATCGCTATCGAGTTATTAAAGAGGTTGTAAAAGCGGCTCGTGGTAACCGAAAAGAGATGATACAAAAAATCTTGGCAGAAATTGAAGGTCGATTATTGAAAGCCAAGATCACTTGCCGAGTATGTGGTCGAGAAAAACATCTCTATTCAATATATCGCAAAATGCACCTGAAAGAGCAACGCTTCCACTCAATTATGGATATTTATGCCTTTCGGATTATGGTTAAAGACGTTGATACATGTTATCGTGTTCTTGGGCAGGTACATAGTTTATATAATCCTCGGCCAGGTCGAGTGAAAGATTATATTGCGATCCCAAAAGCAAATGGCTATCAATCTTTACATACATCAATGATTGGCCCACATGGCATAGCTATTGAAGTACAAATTCGTACCGAAGATATGGATCAAATGGCAGAAATGGGTGTAGCTGCTCACTGGGCATATAAAGAACAAGCAGAATCTAGCACAACCGCTCAAATTAGAGCACAACGTTGGATGCAAAGCCTATTAGAACTTCAACAAAGTGCGGGTAATTCTTTTGAATTCATTGAAAGTGTAAAATCAGATCTTTTTCCTGACGAAATCTATGTTTTTACCCCCGAAGGTAGAATTGTCGAATTGCCTACTGGTGCAACCCCGGTTGATTTCGCTTATGCTGTTCATACCGATATAGGTCATGCTTGTGTTGGAGCCCGCGTAGATCGGCAACCTTATCCTTTGTCTCAATCGTTAAATACCGGGCAGACCATAGAAATTATTACCGCACCTGGCGCAAGGCCAAACGCAGCTTGGTTGAATTTCGTTGTTAGTTCCAAAGCCAGAGCAAAAATACGCCAATTACTTAAAAACCTTAAACGAGAAGATTCAATTAGTTTAGGCCGCCGCTTACTCAACCATGCTTTAGGCAATGGCAACAAATTGGGCGATATTCCGCAAGAGAATATCAATAAAGAATTAGTAAGAATGAAACTTCACTCAATTGATGATTTGCTCGCTGAAGTTGGCCTTGGCAATACCATGAGTGTGCTTGTAGCGCATAATTTGTTAGGTAATGCTAGTATAAATAACGTTATCACAGATAATAGTGATAGCGGTAGTAAACTACCAATCAAAGGAGCAGAAGGGGTATTAATTACCTTTGCTAAATGTTGTCGCCCTATCCCCGGTGATCCGATTGTTGCTCATATTAGCCCTGGTAAAGGTTTAGTCATACATTATGAGTCTTGCCGTAATATTCGAGGCTATCAAAAAGAGCCTGAGAAATTTATGCAAGTAGAGTGGGATGAGGGCGTTAATAACAACTTCATTGCTGAAATGAAAGTCGATATGATGAATCACCAAGGGGCATTAGCTAATTTAACAGCAGCAATTAATAGTGCAAATTCTAGTATTCAAAGTATGAATATCGAAGAGAAAGACGGGAGTGTCTACTGCGCATTTATTCGTTTAACCGCTAAGGATCGTATTCAATTAGCTAATATTATGAAAAAAATTCGTATCATGCCTGATGTCTTACGCATCAGCCGTAACCGGAACTAAGTTATGAATTTAAAGCGTTATGCGCGCATTCGTCAAGTGATCGCCATGCGCCAACTTGATCTGACGGTTTGTCTTGAAAATGTTCATAAACCACATAATATCTTTGATGTGATCCGTACGGTTGATTCGGTTAGAATATGATAAATTCATGCAATCTGGTGTAAAAATAGCAGCAAAAGCTTATCCGCAGCAGCAGCCGGCAGTAATCATTGGCTAAAAGTAAGGACTCATGCCTCTATTGAAAATGCAATTTCTACCTGAAAAGCTGCTGGCATGCAAATCTTAGCCGCTCATCTTACCAACCAAGCGATCGATTTTCGTCAAATAGATTATAATCAACCTACCTGTATCATCTTGGGACAAGAGCGAGCGGGCATTTCCAAACAAGCTCTCGCACTGGCTGATCACAATATTCATATTCCGATGATGGGTATGGTACAGTCATTAAATGTCTCTTTGGCTTCTGCTTTAATTCTTTATGAAGCGCAACGCCAAAGACAAAATGCCAATATGTATGACAGCCTTTTTAGTCAGCTATCAGAAGAAGAGCAACAGGCGTGGCTTTTTGAGGGCGGTTATCCCGTATTAGCCGCCGTTTCAAAACATAAAAGACTTCCCCGACCACTAATTAACGAACATGGCGAAATTGTTGCCAGTGATGCATGGTGGGCAGCTATGCAATCGTCTAAAGTACCAGGTAAAAAACGCACTCTGGAGAACTAACCGCATGAGGGGGAAATTACTTGATGCTATTCCATTAACATCATTAAACGGTGTTGGTGAAACGCAAACAGAAAAGCTCAATAAAATGGGATTTCGTACTATCCAAGATCTCCTCTTTCACCTACCTTTGCGTTATCAAGATCAAATTCAGCCTTATGCGATTAGTGAAGTTCAACCGGCTAACTCTGTGACTGTAAGCGGCGAAATATTACAAACTAAAATCGCATTTGAACGTAAACGAATGATGAATAGCCAAATTAATGATGGCTCAGGAACATTAACCCTGCGGTTTTTTAACTTTTCTACCGCTATTAAGAACAGTCTGGTAGTCGGCAAATACGTCGTCGCTTATGGTGAAATCCGGCGAGGTAATTTAGGACCAGAAATTATTCATCTCGAATATAAAATAAAACCTAATGCCGATCATATTGAGTTACAAAATACATTAATACCCATTTATCCAAGAACTGAAGGAATACGTCAGATAACTTTACAGAAACTTATTGCTCAAGCGCTATGCTTGTGCGATCAATGAGTTCATCCCGACGCCATTTAATCGAGGATTGATAAGTTTACCACAGGCTATTCAAACACTTCATCGCCCGCCGCCCGATATCCCTCTGGATCTTCTGGAAAAGGGCAAGCATCCGGCGCAACGTAGATTAATATTTGAAGAGTTATTAGCCCATCAACTAAGTATGCTAACGGTTCGGAGTGAAACACAAAAATTTTCCGCCCAGCCATTACCAGCAGAAGAAAAATTAAAACATCAATTACTGGCACGGTTACCTTATTTTCCAACCAAAGCCTAACAACGAGTTGTCAGTGAAATTGAAGCAGATCTGGCTAAAAAAAGCCCTATGATGTGTTTAGTGCAAGATGATGTTGATTCAGGTAAAACATTAGTGGCGCTCTTTGCCGCAATTCGTGCTATCCGAACATGGTAAACAAGCAGCACTCATGGCACCTACCGAGTTATTAGCAGAACAGCATGCCAATACTTTTCGCCAATCGCTAGAACCACTTGGTATCCAAGTAGGTTGGTTATCAGGAAAACAGAAAGGAAAATCCAGACTGAGTCAACAAAAAGCGATTGCACAGGGCGAAGTCGCAATGATATAGCT
>NZ_CACTIE010000211.1 GCF_902713415.1 Arsenophonus endosymbiont of Bemisia tabaci Q2
ATATAGTGTAATCAAAATTAAGTCGCTTAGCTATATATATTCAAATGATTAAAATATTTTCTATTTACAAAAGGAACACAACTTAATCATATTATAAATAATATAATTAATTTTATTCTTAATTTATATCAATTTTCTTGCTTTGCATTTATTTAAAATGAGTACGACCAATCATTCTCGTTCTCACTATCTTTTATTTCATTTACATCTGATATTATTGATAAAATACTTCAATATATGCTCTTTAAGAAGTTATACCAACTGCTAAAAAGAAAGACCATATTAAATTGCAGCATATCACCCTCATCAAGGAAAAAACGTATAGTAACCCCCTTCTTGAAGCAAACCAATGTTAAGTAGTGAATGACGGTTAAATATACAATTATAGTTTTAGCTTTGCTAAAAAGGTGTCAAAATAGATAACATTAATATTAATACTGACCAAACAAAACGCAGATGATAAAAGTAACTCCTTTTAAAATTTCATATTTACATCCCCAATATTGGCTAACATGGTTAGGAATTGGGCTCCTTTATTTACTGGTTTTACTGCCTTATCCTCTTATCTATTGGCTAGGAACTCGCCTTGGACGGTTAGCCAAATATTTTCTAAAAAAACGCCTGCAGATTGCAGAGCGTAATTTAGAACTCTGCTTTCCGGCTATGAGTGCGCAGCAACGCCAGCAAATGATCGATAAAAATTTTGAATCGGTAGGTATGGGATTATTTGAGACAGGTATGGCCTGGTTCTGGTCTGATAAACGAATACAACGCTGGTTTACGATTAAAGGGCAGAATAATATTAAAAAAATTCAGGAGACAGGGCAAGGGATCATCGTAGTAGGAATTCATTTTCTAACGCTCGAATTAGGCGCTCGTATCTTTGGTATATTAAATCCTGGTATTGGTGTTTATCGCCCAAACGACAATCCAGTAATGGATTGGTTGCAAACCCGAGGACGGTTGCGCTCTAATAAATTTATGCTTGATCGCAAAGATATAAAGGGCATGATACGCAGCCTAAAGCACGGAGAAATTTTGTGGTATGCGCCAGATCACGATTATGGCCCAAGAAAAAGTGTTTTTGTGCCTTTTTTCGCTGTCAAACATACCGCTACCACTATCGGTACCTATATTCTGGCAAAACTTGCCGATCCAACCATAATACCTTTTACCCCCAGGAGATTAGCTAACGCAAAAGGTTATGAATTGCTTATCCAACCGGCAATAACCCACTTGCCACAGCAGGATGAAATTTCTAGTGCAGCTTTTATGAATAAATTGATTGAGAAACAGATTATGCAAGCGCCCGAGCAATATATGTGGCTACATCGTCGATTTAAAACTAGACCCAAAGATACGCCATCGCTTTATGGTGAGCTTGATAAGATACACGATTAATAAAACTACCAGTGACTGTGTTATCTGACCAGTCACTAGGCTTGTCCAGAA
>NZ_CACTIE010000212.1 GCF_902713415.1 Arsenophonus endosymbiont of Bemisia tabaci Q2
TATTTTTTACTTTTATAATTTCACTGGTAGAGTATTGATGGGGAATATTTAGATGCAACGCACAGTAACAAAAACTAAAACCTTCTTTCGTCATCCCTATCTTCTGAGCTCTCTCTTCTTAACTGAGATGTGGGAACGTTTTTCATTTTACGGCGTGCGGCCACTGTTGATCCTCTTTATGAATGCAACCTTATTGCAAGGATGAATGGGATTAACAATCGAGCAAGCATCAGCTATTGTTGGTATTTTTGCCGGTGAAGTTTATATTACCTCAGTCCCTGGCGGATGGTTAGCTGATAAGTGGCTTGGGCAGCGTAAAGCAGTTTGGTATGGATCACTAATTATTGCATTAGCCCATCTCTCCATCGAGTTTTCTGCAATTTGGGGTAATAGCCTATTTTTTATCGGATTATTATTTATTGTACTAGGAACGGCTTTATTTAAAACCTGTGTTACTGTTATAGTTGGCACTCTGTATAGAAAAAATGATACACGCCGTGATGGCGGATTTTCGCTGTTCTATATGGGAATTAACATGGGCTTATTTATTGCACCGTTAATTATTGGACCACTTTATGAAAAATATGGTTGGCATATCGGCTTTGGCCTTGGTGGAATTGGGATGCTGGTTGCTCTACTTATCTTCCGATTTTATCCCGTCCCCCCAAATGCGTCGCTATAGTAAAGAAACAGGTATTGATGCTAGTTGAGAGAAACCAACCCCGTCAAGGGTAAAAACATTGGTAAATGAATCACATTTGTAATGGTATTATTGGCCGCTATCGTGATATTTATTGCGACCGATATCGTGCCATTTAATGCTACCATTTTGGCCAAAAGTTTTGCTTATATCATTGCCGCCTTTGTTAGCCTCTATTTTATTTATATGTTTTTCCTGGCAGGATTAAATCAAAATGAGCGGATGCGATTATTCGTCTGCCTAATCCTACTTATTTCAGCAACATTTTTCTGGTCAGCTTTTGAGCAAAAACCGACCTCATTTAATATTTTTACTCGTGACTATACTGATCGCCATCTTAATAATGGCTTCGAAATTTCAACTATTTGGTTTCAATCAATTAATGCGTTTTTTTATCATCACTCTTGCCCCGCTATTCAGTTGGCTATGGCCAACAATGGCTAAGCGCAATATAAACCCGA
>NZ_CACTIE010000213.1 GCF_902713415.1 Arsenophonus endosymbiont of Bemisia tabaci Q2
ATTTTGTTCTCACTCAATATGGTGTAATCAAAATTAAGTCGCTTAGCTATAACATAACTGCACTTTTTTCAATTCCATTAAAACTCATAGTTCTTCACTCATTCAATTACGAACAAGCATCGCCATCACGCGGGAATTTTTTTGCACCATTTGACCGTAACCGTTTGGTCTGCATTTCTGCGTTGATACGCTGACGCTTCTGCTCCTGGTGGCGCATGGCTTCGTCATGTTCAATTTTTTGTTGAGCGGCGCGTTCTGCCTCTTTTATTGTGGCAAGATCAGCGGCCGTTTTAGCGCTCTCCGCCGCTTCACGTTTTTTGCGTAATTGAGGTTTGATTATCAGACGCCAAAATAGCCAGGCCAAAAACGATAACAACAGATAACGGCCAATTTCTAATAGATTCGCGATAACAATAGGTTGCTGCCAAAATTCACGCGGTTTTAGTTGTGCATCCTGCGGTTCAAATGGTGCATTTAGCACATACAGGCTATCACCACTCTGTTCAGAAAACCCCATAGCTTCCTGGGCTAATGTTTTTATTTGAACAAATTTTCATTTGTCAGCGGTAAACTATCATCATTTTCTTTTCTGTCGCTATCGGCATAATTAACGATGATTGCCATCGACAGTCGTTGTAACGAGCCTATTTGATGTTGGGTATGACGAATGCGCCGATCGATTTCATAATTGGTCGTTTCATCAACCCGACTATTATGATTATTATTCAGCGGGCGAGGGTTATTCTTATCATTAGCTGTGTCAATCGGCGCTTTTGGCTCAGGTGTTGGCTGGTTAGACAGCGCAGCAGGTACGCCACCAATCAGTGATTGGCCATTCTGTTCACTGCGACTGCTCTGTTTTGAACGCACGGCTGATTCATTAGGCGGTTGATTAGGTTTATACTCTTCCGCGGTCTCTTCGCTACGGGGCAAAATTAACTTGGGCAGTAACCTGCGCCTCTACGTTACCCCGGCCAACCAGTGGCCTAATAATCGATTCAATACCCTGCTTATAATAGCTAAGCGACTTAATTTTGATTCACCATATTGAGTGCGAAGAAAATATCTGTGTCGCATCCGAGCGCTCTTTTTTTGCATTTAGCTTGTGCCCATTTATGTTCAATTGGATTAAGATCTGGCGAATAGGTAGCCAAATAT
>NZ_CACTIE010000214.1 GCF_902713415.1 Arsenophonus endosymbiont of Bemisia tabaci Q2
GTATTATAAATATTAAAAGTTGCTATAACGCATGATGAGAAACGATAAACTTCTATCTGTAATAATAAATTACGTTTTTATCGATAAAGTAGCCCAGAGTTCATTATAGCGCGTTTTAGAGGGTGATTTACGGGTAATCTTGTCTTGATTTTTAAAAATGATTGGATTTAACGATTATTAATTTCTGATAGATGTTTTTTGCTGTTCAAAATCATTCGGTTTCGGATATCATCTAAAACACCCGTACAGAAATAGGTAAATTATGTTCCGTACAGGTGTTTTAATTCGTACATCAATTTCGGTCAGTTATTTGACGGCTTCTTTCAAAGTCTTACCCGCTTTAAAAATTGGTACTTTTGCAGCAGCAATTTTAAGTGTCTCGCCCGTTTTAGGATTACGTCCATCTCTGGCGGCACGTTGCTTAACCTGAAAACTGCCAAAACCAACTAGCTGTATGTCATCTCCCACCTTTAGAGTTTTTGTCACGGTTTCAATGAAAGCGTTCAGCGCCTTTTCTGAATCTTTTTTGGTTAAGTCGGCTTTTTCAGCAATTTGATTGATGAGTTCGGTTTTGTTCATGGTGTGCCTGAATTAGTGGATACCTTAATCCCAGTGATGCTAGCTGAAGCAACTCAATAGTGCAATGTTTCAAGGCTAATTAACTCAAAAAAATCTTTTAAATTAAAATCCGGGCCCCTCGCCGCAAGTCTGTGACCGAGCGGAGCAAGTGAGCAGACGAGGAAGCGGAATATCATCTGTAGTCAAAAAGAAATACGGTCACTCAGTAGTTCAGTCGCATAGCTAGGCGACTTTAAAATGATTACAAGTAATTACTCTATATCAGTAAATTTATATTCGAGAAAAGCATATATTTTTGTAATCAAAATTAAGACGTTTAGCTATATCTTACAAAATGGAGTGATTATTTTAATTGTAAAAACTCTCAGTTTCTTAATGGTTATATTGCATTAAACAAAAAACATTTATCAAGTGGTGTTCAGTGTTATTGATATCTTACATATTATAGATTTTAGACGTTAAAGATTAGCATACATTCAACACATCAAGTCTTTGCGTAATTAGTTAAAAAATTACCATAAATATAATTTTCTTTATTAGAAGGCTAGATTTATTTGGTTAAATTTTTTCAAAAGATAAAGTGTATTGTTCAAGCCAACGCATTAATAAAGTCAAAATGCCATTCACGCATAAATAGATAATTCCCGCTGCAATAAAAACATCAACATTATAAGCTTGGCCAAAAATTTGTTGGCTATACCCCATAATTTCTAATAGCGTTATGGTGCTTGCTAGTGAAGTGCTTTTAAAGATAAGGATCACCTCATTAGAATAGGATGAAAGTGCACGTTTAAGCGCGTAAGGCAAAATAATTCTTAAGGTTTGGTAATTTGACATACCTAACGCCTGACAAGATTGCCAGCTAGCTTTAGGAATTGCTTTTACTGCACCATGAAATAATAAGGTGGAATAGGCGGCGCTATTAAGCGCTAACGCTAACAGGGCAGAAACCCATGGAGTAGAAATCAATGCCCATAATGCAGGGTGCTCTTTTAGTGCGGGAAATTGACCGGGTCCATAGTAAATCAGAAAAAATTGAACCAGCAAAGGAGTGCTGGTAAATAGCGTAATATAGCCTTGAATAATAGCTGAAAAAATCGCTTTTTTTGACGATAAAATAATAGTCAAAAATAGTGCTAAAAAAAAGGCAATCAGTAATGCGCATAATGTTAATGATAGACTGGTTGGTAAGCCTGGCAGCAATGACATGATTAAATCGATCATTTTGCGACTCCCCGTTCAAACTGAGTTGTGCGTAATTCAATGCGGCGTAAAATAAATTGACTTACCAGGGTGATAACCAGGTAGATTAATGCCACAATTAAGTACCAAGTAAAAGGTTCCTGAGTACGATTGACAATCGTTTTGGTTTGCAACATCAAGTCATTTATGCTAATCAGCGAAACCAATGCAGTATCTTTTAGCAATACCAGCCATTGATTGCCTAAGCCAGGTAATGCATGACGCCACATTTGGGGCATAATAAGCCGTAGGAAAGCAATATTTCGATTGAGACCCAATGCATGAGCTGATTGCCATTGGCCGGATGGTATCGCTTTTAGGGCGCCTCTTAAGCTTTGCGATGCATAGGCGGCATAGAGTAGAGCAAGAGCAACAACACCACAAAAAAAAGGGATAAAATCGAATTCACTATTTTGTGGGAAGAACCATTTAGGATCAACTTGCCAGGTTGTTTGCCAGAAAATGAAATTAATATTAATGCCGTCACCTAACAACATAATAAATTGTAATGTGCCATAGTAAACGAACAGTACAACTAATAATTCAGGTAATCCGCGAATTAAAGTCACCCAGCAAGAACCGAGCAAGGCTAAAGGCCGCCAGCGAGCAGATTCCCAAGCAGTAAATAACAGGGCTAACAATAGCCCTACTATCAAAGCGATACCAGCAAGAGTAATCGTCAAACCGGCGGCATTTATTAGAAACAACAGATTATTCATCACGATAATCGACTATTTTTGCAACCATTTTTGGTAGATAGCATCATAGGTATCATCTTGTTTTAATTGTGCCATCGCTTTATTTAATTTATCTAGCAGCGCTTTGTTTCCTTTGCGTACCGCAATACCCAGACCCACACCAAAATAATTAGCATCTGTTATTTTTTCACCCACGGCGGCAAGGTTTTCGTTACCTTTTGTTTTTAACCATTCCGTTGTAACAGCGGTATCTCCAAACACAGCATCTATACGGCCATTTTGTAAATCGAGGATAGCAGTTTGGTAATTATCATACGGGACAGCTTGCATCTCTTTATGCTGTTGGCTGATATATTTTTGATGGGTGGTTCCATTTTGCACGCCAACTTTTTTACCTTTTAATAATGATATTTTATTAATTTTATTTTTTACTGCGATAAATGTTGCTGAGTTATTATAATAACTATCAATAAAATCAACTTGTTTTTGTCGCTCTGGGGTAATATCAATTCCAGCCATCAAAGCATCAAACCGACGCATTTTCAAACTGGGGATTAAGCTATCAAAAGATTGATGAGTAAATGTACAGTTGGCATTGAGTTTTTTACATATAGCATTAGCCAGATCAATATCAAAACCAACAATGTTATTATTGGCATCAATTGATTCGAATGGGGCATATGTTGCTTCAGTTGCAAAGCGTATTGTCTCTTTTGGTGAGGCTAGTACTGATATGAATAGGCTGGATAAGATAATAGCTAATAATGATTTTTTCATTACGTTATTCTCATTGAGATGAATGGGATAGATAATTTTCCAAGCCTTGAGTTTGTGGTCTAGTGAAACGATCAATATCGCCTTGCTCCACAATTACTCCTTTTTCCATATAAACTATCTTGCTCGCTGTTTTACGGGCAAAATCAATTTCATGAGTAACTATCAGTTGGGTGATGCCCGTTTTTGATAATTCCTTTATAATATTAACTACTTGGCTTGTAATTTCAGGATCGAGAGCGGCTGTTGGCTCATCAAATAACAGAATTTCAGGCTCCATCATTAATGCTCTGGCAATTGCCACTCGCTGTTGCTGACCTCCAGAAAGATGCAATGGGAAACGATTAGCACATTCGGTTAACCGTAAACGATGCAATAAATTTGCTGCTTTTTCTTTAGCTGCTGCCTTAGTTAAACCTAATACTAAACAAGGCGCTTCAATTAGATTTTCCATTACGGTCAAATGTGGCCATAAGTTATATTGTTGAAATACCATCCCCACTTTTTGTCTTAACGTTCTAATTTCATTTTTTTTGGTTTGGCGTGAAAAATCAAAATGGTACCCAGCAATGTTCAGTTGGCCTGAACGGGGCATCTCTAGTAAATTGAACACACGTAATAATGAGCTTTTTCCAGCACCGCTTCGGCCAAGTAATACCATCGTTTCACCCGTTTCACATGTCAAATTGATATTGTGTAGGGCTTGCTCTTCACCATAAAAACAATTAATTTGTTTTAATTGAATACTCATGCTAAAAATCTAAATAAATAAACAAGTTAAACAATGATAATCTTAATGGAATAGTTATGCAATATGTAATTTCTGCAAATAGACTAATATTGATATTTTATAAGGCGTTTTGGCTTTATTAAGGTAATTTTTATTATTTTTTATGCATTATTAATGTAATGCAATTTTATTAATTTTTTAGCCATGCCCCCTTAAATATAAAACGATGAATTAGGCTCATGATTAGCCAATACATTAGTCCTGAAAAACCGGCAGCATGCAACCATGCTCTGACATCTAACGTTCGATATTTGCCATAATCCTTGATGGTAAAAGTTAAACGCCCTAGTCCCGGTGCTTTCATACCAAATAATAGAGTTAATTGATGTGCGGTAATAGAGTTAATTGATGTCCGGGTTTGATATTAATCACTTTCCAGCTATTGATCATGTCGCCTAAATATAGCTAAGCGACTTAATTTTGATTACACCATATTGAGTGCGAACAAAATATCTGTGTCGCATCCGAGCGCTCTTTTTTTTACATTTAGCTTGTTCCCATTTATGTTCAATTGGATTAAGATCTGGCGAATAGGTAGGCAAATATTCCACCATATGCCCCGCATCGATGATGACTTATTGAATACTCTGTTTCT
>NZ_CACTIE010000215.1 GCF_902713415.1 Arsenophonus endosymbiont of Bemisia tabaci Q2
TTTGCTTATTTATATAGCTATATTTAATATAGCCTAATAAATAATTTTATTAATTGATATTTAATATAGAATTTTAATACTTGGTATAAGTGATTTTTATCAATAGATAAAAATAAAGTTCAGTCCACTGTGAGGACAGAAAAATTTTTTATGATTAACTATTTTTGTTTTTTATAGATAAGTTAGTTTAAGGATTTCATTACCATTATGTTAATATGGTTTAACGAATATTTGATACAATTTTCTGTAATGAAATTAAAAATATCAAAAGGTGGGCTTTATTGATGAGTTTTGATGAGTATTAATATATTAATTATGAGTTATCAAGAGGTCATTGATCATGACCCGCCGTGTAATTGACGTAGCAGAAAGGCCCCCGTTAAGAGAAACCATTCGATTAAGTTTTCAGCATCTGTTTGCTATGTTTGGGGCTACAGTATTAGTCCCCATTTTATTTCACATCAATCCTGCAACTGTTCTATTGTTTAATGGTATTGGTACACTACTCTATTTGATCATTTGTCGAGGACGTATTCCTGCTTATCTGGGCTCAAGTTTTGCTTTTATTTGACCTGTTTTATTGTTAATTACCCCTAGGTTATGAGTTAGCATTGGGCGGATTTATTATTTCTGGGGTACTTTTTTGTTTAGTCGCACTGATTGTAAAAATAGCAGGTAGAAATTGGATCAATATTATTTTTCCACCTGCGGCAATGGGGGCGATTGTTGCGGTTATTGGTCTGGAATTAGCGCAAACGGCGGCTGGCATGGCAGGGCTTTTACCTAAAGCGGATATTCCGGTTGATTCAAGCAGTTTGATTATTTCAGTGGTGACGTTGATCGTGACCATTCTATGTTCGGTAGTTTTTCGTGGTTTTTTAGCGATTATTCCTATTTTGTTTGGTGTGATTGTCGGCTATTTACTTGCATTTTAATGGGAAAAGTGGATTTAACTCCAGTTATTACCGCTTCATGGTTTTCATTACCAACATTTTATTTTCCACGATTTGAGTGGTTTGCTATTTTGACTATTTTGCCTGCAGCGCTAGTTGTTATTGCGGAACATGTAGGTCATTTGGTTGTGACCGCGAATATTGTTGGGCGGGATTTATTAAAAGATCCTGGTTTACACCGTTCAATGTTTGCTAATGGTTTATCAACTACCATTTCAGGATTTTTTGGTTCAACACCGAATACTACCTATGATGAAAACATTGGTGTAATGGCGATAACTAAAGTATAGCTGGGCGACTTTAAAATGATTACAAGTAATTACTCTATATCAGTAAATTTATATTTGAGAAAACGTATATTTTGTAATCAAAATTAAGACGCTTAGCTATATATAATATAGCGCCTGGGTAATTGGTGGTGTGGCAATTTTAGCTATCTTTCTTTCCTGTGTTCGTAAATTAAGGGCGGCAATTCAGCTTATTCCTGTTCCTGTGATGGGCGGCGTTTCGCTATTACTTTATGGTGTTATAGGGGCATCAGGTATCCGAGTGTTAATTGATTCTCGGGTAGATTATAATAAACCACAAAATCTAATATTGACTTCCGTTATTCTGATCATTGGGCTAAGTGGTGCGACTATCCATATTGGTGCTGCTGAGTTGAAGGGGATGGCGCTTGGCACCATTATCGGTATTATTATGTCGTTAGTTTTTCGCCTGATTAATATTATTCATCCGGAAAAAACTTATATAATTACTAAGCTTGAGTCGGTAGAGACGATTAAAAAATAGCTAATTTTTACTGTAATAATAGGTAAATTATTAGTTCCATCGGATGATATTGTTTAAGTTCATCTAATTACAACTTTTGTGTTAAGCTGTATGTGTTTTCTTATCTATACAGAAAGAGGTGCTTCTGAATACGCCGTCGCAGCTTTCATTACCTTTATCCACGCCTGATGATGAAACCTTTGCCAGTTTTATTACTGGCGAAAATGGTATTTTATTAGCGGCTATCAAATCTGCTATTAATCAATCCCATAGCAGCTATATTTATTTTTGGTCTCAGCAAGAAGGTAGTGGAAAAAGTCATTTATTACACGCTGCATGTAGTGAATTGTCACAAAAAGGCGAGGCAGTTGGTTATGTTCCTCTGGATAAACGTAGCTATTTTGTCCCTGATGTTTTAGACGGTATGGAACATTTAGCTCTGGTTTGCATTGATAATGCTCATTGCATTGCCGATGATGAAGAGTGGGAAATAGCACTTTTTAATTTATATAATCGTATTTTGGAAAACGACAAAAGCTGTTTATTGATAACCGGTGATAAGCCGCCTAGGTTGATTGATTTAGCATTACCTGATTTAGCATCCAGACTTGATTGGGGACAGATCTATAAACTTCATCCACTTAGTGATGAAGATAAGATCCAGGCACTGCAATTACGCGCTAAATTACGTGGTTTCGAGTTATCTGAAGAGGTTAGTCGTTTTGTTTTAAAGCGTTTGGATAGGAAAACCCGCACATTATTTACTATGTTAAATGAGTTAGATCATGCTTCGATTGTTGCTCAACGTAAACTGACTATTCCCTTTGTTAAGGATATTCTTAAACTTTAATTTAAGCGGTAAACTTATTTTACCTCTTAAAGATACAGGGTTATTTAAATAGCTTTTTTACTTGTTCTGGTGGACGTCCTAGCTGAGCATGGTTATCAACGACAACGATAGGTCGCTCAATCAATATTGGGTTATCATGCATTGCTTGGAGTAAGATATCATCTGATAACGAGCTGTTAGATAAATTAAGTGTTTGATAAATTGTTTCGTTGCTTCTCATTAATTGACGCGGTTTAGTGAAACCCAGTTGTGAAAGTAAAGTTTTCAAGTTATTAATACTTGGTGGTGTTTTAAGATATTTAATAATGCGTGGTTTAACCCCCATATCTTCTAAAAGTTGTAGGGTTTGTCGACTTTTTGAACAACGAGGGTTATGGTAAATCGTCATTTGTTGAGACATAAGGTAATATCCTTAGCGTTTTTGTAATTGTCTATCACGTGTTTGTAACTGGCGTAGTGTATCAATACGGGCATCATATCTTGCTTGATCATAACTACCGTTTTTTGTTAGAAGACTGGCATCGGTAAGATATTTAATAGCAGTACCATAATTACCACGCAAAGCCATACCTTCTGCATAAGCTGCTAACTGTTCACTACGCTTACCTTGCTTAGCTGAAACTTCTGCCAACAAAGTCCAAGCATTTAAGTCATTGGGGTTATCAAAGGTGTATTTACGCAATAATTGAGTGCCTTGATCATATTGATTATTAGCAATATAGGCATTTGCCAGATTAATTTGTAGAATTGGGTCATTTGGTGTTTTGGTTAGTGCATTTTGTAAACGAGAAATAGCCTTTAGTGGCTGATTTAACCCTATATCTATATCGGTCATTAGATCAATAAACCAGGGATTAGCAGCTTGCTTAGCCAAAAGTAAGCGCACAATGTTGCCAGCAGCCTGATATTTTTTATCTTCATTAAGTTGTAGCGCATGAGCATAATCAGCCGCCATTCTTTCTTTAGTATCACCTTGGCTATACTGAGATAAAATTTGTTCAAGGATCGGTTTTTGCCCGTCTGTATACATGGAAAGAATGCGTACCCGAGCTAGCATAAAATCCAATGACGGTCCGAGATCCACTTTCGGATATTGATTTGAACGATTTAGTGCATCCGCTAAACGACTATCTGGTAATGGATGGGTTAATAGCATCTCAGGTTGTTTTGACATATAACGGCTCTGATCGGCTAAAATTTGCATAAAATCAGACATGGCGCGCGGATCGAATCCGGCGCGACCTAAAGTCTGTATACCAATTCGGTCAGCTTCTTGTTCGTTAGATTGAGTAAAGCTTATTATACCTTGTTGCACACCAGCTAATGTTCCTGTCAGTGCAGCAATACCTGCTTGTGGATTAGCCATCACTAACAGTGCTGAACCAATGGCGCCTATCCAGGCCAATGGTGCATTCCGTTCACGATCTTCTAGCATACGGGCAAGATGTCTTTGTGTTACATGAGAAATTTCATGGGCGATCACTGAGGTCAGCTGACTTTCATTTTGGCTACAACGAAAGAGGGCAGAATGGAGAACGACGTTGCGACCAAAATAAGCGTAAGCATTAATATTAGGATTATTTATCAGGTAAAAATGGAACCGAGTTTTTACTGAGTGGGCATTTTTTACTAAGCGCATGCCAAGATGGTTAATATATTGGTTTAACAAGGGATCGTAAATAAGTGGTGTGCTAGCACGTAATTGGCGAGTTAGTGCGTCACCAATGACAATCTCTTGATTAATAGTTAGTGTACCACCTGCTGTGCTACCAATATCGGGCAAATTATCTTCAATAGCGGTATAAACAGGCTTCATAGGAACTGCTAACATTATTGTTATTACAAGAGTAATGAGTAGCTTAGTAAATTTTCTATTCATAAACCGGAAGTATCCCTTACGATTGATTATAGCTGGGCGACTTTAAAATGATTACAAGTAATTACTCTATATCAGTAAATT
>NZ_CACTIE010000216.1 GCF_902713415.1 Arsenophonus endosymbiont of Bemisia tabaci Q2
TGTTCAACATCTTTTATCAACTCGGATTTATCGATTTTTCGCTGACGCGTAGTCGATGCTTTTGGCTCTATTTGATTAATCCAACGCGATACAGATGCACAGCCAATCCGAAATTGCTTCGCTGTTTCTCGGATACTCAACCCTTCTTCTTCCATCGTAAATATCGCTTTACGTCTAAAATCAATTGAATAGCTCATATAAATAATGTCATCAAAATTAAGTCGCTTAGCTATATTAACAGTTGGAATTAAATTGGGTTGTATTAACCATGCAATATTAACCACACAGGCCATTGAGCAAAGTGGTTTATTATTGGCAGGCTGGGTGGCTAATGAAATTCTTTTACCGGGTCAATATCAGCAGGATTATTTGTTAACATTACAGCAACGGTTGTCAGCACCATGTTTAGGCGTTATTCCGCATTTGCCGAATTGGCAATCTCATTCGATTGGCAAATTTGTCAATTTAGCTAACCTACTGTAATAGGAGTAATTTTTGGGCTAAAGCGGCATAACGCTTTAGCCATATTTTGCTTGAATTAGCTTAATTGCAACAAATGAAATACTATTTTTTTGCTTAAAAAATTTTTTTTGTGATTATTTTTTGGCAAAAATTTTTGCTAATGCTCAAGTGAAAATATTACAACTATTGATGCTGAAAAGAATTTCTTTAGTTATCCACTATTTCTGTGGATAACCTTGTGTATTAGATCTAGAAAAGTTACTCTAAGCGAGATAGGATGAGGCTTGGCGGGCAGTTGATGCCATTCTCGGCTCTGAAGTAAAATTTTATAAATATTAACATGTTATATAAAATCAAGTCTGAAATGATATATAATAAAGTTTTACTTTGCCTGATTAGCATAAAATATAAAATATAATTCAAGGTAAAAAGCTTGGGGATAACTAAGTTATTAAAATGATAAATATATATAAATATATTGGTTGTGGATGAAACTGGGTTTTTATTTTTGCTGTCATTCAAACTGTTTTTTATCCAGTATGATAAAGAAATATTTTTAGTAGAGAGGGTTAGATGAGTAAAGTCTTCAAATTGCATGCTGAATTTCAACCTGCCGGTGATCAGCCTACAGCGATAAAGAAATTAATCGAAGGTCTTAATGATGGATTGGCTCATCAAACCTTACTTGGTGTCACCGGATCGGGTAAAACATTTACTATCGCTAATATTATTGAGCAGGTTAACCGCCCGGTAATGGTAATAGCTCACAATAAGACGTTGGCTGCACAATTATATAGTGAGATGAAGGCTTTTTTCCCTGACAATGCGGTGGAATATTTTGTTTCTTATTATGATTATTATCAACCAGAAGCGTATGTTCCAAGCTCCGATACCTTTATCGAAAAAGATGCTTCTATTAACGAACATATTGAACAGATGCGACTTTCTGCCACTAAAGCACTGCTTGAAAGACGTGATGTTATTGTTGTTGCTTCGGTATCAGCAATTTATGGTTTAGGTGATCCTGATAGCTATCTAAAAATGATGCTTCATTTAACCAAAGGTATGATTATTGATCAGCGAGCTATCTTACGCCGCCTGGCTGATTTGCAATATAGCCGCAATGATCAAGTATTTCAGCGAGGAACATTTAGAGTTAGGGGGGAAGTGATTGATATTTTTCCTGCCGAATCAGATCAATATGCGTTACGAGTTGAATTATTTGATGAGGAAGTAGAACGGCTAGCGCTTTTTGATCCCTTAACCGGACAGATCCAACATAATGTACCTCGATTTACCATTTATCCTAAAACCCATTATGTAACTCCACGTGAGCGTATCCTTGAAGCCATGGAGCAGATTAAAACTGAATTGGCACAAAGACGTAAATTACTACTGGAAAATAGTAAACTAGTTGAAGAGCAGCGGTTAACACAGCGTACCCAGTTTGATTTAGAGATGATGAATGAATTGGGTTATTGTTCTGGTATTGAAAATTATTCACGTTATCTTTCTGGCCGTGCAACCGGTGAACCACCACCAACGTTGTTTGACTATTTACCCGCAGATGGTTTATTAGTTATTGATGAATCGCATGTCACCATCCCACAGATTGCTGGTATGTATCGTGGTGATCGCTCGCGTAAAGAGACATTGGTAGAATATGGTTTTCGCTTACCTTCGGCGTTAGATAATCGCCCATTACGTTTTGAGGAATTTGAAGCACTTTCCCCACAAACAATTTATATTTCTGCCACGCCAAGTAAGTATGAATTGGAAAAATCGGCAAATGAAATTATTGAGCAAGTTGTCCGGCCAACTGGCTTACTCGATCCTGAAATTGAAGTTCGTCCGGTAGCCACCCAGATTGATGATCTGTTATCTGAAATCAATTTGCGTACAGCGGTAAATGAACGGCTGCTAGTAACAACGTTAACCAAAAGAATGGCAGAAGATTTGACCGATTATCTGCAAGAACATGACATAAAGGTTCGTTATTTGCATTCAGATATTAATACCGTTGAACGGGTTGAAATTATTCGTGATTTGCGATTAGGCGTATTTGATGTTTTAGTGGGCATTAACTTGTTGCGTGAAGGGTTGGACATGCCGGAGGTATCGCTAGTTGCTATCTTAGACGCAGATAAAGAAGGATTTTTACGTTCAGAGCGTTCATTAATTCAAACGATTGGGCGTGCAGCGCGTAACCTGAAAGGTAAAGCTATTTTATATGGCGATAAAGTTACTGATTCAATGGCAAAAGCGATTAAAGAAACGGAACGTCGTCGCGAAAAGCAAATCGCCTTTAATCAACAGCATGGTATTGTACCTAAAGGTTTAAATAAAAAAGTTGGCGATATTTTACAAGTCGGTGTACCAGTATCGGCAAAAGGTAAACATAAACAACCGCAAGTATCACCGATTATCGAAGATTATCAGAAACTTTCGACCAAAGAATTGGAGCTTAAAATTCAGGCGTTAGAAGCACAAATGTATGGTTATGCACAAGATCTTGAATTTGAACAAGCAGCTAGTTTACGCAAGCAAATTCAATTGCTACGTGAACAGTTTATTGCTAATTCTTAAAGCATTAGACAATTTTTATCCGCAGTGCGGTGCAGCCACGCCCTCTAAGGCGGGGTGGGTGCCAAGCAAGCCGTTAGCTGGCATTCGGGTAAGGAGATAAGTTAAAAGGTTTAAGTTGATGAATTTTGTGTGCCATGTCTTCAATAGCCTGGCGCAATAAATCTCGATCATGACGGTAACAGAAATTTTGGTCAGCCAGTTTTTTTCCAGCACGATTCGATCTGGTAGGCTTGATGTATCGGTTACTGGACTAGCGATAACCGCATCAATTTTCTGTTGGCCAATGTGTTTTTCAATCATTGCAATTTTTTCGGTTAGTTGCATATTGGCAGCGGGTTGGTTTAGTTCTTTACCAAGATTACCAATATAGATGATTGCTGCCCGGGATGCTTGTAATGCTTGCGTTAGCTCATTCATTAGAAATAAAGGCATCAGGCTGGTTAAAAAGCTACCTGGGCCAATGATGATCAAATCAGCATTATGGATAGCATCGACAGCTTCTGGCGTGCAACTTACCTGAGGAGATAACATTAATTTTTGTGGTAGTGAGGTGAGTTGATCAACATTAACTTCGCCATAGATTTCATTGCCCATCAAATCGATTGCCAGTAAATCAGCTGGTTGCTCAGACATAGCAATAAGATGCGTCTTCATTTTTAATAGACTACTGATTAAGTTGATGGTATCTAACGGCCTAACACTCAGATGATCAAGCGATTTTTACCATTAAGTTACCCAGATTATGGCCACCAAGTTAACCATTACCGGCAAAACGATATTCAAACATAGTTGATGCAATCGACGGTTCCGTAATTAATTGGTTTAAACAGTTGCGCCTATCTCCCCAGGCAATACCACCTTCAGAACGGCAAATTCGACCGGGTAGAGCCACCATCATCAGTTGTAGTGACAATCCCTGTTAATTGACAATTTAGAAAGGCAAGGGATGACATCACCCGACCCAAGCCATGACCACCAGCCAGCGCGACAACTTGGTCTAAATTATTAAGAATACTGCGATTATGCAATACTTCCTCTATTTTATTAGAGCTAAGCGACTTAATTTTGATGACATTATTTATATGAGCTATTCAATTGATTTTAGACGTAAAGTGATATTTACGATGGAAGAAGAAGGGTTAAGTATCCAAGAAACAACGAAGCAATTTCGGATTGGCTCTGCATCTGTATCGCGTTGGATTAATCAAATAGAGCCAAAAGCATCGACTACTCGTCAGCGAAAAATCGATAAATCCGAGTTGA
>NZ_CACTIE010000217.1 GCF_902713415.1 Arsenophonus endosymbiont of Bemisia tabaci Q2
CAGATATTTTTTTCGCACTCAATATGGTGTAATTAAAATTAAGTCGCTTAGCTATATTTTATCTAAGTATCATCAATAACGTAAAACTTCACCAATCAACTCCTTCATAGCAAAAAGCCTCGCAAAAGCGAGGCTAATAATTTTTTAACTTCACACTTGGCGGTAGTGACTCACCGATTCTTTTAACTTCACACTTATCACAAACGTGGCTGATAACCAAAAAGTTCTCAAGTGAATATTACCTTTATAAATAAAGGTGAACCCCGAATCACGGGGGCTTACAGATTGAAATTTAACAAATTACTCTATGTATTTTTTAAAACGGAATATCATCATCGAAATGAATGGGTGGCTCAGCTGGAGCAGTTTTACCAGAATGGGCAGCAGGGGCTGGCGCGTTACCACTAAACTGTTGAGTTGGTTTTGGCTGTTGCGGCTGTTGTGGTTGCACCCAACCACCCGCTGGATTATTTTGTGGCATGCCTTCTTGTGAGCCACCACGCGCACCTAACATTTGCATGGTACCACCAATATTCACCACCACTTCGGTAGAGTAGCGATCCTGGCCATTTTGATCTTGCCATTTACGAGTTTGTAGTGACCCTTCTATATAAACTTGTGAACCTTTACGCAAATATTCACCTGCTACTTCCGCCAGCTTGCCAAAGATCACAACGCGGTGCCATTCTGTTTTTTCCCGCATTTCACCACTTTGCTTATCACGCCAACTTTCAGAGGTTGCCAGAGTAAGATTCGCAACCGCACCACCATTTGGCATGTAACGAATTTCAGGATCTTGTCCCAAGTTGCCGATAAGTATGACTTTGTTAATGCCTCTGCTGGCCATTCTCTACTCCTGATGAATTAATTTTTATATTGCTAGTTTAACATGCTAACACGTTATTGAATATGCAAACCAAACCGTTGCCATTTCGCTTTGCGAAACGCCTTAGAAAATTATACTGCAATATTGCTAAATTTTTTCAAGTTTGGCTATTAAATTGCAGAATATGACTCCCTATACTGTACTGTATATTCATTTAGCCAAAATTGTGTAATAATAAAACGTTTTATTTATTGTTTGAATATGTTCTCATCCGGGATGTGGTATATGGATAACATTGAAGTCAGAGGTGCGCGCACCCATAATTTAAAAAATATCAATTTAATTATTCCTCGCGATAAATTAATTGTTATTACTGGGTTATCAGGTTCAGGAAAATCTTCTCTGGCATTTGATACCCTGTATGCAGAAGGTCAGCGCCGTTATGTTGAGTCACTGTCTGCCTATGCTCGGCAGTTTTTATCCTTAATGGAAAAACCGGATGTTGATCATATTGAAGGGCTGTCACCAGCCATCTCAATTGAACAGAAATCCACTTCACACAATCCACGTTCAACGGTAGGTACCATTACCGAAATCCATGATTATTTACGTTTATTGTTTTCCCGTGTCGGCGAACCCCGCTGTCCAGATCACGATATTCCGTTAGCCGCCCAGACCGTTAGTCAGATGGTTGATCATGTCCTGGCGCTGCCGGAAGGTAAGCGACTAATGTTGCTAGCACCGGTAGTTAAAGAACGTAAAGGTGAACATATCAAGCTACTGGATAATCTGGCAGCCCAAGGTTATATTCGCGCCCGCATTGATGGTGAAGTGTGCGATCTATCCGATCCACCTAAATTACAACTACATAAAAAACATACTATTGAAGTGGTGGTTGATCGTTTTAAAGTTCGCGCTGACCTGGCAGAACGACTAGCTGAATCGTTTGAAACCACTCTTGAGTTATCAGGTGGTACTGCAGTTATCACTGATATGGATGACAACCAGGCAACTGAATTAGTTTTCTCCGCTAATTTTACCTGCCCTGTCTGCGGTTATAGCATGAGCGAGTTAGAACCGCGCCTGTTTTCTTTTAACAATCCAGCGGGTGCCTGTAGTTCCTGTGATGGGCTCGGAGTACAACAATTTTTCGATCCAGAACGAGTGATCCAAAATGAGGAAATTTCTTTAGCTGGCGGGGCAATTCGTGGTTGGGATCGCCGTAATTTTTATTATTTCCAGATGCTACAGTCGTTAGCTAAACACTATAAATTTGATGTTGAAGCCACGCTTAGTTCGTTAGAACCATCGATCAAGCAAATGATCTTATATGGCTCCGGCAAAGAAGCGATTGAATTTAAATATCAAAACGATCGCGGCAATGTTACTGTCAGATGCCATCCTTTTGAAGGCGTGATCCATAATATGGAGCGTCGCTATAAAGAAACCGAGTCGATGGCGGTACGCGAGGAGTTGACAAAATATATCAATAATCGGCCATGTATTGCTTGCCATGGCACTCGCTTACGGCAAGAAGCCCGTTATGTATTTATTGAAAATACCACCCTGCCTGAAATTTCTGATTTTGGTATCGGCCATGCCATGACATTTTTCGAAACATTGCAGCTCAGTGGGCAACGAGCACAAATTGCGGAAAAAATTCTGAAAGAGATTAACGATCGGTTAAAATTTTTGGTCAATGTGGGATTAAATTACCTGTCTCTTTCCCGCCCAGCTGAAACATTATCCGGTGGCGAAGCACAGCGCATTCGGCTGGCAAGCCAAATCGGTGCCGGTTTAGTTGGTGTCATGTATGTATTGGATGAGCCATCAATTGGTTTACATCAACGAGATAATGACCGGTTGTTAAAGACTCTGCTGCATTTACGTAATTTAGGCAATACGGTTATAGTGGTGGAACATGATGAAGATGCGATCCGTGCTGCCGATCACATTATCGATATCGGCCCAGGCGCCGGCATACATGGAGGACGTATTGTTGCTCAAGGCAACCTGGACGATATTATTAGCAATCCAGATTCATTAACCGGTAAATACCTTACTGGTCAACGTAAAATCGGGATCCCGCCCAAACGAGTAGCTATCGATGCAGAAAAAACCCTGAAACTGATTGGTGCACAAGGTAATAATCTAAAAAATGTCACGCTGGAGTTGCCTGTTGGCTTATTTACCTGTATTACCGGCGTTTCCGGCTCAGGTAAATCAACTCTAATTAATGATACGTTATTTCCTATTGCTCAGCGTCAATTAAATAAAGCTACTAATGCCACTCCAGCACCTTACACCGGTATCGAAGGTTTACAGTATTTCGATAAAGTGATTGATATTGACCAAAGCCCGATTGGCAGAACGCCACGTTCCAATCCAGCCACCTACACTGGCGTATTTACGCCAGTACGTGAATTATTTGCCGGCGTACCCGAGTCTCGTGCGCGGGGTTATACACCAGGAAGGTTTAGTTTTAATGTCAAAGGCGGTCGCTGCGAAGCCTGCCAGGGTGATGGCGTGATCAAAGTTGAGATGCATTTTCTGCCCGATGTCTATGTTCCCTGTGATCACTGTAAAGGCAAACGCTATAATCGTGAAACGTTAGAGATCAAATATAAAGGTAAAAATATTCACGAAGTATTAAAAATGACCATTGAGGAAGCACGTGAATATTTTGCTGCGGTTCCAGCGTTAGCGCGTAAATTGCAAACATTGATTGACGTTGGGCTTTCCTATATTCGTTTAGGTCAATCCGCAACAACCTTATCGGGTGGTGAAGCACAACGGGTTAAGTTATCTCGCGAACTTTCCAAACGCGGTACCGGTCAAACGCTCTATATTTTGGATGAACCGACTACCGGTTTACATTTTGCTGATATTCAACAACTGTTGCATGTACTAAATCAACTCCGTGATCAGGGCAATACTATTGTGATTATTGAACACAATTTAGATGTGATTAAGACCGCCGACTGGATCGTTGATCTGGGGCCTGAAGGCGGTAGTGGTGGTGGTGAGATTTTATTTGCCGGTACACCCGAGAAGATAGTCAAATGTAAGCAATCACATACTGCTCAATTTTTAAAACCGATCCTAAAACGCGGTTACTAATCAGCAGTAATTTCCGCTATCAAAATTAAAAAATAGCCCGGCCCAGCTGCCGGGAACAATATTGTTGAGCAATAATCAAAGTGCAATATTTGATAATAAGAAATTTTTTTATGCTAGTTCCATGCTGATATAGCTAAGCGACTTAATTTTGATGAAATTATTTATATGAGCTATTCAATTGATTTTAGACGTAAAGTGATATTTACGATGGAAGAAAGAAGGGTTGAGTATCCGAGAAACAGGGAAGCAATTTCGG
>NZ_CACTIE010000218.1 GCF_902713415.1 Arsenophonus endosymbiont of Bemisia tabaci Q2
GTTTCTCGGATACTCAACCCTTCTTCTTCCATCGTAAATATCACTTTACGTCTAAAACCAATTGAATAGCTCATATAAATAATGTAATCAAAATGTATATTTTTCTCCAATATAAATTTACTGATATAGAGTAATTACTTGTAATCATTTTAAAGTCGCCCAGCTATATTGCCTGTATATTGCCATGACTTTACGTCTTTCATTGGCTTTAGAGGCATCACAGGACGACCTTTCGCCAACAGATAAGCATTTTCGTGGCTATGCTCCAAAAAACCAGTTTTTGATGCATAACGTTTCTTGAAAACGAGATGACCAACAATATGGAAGCCGGATTTTTTCCACGCATCAACAAATTTATCTACCCGATTCCAGCCGTAAAAACTGACCATCAGACTATTGGGCTTCAATACACGAAACATTTGTTGACAGGTGCGCTTTAACTATTCGTCATTTTTATCATTCGCAATTGATCGCCCTGACCTGTCGGTATAATCAACCAGAAAAGGGGGATCGGTGAGTATAAAATCGATTGCATTATCAGGAAAAATTGCCATAATTTTCTGGCTGTCGCCTTGTATAAATCGGGACATTGCGAGTGTCTTCTATTTAGTGGGACAGCAGGAGGTGACCCCGTGTCACCGTTCCCTTACTGCCCGATGTCACGAAACCATTGACCATTTGGGGTCAAGTGGACCGTGGAATACCGGAGCCATGTTGTGGCGAGGATATGCCGCGGCGAAAGACACTTGAAGGCTTGCCGTCCCCTAAAAATGGGCGTATGGCAAGCTGGCCTCGGGCAGTAAGGGAAATCCTTCAAATTTCAAATTAATGCGATGGATAAATCTGATTTATAGGTGGAATTCAATTTATTTAAGCGATACGCTTTTTTCAATGGGTTTCTAATATCCGGTAGGGAAACATAAGCAGAGCCGGGATTAGCGGCGACATCCTTATTGTTAAGACTTCATGCCTTTTAAATTATCGATAATTTTATTATTACCAACTTGGTTATCTTTAATGGGCGTTAATTCTTACTTCTTTTTTTCATTAGGAGTTTTTTCAAAAACGCCTGCAACCTGTTTTATCAATGCGATAAGTTCATCTCCTGTTATTCCTTGTCGATAAAGACTGAAATAATTGCGGGCAACGTGTATCTACTTCAGCTAAACAACACCACAAACCACCTTTCGTTCCCCTCGCATTTTAATGGTAATTTATCCATGAAATACACGCCTCATGATCTTGAGGATATATGCGACGCAGATATTTGTATTTTCGTCTATCTCATACATCTGCCTTAATACGTAAACGAGTTTTAACGAGAGCAAGTTGAGCATCATCCAATTTTCTAACTTTGTTATTACGAAAATGAGCAGTTACGTAATAATCAATCAATTCAGCACCACCCCCCTGCTAAATAAATGGGATTGACTTTTTGAAGTTGTTCTATTTGACTAATCACGCTTTTAGCGTAGTTCTCAATTGCATTATTAATTTCGGTCATGACATGATCAATCATGCTACGCTTATTAATAATTGCACTTATCTTTTCTTATCTTCAGAACTTAAAATATTATTTGCTTCATATTCATTAATATCACTATCAGCGATACCCATCGCTTTAATAATGGCAATAGCAACACTACGAGTACCAATTGAAGGATTACCATAAACCTCAGATACGTCCAGTTCACCGCCTGTTATGATACCACAATCCATGGTATTGCCACCCAGATCGGCGATGATGCTTTCCAATGGAAGCATCATCTTTTTCCAATTCTTCTGCAACGGCGAAACGACTCAGCATTACAAAAACCTCTTTATTTCAACTGTGATTATTATTTACTTTTACTTTCCTTAAAACGGTATTTCTTTTGTTTCAATGTTAGCCATGTTCTTTTGCCCATCCTGATGAAAAATTAATAGGCAATGTTACAGTTATTTCTATTTCCTGTGGAGATAGAGTAGATGTTAGCAACGCTTTATGAATCGCCAACAAATCAAGATCGCTGTATTGAAATGCTATATTTCTTGTAGAAAGAATTGCATTATGTCCCTTGTCAAAAGCGTACTTTTTCCCAGCGATGTCAAAGTTCAATACTTGATTAAACGCCTCTGATTTCCACCCTTCTCTAAAAGCATTAGGTGAAATATGAGTTTTAATATTCCTTTTCTAGCCAGGCTAATTTCACACAGGTAGAACCATCATCGCACATCACACTGAGCATAATAAATCTCACTCTAATTAATTTATAAAAGAAATTTTCTGGTCTCAGAATAACACAAAAAAAAGATTAATATAAATATATTACCTAGTATTTAATTAATTGTTATTTCTAATTCTAATTTATTGGTATTAAAGAAATAATAAAAAATCTTATAACGAAAATGTTAGCTATATAAAGAGAATTTAAGAAATTTCATTAGGGTTATGGGTTTGATTTTTTTCGCCGTGCTAAACGTTGCAAATTATCCTCAACATCGGCTTGGGTCACAACGCCCGCTATCTGACCTTCTTTGTCATAACGAAACGCGCCTAACTGGATAAGTGCCCGATAATCAACATGATCCCAATACTACCTAGACAGGCTTTTAAACGCTTTCTGGCTATCGGTAATGACTTTCCCTTCAGCTCCTGCCACATATCCCTGCTGGATGCTAATTTTCATGGGTTTCAATTGATTTTCAGGAAGTAGATTAGGCCAAAACGTACTGATTTGTGAAATCGCTTCCTCTAACGGCAATCGCTTTTTAGGCGGTGTGGGTGGTTTTGGTATTTTAACCTTCACTTCCTGTTTAGATTTTTCAACCACCTTCTTGGGTTGCTGTTTTGCTACTTTGAGAGGATGAGGCTTTTTTGCCTGCTTTTTGGGCGGAGCATTCACTCAGACCTTTTTACGGTAAACTGAGTTACTCTGGGGCTGCTCTTCCTGTGAAACCTTTCTATGGCGATTGAGGGTTAATTTCTTGCGTTCTGTCATCGTTTTAGTCTTTAAACAGGTTGCTATATCGGAATCAGTCAAACCCATAAATTTCATCACTGATTGCCTGTCCATGCCTGTTATTAGCATTTGGCGCGCTATCTCAAGTTGAGCTTCAAGTTTACCTTTTTGCATTCCCTCTTGAATGCCTTCTGCTTTACCTTGTTGCATACCTTGTTGTATACCTTTTTGAATTCCGATCTCTTCAATTTGTTGAGCAATCGTCATAAGTGCCCCCTCGTGTTTTTCTGATTGTTTCGCTATCTCAGTGATAAATTCCATTGACTTTTTGCTGTTACCTTCTTGGATGAGATAGTTAAACATGGTTATTACTTGATTATCAGTATAATAATTATACGACAAGCGTTTAACAATACTATCCAGTAGCTCGGCCATATCCCTTCTGCGAATGTTCTTCTGGATGAGTTCAAGCAACGCCATTCGCTTATGCTTCATGATCTCCCCGTCATGAACCGGTTAATTAGTAACCATTTCGGGTATTAATTTCTTATACATAAAACCATCAATTTATCAGGCGTTTACTGATGTTCAATCAGCAGATAGAGATAAGCTCTTCCCTTTTTTGTTTTGACAAAATAGAGAATATCACTCTGATATAGCTAAGCGTCTTAATTTTGATTACAAAAATATATATTTTTCTCCAATATAAATTTACTGATATAGAATAATTACTTGTAATCATTTTAAAGTCACCTAGCTATAGTTTTTCATTTCACTATCGAAAAATGACCCTGATTCCACTTTTAGACTATTCAAGTCACATAGAGCTTTAATCTCATCCGGTAACCAGATATCGAAGAAATTTTTTGCCATCTCTTTTTCACTTAAAAACTGCTTGAATACAGCATCATGGGGCGTTGGGGTGAATTTTTTACTCATTGTATTTGTTAACTAAATAGTAGTTTAATTAATTTTTTCATCTTGTCAGCAATCAGACAAAACTAAGCAGCAATAAATTATTAGAGCAACAATGAAGAACTTTCCAATGAATCATCATTATAGAGCTTATTTTGGATATCGCTGATAAAGTCGTTGTACTGACTGTTTGCAAAAAATTTGATGCCTATCAGCCGTACCTCGTCATTTTCGTCAATGATAATACGCTCTTTATTAT
>NZ_CACTIE010000219.1 GCF_902713415.1 Arsenophonus endosymbiont of Bemisia tabaci Q2
CTATATTAATTTATATTTAATCTTCTACTTTAATAATAAAATTAATTTATAATATTTTTCATACACACAACTTATGGAAAAATAATGGATAAAAGTATGACAGCTGTACTGCTTTTGCTCTGTTCAGTTACTGCCTTAGCAAATTCACCGAAAATCGTTGCGCATCGTGGAGGAACTGCCGATGCGCCAGAAAATAGGATTTATGCCATTGATCAGGCATTGAAAAACGGCGCCGATAAAATATGGATCATCTTACAACTTTCCAGTGATAAAGTCCCCGTATTATATCGTCCATCTGATTTAAATACATTAACCAATAGAAGTGGCCCGGTTTCCTCTTACTCTGCGCAGGAGCTTATAAAAGCTGATACCGGCTACCGTTTCGCTTCCGGTCATAACCATCTTTATTGTAATAAAGGAATAGTCATTCCGACCTTGAAGCAAGTACTGCAACAGTTTCCAGCGACCGATTTCTATATCGATCTAAAATCTCCTGATGCCGATCCTTACGAACAAGAAAAAGCAATTGAAAAAGTGTTAAAAGAAGAAAAAGCGTTTCGACGTACTCGCTTTTATTCCACCAACCAAGCTTTCTTGAATACTTTATCTGATCATGTACAACGTTTTGAAAGTCGTGATGAAACACGTGATATTCTGGCAAATATTACCATGAATCATCATTGTTTGATTGATAAAAAAGTTAATACTCAGCGCTGGTATGGACTGGAACTGCGACGTAAAGTAGAAGTTGTGGAAAAATATACTCTTGGTGAAGCTCGCTCATCCTCAAATTTAGTTTGGGATCATGAAGCAATGAAATGTTTCGGCGCCAGCGGTGGTGCACATATCGTTTTATTTGGCAAAAAGATGAAGCTGATTATAAACTCGCTAAAGAGCTAGGTGCAGATGAAGTTATGGTCGATTCACCTGAATATTTTAAAGATATAAGATAATAAAAAAATCAAAATATTAATAGTCTCGTTATTACTATTAATAACGAGATTTTTTATTAAATAATAAGGTTGTTAATCTGCTGATGCTTTTGACGCTTTTCCATTGCTATACGTTTCTTGCGAAGCTCACATGGCTGCGGGCAATCACAAACTTTTTCAATGCCTATATTACTTAATCCACCACAACTTCCTTGAAGTTGCTTGCGTTTAATAATATAGCCAAGTGACATAGCAATAAAAGCAAGCAGGAAAAAACCAAAGTAGCGATAAATATTTTTAACATAATGACTCCGCTACTTTTTTTTTACTAAATAAGGTTTAAATGCTGAACTATAACGTTCTTCGAAACCTTTATTAGTCGTAACGACCATAAAAACCGGTAAATTTAAACGTTCAGCTAACTCCATTCCTTTTGCAGCCCCCAACACATTTAGGCCCGTAGATAAACCATCTGCCATCATGCAAGTCGGAGCGATAACAGTAATAGAAATCAAATTATGAATAATCGGTCTACCGGTCTTCGGATCAATAGTATGTGAATAATAAACTCCATCTTGTTCAAAATAATTACGATAGTCACCAGAGGTAGCAACTGACATATTTCTAGGTTCAATAATTTCTTGTACCGACTGTTCTAGCCCTTTATCCGAAGGTTTTTCAATCGCAATACGCCACCCTACACCTTTACCGTTATGGCCTTTGGTGCGGACTTCACCTCCAATGTCGACCATATAATTATCAATATTTTGTGACTCTAAATATTCTGCTATAACATCAACGCCGTAACCCTTACCGATAGCTGACAGATCTATATAGAGCTGAGGTATTTTTTTTATCAGGCTATTACCTTTAATCGCAAGTTTATCAATACTAATACATTGCCGGCGCAATTGCAGCGTCTCTTCCGGTGGTGCTTTGGTTATCCTTCCTTCCGGGCCAAATCCCGATAAATTAACTAATGGTCCCATAGTAATATCGAGCGCACCATTGGTTAATTTATTAATATGAATCGCTTCTTTAATCACTGTCATCATGGCTAACGAAACAGGAAATGGCGTATTTACATGTTGAAATTGATTAAATTGGCTTAATTCAGATTTAGGGCGGTAAGTTGACATTTGATTGTTAACTTCTTCTAAACGGCTATCAATATCGTCACGCAATGTTTCCCAAAAAGGATGAGATGATTCACTAACATACTTAACAACATAGTAAGTTCCCATCGTTTGCCCTTGAATACTCTTTTGCTCTTTCTCAAAACAACCACAAAGCATGAAAATAGTAGATAAGGTAATAATCCAATTGAATAATTTATTTTTAGCATAAAATTTTTTAAGCATATTAAATCCATATTAACTCAATGATGACACAAAAAGTTAAAATACCGGAAACAATCAACCACCAAAATCATCTAATAAAATATTTTCATCTTCAACACCTAAATCTTTAAGCATCTTAAAACTGCGGCGTTTATCACAGGAGGACCACACATATAAAACTCACAATCCTCTGGCGCTGGGTGATCTTTCAAATAGTTTTCATATAAAACATTATGAATAAAGCCAGTATACCCTTGCCAGTTATCTTCAGGTATTGCATCTGATAGCGCAACATGCCAGGTAAAATTTTCATTATCAGCAGCTAATTGATGAAAATCTTCAACATAAAATAATTCACGTTTTGAACGAGCCCCATACCAAAAACTGATTTTTCGTTTAGATTTTAAACGCTTTAATTGATCAAAAATATGTGACCGCATTGTTGCCATACCCGCACCACCACCAATAAAAATCATTTCCGCATTGGTTTCTTTAGCAAAAAATTTACCAAATGGCGCAGAAATAGTGATTTTGTTGCCTGGTTTTAATGACCAAATGTATGAAGACATGATACCCGGAGGTAAATCGGCAGCTTTCGGTGGAGGTGTTGCTATCCTGACATTTAACATGATTATCCCATGCTCTTCTGGATAATTTGCCATCGAATAACCTCTTACTGTCTGCTGTTTTACTTCAGAGAAATAGCGAAATAAATTGAATTTATCGCAATCTTCACGATATTCATCGGGTACATCAAAATCAGCATAAGAAACTTTATGTGGAGGACATTCTATCTGAATAAAGCCACCTGCCCGAAATGGGACAACTTCTCCTGCTGGAATTTTCAATTTTAATTCTTTAATAAAAGTCGCTTTATTTTCATTCGAAATAACTTCACATTCCCATTTTTTACACCAAAAATTTCCTCAGGTAATTCGATTTCCAGATCCTGTTTTACATTAACCTGGCAAGCCAAACGACATCCGGCTCTAACTTCACACTTATTAATATGGGCAAGTTCAGTCGGCAGGATATTGCCGCTGCGATGCTTGATTGTCACCCGATATTAGCCACAAGAACCACCGCCACCACAGGCAGATGAAACAAAAATTCCCTGATTGGACAACATATTTAATAGCTTGTCGCCTGCTGGCGCAGCAAAACTCTTTTCAGGGTCACCATTAACTTCAATTTTTACATCCCCTGTGTTTACTAACTTAGATTTAGCAAATAAAATCATTGCCGTTAGAATTAACACAATTAGGGTAAACATTACTACACCAAGAATAATAATATCCATTAATTATTTTCACCCTTATAACTGTACACCGGAAAAAGACATAAAACCCAATACCATCAAACCAGTAGTGAAAAAGGTGATCCCTAAACCTTTTAAACCCGATGGGATATCTGCATATTTCATTTTCTCACGAATAGATGCCAATAAAACAATGGCCAGCATCCATCCCAATCCTGAACCAAATCCATAAACAATAGATTCACTAAAATTATATTCGCGCTGAGCCATAAACGAGACACCACCAAAAATCGCACAATTAACGGTTATTAGTGGTAAAAAAATACCTAATGCGTTATAAAGGGCGGGAAAATAACGATCCAAAATCATTTCTAGAATTTATACTAATGCGGCAATTACACCGATAAAAATAATAAAGTTTAAAGAACTTAAATTAACGCCTTCTATCAGGGCACCATCACGTAGAATGAAATTATAAACTAAATTATTCGCAGGTGCTGAAATACCCAGAACAACAGTAATAGCTAAGTGTCTTAATTTTGATTACAAAATATATGTTTTTCTCCAATATAAATTTACTGA
>NZ_CACTIE010000220.1 GCF_902713415.1 Arsenophonus endosymbiont of Bemisia tabaci Q2
CGCACTCAATATGGTGTAATCAAAATTAAGTCGCTTAGCTATAAATATCACTTTACGTCTAAAATCAATTGAATAGCTCATATAAATAATGTCATCAAATGATCATGTCACTGATTGGTTTGGCGGTTATTTTTGGTTTGGAAAGAAGAAAAACGCCAGGTGGGCTATTAATGGTGATCATTATCATTTCTATTATTTATTGTCTTAATTTTCGATCCGCAAGTGAAATACCAAGGTTTCTTTAAATTACCAACCTTGGGTAAAGACGGTTTATCGTTATTGTTTAGTATGGATATTATTGGCGCATTACAGTCAGTTTTTTTACCCAGTTTATTTTCCTTGGTTATGACAGCTATTTTTGATGCCACAGGAACAATCTGTGCAGTAGCCCGGTCAAGCTCAACTTTTGGACAAAAATGGTCAAATTATTGATGGTGGTAAAGCGTTAACCGCAGATTCATTTAGCAGTATTTTACCGGTATCATTGGCGCTTCACCAGCAGCAGTTTACATTGAATCGGCAGCGGGTACGGCTGCAGGTGGAAAAACAGGATTAACTGCGGTAGTGGTTGGCTTGTTTTTTTTGGTAATTTTATTTTTGTCCCCTTTATCTTATTTAGTACCGTCTTATGCAAGGGCCACAGCATTGATGTATGTTGGTTTGTTAATGCTGAGTAATGTTGCTCAACTGGATTTTAATGATTTTATTGATGCCGTTTCCGGTTTACTGTGTGCAGTATTCATTGTCTTAACCTGTAATATTGTCACTGGTATAGCTAAGCGACTTAATTTTGATTACACCATATTGAGTGCGAACAAAATATCTGTGGCGCATCCAAGCCCTCTTTTTTTGCATTTATAGCTGGGCAACTTTAAAATGATTACAAGTAATTACTCTATATCAGTAAATTTATATTGGAGAAAAACATATATTTTGTAATCAAAATTAAGACACTTAGCTATAGTCGCTTTTTACATTAGTAGCTTAGCTATTTAAGTTTATAGACGTTGATGTTAATTCCAACGTAAAATGGAATATAAAGTTAACTAATACGATTAATCTTAAAGTCAAAAATATTGTCACTGATAGTTTGTTGTTAAAGATAGAATATGACGAACTATAGTAGTTTTACGACGGTTAGTTCATTTTTTCTCTAGCACAGTCTTATTTTATATCAATATCTGTTAAGCATAATACTTTGCTCGGCTTATAACTCAGACTTATAAGTAAGGATAATATGGAAATATTTTTTACCATCCTCATTTTGATTTTGGTGGTTTCAGTATCTGGCGTTATTACAAAAGTTATTCCGTTTCGTATACCGTTGCCTATTATGCAAATTGCGATAGGAGCATTATTAGCGTGGCCGCATTTTGGTTTACATGTTGATTTTGATCCAGAGCTTTTTCTGGTTCTCTTGATCCCGCCGCTATTATTTGTTGATGCTTGCAAAACTCCAACACCTGAATTTTTTCAAAATGGACGTGAAATTTTTATCCTAGTTTTAGGCTTAGTATTGGTAACGGTAGTTGGAATAGGTTATGTGATCTATTGGCTGTTACCAGGTATCCCGCTTATTGCGGCTTTTGCATTGGCGGCAGTTCTTTCCCCTACTGATGCCGTGACACTCTCCTCAATTGTCGGTCGAGGTCGAATACCGAAGCGGATGATGAGTGTGTTAGAGGGTGAAGCATTGATGAATGATGCCTCTGGCTTAGTGGCACTAAAATTTGCTGTCGCCATTGCTATGGGAACTATGATCTTTACTGTATCTGGTGTCACCCTTGAATTTTTTAAAGTTGCTGTCGGTGGTTTATTGATAGGCATTGCAGTGACTTGGATTTATAGCAAATCACTGCGCATTATGAGTCGCTGGAGTGGTGATGATCCGGCAACCCAAATGATCTTAATGTTATTATTACCTTTTGCCTCATATCTTATTGCTGAACATATTGGTTTTTCTGGTATTTTATCGGCTGTTGCTTCGGGCATGACCATCAGTAAAGCTGGGGTCATTCGCAATGCACCACTAGCCATGCGGTTAAGATCGGATAATGTTTGGTCGATGCTGGAGTTTGTTTTTAATGGCTTAGTTTTTATCATGCTTGGCTTACAGTTACCAGGTATCTGGGAAACCTCTGTTATTCAAGCTGAGCTTGATCCTAGTGTTGAAACTTGGATGCTATTTGTCGCCGTTTTCATTATTTATACCGCTTTATTATCGTTAAGGTTTAGTTGGTTATGGTTGATGAAACGATTTAGTCGGTTGTTATTAAAAAAACGGCCGTTACAATTTGCTTCTTATACTTATCGTGAATTGTGGTTGGCATCATTTGCTGGATTACGTGGAGCAATCACCTTGGCAGGTGTCCTTTCCATACCGCTATTTCTTACGGATGGTACCCCTTTTCCCGCTCGCTATCAGTTAGTTTTTATTGCCGCTGGGGTTATTATGCTATCGATTTTTATTGGTGTGCTTGCTTTGCCGCTTTTATTGCATAACTTTAAAGTGGGTGACAAACTGGCAGATATTAATGAGATCCGAATGGCAAAAGCGGCGATGGCGGAAGTGGCTATTGTCAGTTTAAATAAAATGGAAGAGCGCCTTTCGGCCGATGCTCAAGAAGCGCTAGATCCTGACGTTATTAATGAAGTTGCTTCCCGTATTACTGGTTATCTGCGTCGTAGAACTGCCGGTCACGATGAAATGGAGCATAATTTGTTAATAGAAGATTTAGAGCGTCGTTTTCGTTTAACGGCGTTACGAGCCGAGCGGGCAGAGTTATATCACTTACGTGCAACGAAAGAGATCAGTAATGAAACCATGCGGACACTATTATTAGATCTTGATTTGATGGAAGCTTTGTTGATTGATCAAGAGCATTAATCTACTAAGAGAGACCATGGGATTGTTAGTTATTACGACACTGCTGTGGGCAGCGTCTTTTAGTTTAATCGGCGAATATTTAGCAGGCCAAGTTGATAGTTGGTTTGCTGTGTTAGTCCAGGTTGCTTTGGCGACAATGGTTTTTTTACCTTTTCTACGCTGGCGTAGATTGTCGTTGAAAATTATTTTACTTTATATGCTAGTCGGTGCTTTTCAGTTAGGCATCATGTATCTATTTGTTTTTCAGGCATATAACTATCTTAGCGTCGTTGAATTTTTACTCTTTACAGTGTTAACCCCGCTTTATATAACGTTATTTTATGATCTATTGGAAAGGCAGCATCTACGCTGGGGATATTTGTTGAGTGCAATGCTGGCAGTGATTGGTGCTGCTATCATTCGTTATGATCATTTGAGCGGATCTTTTTGGCTAGGTTTACTTTATGTGCAGTTGGCGAATATTTCCTTTGCGATTGGCCAAGTTGGTTGCAAAAGAATGATGGAAATTTATTCAATTCCACAGCGGCAAGGCTTTTCTTTGTTCTATATCGGAGCCTGTACTATAGAACTCTATTCGGTTAGATGATATTTTGTGGTGTTAGTAAATTACCCACCACAAAAATACAGTGGGGTGTTTTAATTTGGTTGAGAGTGCGCGCTTCCGGTATTGGCTACTTTATGTGAAATTATGGCGCGACGCAGGTAGATGCTGGTACGTTGGCCATTATGAATAATATGTTGGTATAGCTAAGCGACTTAATTTTGATTACACCATATTGAATGCGAACAAAATATCTATGTCGCATCCGAGAGCTCTTTTTTTCCATTTAGCTTGTACCCATTTATAGCTAAGCGATTTAATTTTGATGACATTATTTATATGAGCTATTCAATTGATTTTAGAAGTAAAGTTATATTTACGATGGAAGAAGAAGGGTTAAGTATCCGAGAAACAGCGAAGCAATTTTGGATTCGCTCTGCATTTGTATCGCGTTGGATTAATGAAATAGAGCCAAAAGCATCTCGACTACGCGTCAGCGAAAAATTGATAAATCCGAGTTAATAAAAGATGTTGAACAATATCCAGATGCTTACCAAAAAGAGCGTGCAGA
>NZ_CACTIE010000221.1 GCF_902713415.1 Arsenophonus endosymbiont of Bemisia tabaci Q2
AAAAATACATGTTTTTCTCCAATATAAATTTACTGATATAGAGTAATTACTTGTAATCATTTTAAAGTCGCCTAGCTATATGTTTTGTAATTGGTAAGATATTTATTTAGCTATATTTAATTTAACATTAAACGATGCTTAAGGTTTTATTTGTCGCCTTTTGTATACACGATTTTTCAATAATCAAGGAGGTTTTTAAAATGGGTGAAATAACTTAATAAATTTTCTTACTATTTTAACTGATTAAAATATGGAGAAGTATAAAAATATTAGATTTGTGAGCGTTCACATGGAGAGTGGCAATTATGCTTTTATTTGATTCTCGTTTTTCTTGTTTGAAAAGCCTAATGGAAAATTATGGCCATATAAAGAAAAAAACACATTTCGGGGGTTATTGTATTCTAGTCAATCATGTCATTATTGGGCAGGTATTGGATAGCGAGTTTTATTTGCGAGATTGTTTATTTGCTGAACTTCAATTTGAAGTGTCAGGATTGCAAAAACTGATTTATACCAAGAAAGGCGTTCCTCTTATATTAAAGTATTTTTTATCAATGAAATGCTTTGGAATGATAATTTACTTTTATGTTATTACATTGATCTCGCTTATAAAGCGGCCGTGGAAGAGTTATGTCAGAAACAGCATTCACATATCAGGATCAAAGACTTACCAAATATGAATATGTCGATAGAAAGGGCATTAGGTAAAGTAGGCATTAGCGATGTAGACTATTTAAAAATGTTAGGTGCTAAAATTTGTTATTTAAAATTAAGGCAGAAGAAAGTCAATCTGAGTATTAAATTACTATTTGAATTAGCTGGGGCTATTGAAGGCTATCATATTGCAGTACTTCCTGAGTCAATAAAAATTGAATTAATTACTTTGTACAATAGCCTAACGTAAAGAAATACATCAAGAAAATGATTTTATGGCCAGTTTTATATTTAATAAAATTTACTAATTATAACTATTTTAGTCTGGCCCTTGTTGTTTAATAAAAACAATCAGAGAGTTGATTTCTGGCAACAGGTTAATTAATAATAATAATTGCTCAACAATGAGTTGTTCTTTGTTATTTTCTCCTAATTGTATGGTTTGGAAGCGTTGAATCAATGGGTTGTCTAACTCTTTGACTGATTGGTTATTTAATAAGGCAAAATTCAACGCCGACTCAATATAGGCGATTTTACTATCAAGAATAGATAAAATAGTTTGATTATTAAATTGTTCGCGATGTGCTCCAAAGGCAGAAATATAACTCAACATGCTGTGATTAAGGCAGAGTAATCTAAAGATTTTTTCTGGAGAGATATTATTAGTTTTTATTCTAGCTAGAATATCGGATAGAACGGAAACTAGCTCTGCGTCATTAATCTGGGCATCGCGACGGACAATACGATAATCGAAACTGTTATTTCTACCTTGATGATACTGAAATAAAATAGCGGCAAGATAACGGCAATTACTGTTTAATGTTTGTTGCAGGAGTTTAGGTAGTTGTCGAAATTTCCAATCAGGCAAAATATAATTTACTGCAATCCAAGCAATGCTAAAACCAATGATTGTATTAGTTACTCGGGGAAGCATAACGTTGAACCCTTCACCCAATAAGTTAAAACTCAGTAAAACCAGTAGAGTAATAAATAAGGTGGCTTGGGCATATTGACCATTGCGGAAGGTAAAGAAAAAACGTCACTAATAATAATGAGTAAGAGTTGTCCTTCGATAGAGGGTACGAAATAGAGCAGAGGTAACCCAATTAGAATAGCGGCAATGGTTCCAATAATACGCAAGATTAAGTAATTCTTAGTTGCAATATAATTTGGTTGGCATACAAATAAACTTGTCAGGAATATCCAATAACCCTGTGGTAAATTAAAGCATTGAACAATAATATAACCGGTACACAATACTTCTGACATTCTAATCGGATGACGAAACAGTGTTGAATTAAGTGTTAAGTTATAGCTAAGCGACTTAATTTTGATTACACCATATTGAGTGCGAATAAAATATCTGTTTCGCATCCGAGCGCTCTTTTTTTGCATTTAGCTTGTGCCCATTTATGTTCAATTGGATTAAGATCTGGCGAATAGGTAGGCAAATATTCCACCATATGTCCCGCATCGATAATGACTTGTTGAATACTCTGTTTCTTGTAAAAAGTTGCATTATCCATCATGATTACACTGTTTTTAGGAAGTACTGGGATAAGGACTTGGGTGACCCATGCATAGAAAACATCGCTGTTAATATTGATATCAAATAATCCGATAGCAAACAGCGTTTTGCCCAATAAAGCGTCGATATAGC
>NZ_CACTIE010000222.1 GCF_902713415.1 Arsenophonus endosymbiont of Bemisia tabaci Q2
AACTAGGGACAAGTTCAAGTCGGATAAATTATTATCTCAATACCTAATGATAAAAAGAAATAATCGTCAATTTTTATTAATGCGCAAAAATAACTCTTCGCGCGAAGGGCTATTTCGCCATAATATTATTAGAGGTGAATAGTCAGCGTTATGTCTGGTTTTAAATCTGCTATTCTAACGCTAGAGTTCCAATTCATCAGATCTTTAAGATCGATGCCGTGGCGTTTGGCAATACTGTAATAGGAATCACCTTGACGGACTTTGTAGGTCTTGATATTTACTTTACCTTTCTTGCCTGATGAAGTGCTATTTTTAGCAATCATAGTTGGTGCACGATAACTATTTTTACCGCTAATTTTTAATGTTTGCCCGATCCGCAAGTTGTCTGTTTTCATGCCATTGAGTGACTTAAGCTTATCGGTTGTGGTATTAAAACGTTTGGCAATAATCGATAAGGAGTCACCGCGTTTAACTTTGTAATTAGTGATAGTACGCTGTCTAGCTAATATCTGTTTATTATTCTTGGCAACAGCAAGGCGAATACTATTTAATACGTCTTGATCAGAAAGCGCATCCTTAAGCAGATCAGCTTTATCTGTTGGTAGCATAATAGTATAAGGACCGGCTGGAGATGTTATATTATGTTTCAAATTTGGATTATAGGCTTTAAGAGCGGTTAACGGCAATCCAGAAAGTCTAGCTGCTTGAGGTAAGGTAATTTCTTCGCCTATATTAACCTAGGTAAATGCATTATTTTGATTGGTTGTTGGTAATTGCAATGCATATTGTTCGCTATTGCGTAATATATTACTCAGAGCCAAAATTTTTGGTACATAATTCATTGTTTCTTTGGGGAGTGATAATGACCAATAATTAGTAGGTAATCCCTCCTCTTCATTTTTCTTGATGGTATTAAGCAAACAACCTTCGGCACAATTATAAGCAGCAAGTGTTAGAGGCCAATCACCGTCGAATAGGTTATTTAATCGTTCAAGTAAATTCAGTTCTGCACTAGTCGAGGAAGCGGTATCTCTGCGTTCATCAACCCATTTATAGCTAAGCGACTTAATTTTGATGACATTATTTATATGAGCTATTCAATTGATTTTAGACGTAAAGTGATATTTACGATGGAAGAAGAAGGGTT
>NZ_CACTIE010000223.1 GCF_902713415.1 Arsenophonus endosymbiont of Bemisia tabaci Q2
CAACCCTTCTTCTTCCATCGTAAATATCACTTTACGTCTAAAATCAATTGAATAGCTCATATAAATAATGTCATCAAAATTAAGTCGCTTAGCTATAGCGAAAATCAAAACACGAATATCATAATTTTTTCTAAGCAAAGAGGCTGTGAGATTGGATATGATTTTCTGGCAAAAAGAATGTTTATTATCTTAAAATACAGAAAACCCCAAGGCTTATACTCAGGGTTTTATAATATTGGCGGTGCGGACGAGACTTGAACCCGCGACCCCCGGCATGACAGGGCGGTATTCTAACCAACTGAACTACCGCACCACGGTATAATCGATTTAAGAACGGCCATGATATTACGAATCAGCAATCTATACGCGAATATTTTTTAGAAAAAATAACTATTTGCGCACTTTTTCAGATAAAAGTGTAACAATGATTAATGTTTAACCTGATCCTTTTCGCAATCATCGGAACGCCAAAGTGAAATCTTTCCACTTTTCTTTTCAATCAGATCCAGTTTTTCTTCATGGGCAGTAATTTCTTCTTGATTAGCATAAATCACGGTTAATCCCATTGCTGAGCGTTCTATTCGTTTAATATCATCGGTATAGGTTTCACTACCTGGCTCTGAATCAACTGAAAAAGCTAACGAAGTTTGTCCTCCGGTCATTGCCATATAGACTTCGGCCAAGATCTCTGCATCGAGCAAGGCGCCATGGAGTGTACGCTTTGAATTATCGATATGATAGCGATCACATAAAGCATCAAGATTATTCCGTTTTCCCGGAAACAGCTTTCTGGCCAATACCAAGCTATCAGTGATCTGACAAAAGTTTGCTGTCGGTGGAATATCTCTATTTAACTTGGAAAACTCATCATCCATAAACCCAATATCAAAAGGGGCATTGTGGATGATTAACTCAGCGCCGCAAATAAAATCTAAAAATTCATCGGCTATTTCAGCAAAAGTTGGTTTATCTTGTAAAAACTCATCACTAATCCCATGAACTTCGAAAGCTTCAGGATCAACTAATCGTGCTGGTTTTATATAAACATGGAAATGACGGCCAGTTAAGCGGCGATTGATCACTTCTACCGCGCCAATTTCAATAATATTATGTCCTTCATAATGGATCCCTAGCTTATTCATACCAGTAGTTTCCGTATCAAGAACTATTTGTCGTGTAATCACAGTGCTCATAGTGCCTTTTTATGTCAGACTTAGGGTTATAAATCACGAATAAAATGAGTTTATCAGAAATGACGAAACAGGTAGAAATTTTTACCGATGGTTCTTGCTTAGGCAATCCAGGCCCAGGCGGTTATGGTATTTTACTGCGTTATAATAAACATAAAAAAACATTAAGAAAAGGGTATTTTCGTACCACCAATAATCGTATGGAATTAATGGCTGCCATTATTGGTTTGGAAACGCTTAAACAACCCTGCCAGGTTATTCTAACGACTGATAGTCAATATGTCCGTCAGGGTATCACCCAATGGATCCACAACTGGAAAAATCGCCAATGGCGACGCGCAGATAAATCACCTGTTTTGAATCTTGATTTATGGCAACGATTAGACGCAGCAATTTCTAGACACCAAATAGAATGGCACTGGGTCAAAGGCCATGCTGGACATGCAGAAAATGAGCGATGCGATGAATTAGCAAGAAATGCGGCAAATTCACCCACAGAAGAGGATAGCGGCTACCAAACGAAACAAAATTAATGACGTTTGCGCCAACACTTAACAACCCCCATTGTGTTACCTATTTTCATGCGGGTTCGCATAAATTTTATGGGTGTTGGCGTCAACGGTAACGTTCTTTTACGGGCAATGATAAGATTGATACAACCGGCAAATTGCAAATTTCTATTGATAAAATGATCAGGATTCATCCAGGGTATAATTTGAAAACTTTGTCGCTGCAGTACTTCGTAATTCAATAAGCTCAACCAATCAAGTTGACGCCAGGTCGAAAACATATGACTACGATAGGGTTTCCGCTTACGCAAAAGAGGAATACATTTTCCTAACCCTAGCAAACTAAAAGGATTAAAATTAGATAAAATTAGCCAACCATCATTCACCAAAACCCTATCAGCTTCACGCAATAACCAATGTGGGTTAGTACTGTAAGATAGTTCTTGTATCAAAAGACAGGCATCAATCGATTTGTTCTCGAAAGGCATTTCATTAGGATCACCTAATAATTGACAGTTATTTCCAGCTATATTCATGCTAAATTGATGGGTAATCAGCGATGCTTTGGTATCAATCTGTAAACTCAATTGGCCAATTTTTAATAAATGGAAACCAAATATTTTTGGCCACCATAGTTGTAGCTTCTGGTTCAATGCAATACGATAATACTCTCCCCATGGAATATCTTCCCAGGAGTCAGGCATTTTAGATCGTTGAGCAATACGAGCTGACTTCATTGTAATATCCTTCTAACCCTTTAGCTATGAGGCATTATTATATTATGGAGCTTATCAGAATTCCTTCCTTAGTTGATAATTATATATGGCTATTAATCTATCAAGGTAACTGTATTATTGTCGATCCTTGTGCTGCTAAGCCAGTGCAGCAATTTTTGCAAAAAAATGCTATAAAACCGGTCGCTATTTTACTTACTCACCGCCATCATGATCACGTCGATGGCGTTAAAGAATTACAAAAATATTATCCCGAATTAGTCGTCTATGGTCCAATGGAAACCAGTAGCAAAGGAGCAACATGTATCATAAAAGGTGGAGAGCAGCTAAATTTTGCCGGCTTTTCATGGCAAATTTTTGCCGTACCTGGACATACTTTAGGACATGTTGCTTACTATCAAAAACCATATCTATTTTGCGGTGATACCCTATTTTCTGGTGGTTGTGGCCGTATTTTTGAAGGAACAGCTGAACAAATGTATCATTCGCTTGAGACGCTTAAAGCTTTACCTGATGAGACACTAGTCTGTTGCGCACATGAATATACCGCTGCGAATATGGTATTTGCCAATTATTTTCTACCCCACGATGAAGCAATAAAAGCTTATACTTTAGCCGTGAATCAAAAACGAGCCCAAAAACAATCCACACTGCCATCACAACTTAAAGTAGAAAAAAAAATCAATATCTTCTTAAGATATGACGATCCTTACTTACAAAAAGTATTGGGGTTTTCTCCTGCTACTTGTTCAAATTGTGATGTATTTGCCAAAATTCGCAAACTAAAAGATCGCTTTTAAATTGATGGTTGTCGTTAGCTAACGAGATCAGTATCATTCCCTCTTTATTAAAAAATTGAATAAATAACAACCTAGGATAGGTTACATTAATGAAGACAAAAGCGATACTATTCGCCTCTTTTCTGCTTGTTGGGTGTCAAATGACACCCAATTAGCAAACACCAGTTCCGTCTTCAGCCAATCAAGATATTGAAACTACCACTTGGGAATCAGCCTATTTAATAGAAAATGATTTGTGGGGTTATATGATTTGTGGGGTTATATTAGTAATGACCTGAAAATGGATATTCCTGATAATGCCAGGATCGGAAATCAAATCAAATCTTATTTGACCAAAGAAAGCTATTTGCGGAATGTGACATTACCCGCAGAGCGTTACATGTACTGGATTGTTGAAAAAATTGATCAACGCCACCTGCCAATGGAGCTTGCGCTGCTTCCTATCGTTGAAAGTGCTTTTAATCCCCCCCATGCGACCTCACAGGCTCAGGCTACAGGTTTATGGCAGATTATTCCATTGACTGGTCAAGTCATATGGATTAAAACAAAATATAGCTAAGCGACTTAATTTTGATTACACCATATTGAGTGCGAACAAAATATCTGCGTCGCATCCGAGCGCTCTTTTTTTACATTTAGCTTGTGCCCA
>NZ_CACTIE010000224.1 GCF_902713415.1 Arsenophonus endosymbiont of Bemisia tabaci Q2
ATTTTGTTCGCAATCAATATGGTGTAATCAAAATTAAGTCGCTTAGCTATAACTTTAAAAAAAATTAAATTTATGTATGCGTTTTGTTAAAAAATTGAAGTAGTATATATACTTTATCAGCTTATCAACACTTGTTGATGGAACATATCAATCTCAAAGAAGAGAAAGGTTTTCTCCTATGCAAAAACTGTTTTAGCACTACTTATTAATCTGTCTGATCTGACAGTCTCCTCCTTTGCTGTTGCCAAAGACGTTACTTACGGTGAACAAAAAATCATACTGTCTGATTCCATTTCTCTAGGTAATGATTTTTATCAATATGTTAATCAAGATTGGATAGCTCATACAAAAATCCCAGCTGGAATGTCACGTATTAATTCCTTTGTTGAGTTATATCTCAAAACAGAAAAACAGCTGCAAGCACTGATAAATAAACTTGAAGTTCAACCGGAAAGTGAGCTTAATCATAATAAACGCAATATTCGTAATCTTTATCGCAGTTATTTAAATGAAACGGTAGTTGAAAAAACAGGTTTAATGCCGGTAAAAAATGCTCTGAATTCTATCAAGCAGGCAAAAACTGACGCTAATATTACTAATTTGATGGCAAAACCAGGCTATATGCCATTTATTTCCTATTGGGTTGGGTTGGATCCAAAAGTACCTGATATAGCTGGGCGACTTTAAAATGATTACAAGTAATTACTCTATATCAGTAAATTTATATTGGAGAAAAACATATATTTTTGTAATCAAAATTAAGTCGCTTAGCTATACCTATATTCTTTATCTGGGACAAGGTGGTTTATAGGCCTACCAAATAGAAATTACTATCTGGATAACACTAAACGGATGGCGATTATCCGTCACGATTATCTCGCTTATATTGCCACTATTTTACATTTAGCGGGAGAAGCCGAAAAAGAAGCACAGTTAAAGGCTAAGCAGATTTTTGCGTTATAAAAATCGTTAGCAAAAGTTCATTGGACACGAGAAGCTGAACGTGACACGTTGAAAAATTATCATCCGATGACGCTTAGCCAATTGAAAAAGTTTACGCCAGATTATCAATGGCAGGGGTTTATTCAACAATGGAAACTTTCAGATGAACAGTTGGCGAAAATTATTGTAGAAAATGACAGTGCAGTTGAACAGCTGGCAAAAATATTGGCTAATACCCCACTATCTACCCTACAAGACTACTTAGTTTTCCATTATCTGAGTAGTAAAGCCAATTACTTGAATCAAGCGTTTTCTTACGCTCGATTTAATTTTTATTCAACTCGATTAAATGGTATTAAACAGCAGCGTTCACGTAAAGAACGGGCATTAGAAGTCGTGAATAAACTAAAAGGGGAGCCGTTGGGGCAGCTTTATGTTGCAACATATTTTGATCCTGATGCTAAAAATAAGATCCAAAATTTGGTAAGTTATATTAAAGGAATGTTTAAAACACGCTTGCAAAATAATGACTGGATGGATAAACGGACTTGCCAAAAAGCACTTAAAAAACTTAACCAATTTACGGTTAAAATTGGTTACCCTGAAAAATGCCATGATTTTAGTACGTTCCATTTGCAACCAGATACATTATTCGACAATCATCTGCAAGTACAAAACTGGCTCTATCAAGATAATATGAGCCGGATCGGTGAAAAAGTCAGAAAGTGGGAATGGGGGATGACGCCACAAACAATTAACGCTTACTATAATCCACTTCAGAATGAAATTATTTTCCCGGCGGCTATTTTGCAAGCGCCATTTTTTGATCAAAATGCTGATCCTGCTTATAACTATGGTGCCATTGGTGCGGTGATCGGGCATGAGATGGGACATGGTTTTGACGATCAAGGCCGTCTTTATGACGAAACAGGGCAATTAAGAAAGTGGTGGTCAACGGCTTCACAGCAGCATTTTAAAGAAAAAACCGTCAAACTTATTAACCAATATAACAACGGCTTTAAAATTGATGGTTTAGCTGTTAACGATAAACTTACCCTAGGTGAAAATATTGGTGATCTCGGTGGATTAAATGTTGCCCTCAATGCTTATAAACAATTTTCTAAAGAGCATTATCCGAATGGTGAACCGCCGATTATCGATGGAATGACGGGATTACAACGCTTCTCTTTATAGCCTGGGCGAGAACTTGGCGCGAGTTAGCTAATAAAGAGTCAGAGGGTAATAAGATTATGGCTGATCCCCATAATCCGAACCCCTATCGCGCCAACGGTGTGGTACGCAATATAGATGATTGGTATGCAGCATTTAATGTAGAAAAAGAGCATAAGCTTTATCTGGCACCTAAAGATCGAATCCATATCTGGTAGACTTCAATATCAGGCTCTATAGCCTAAAGCCTGATAAACTTGCTGCTTTCGGGTAATAACGTTAGAAACACTTCATTTGTATAATCGCAAACATAAACGATATGTGATATTCAACAATGAGCTGAATTAATAATGGATAAATCAATCACCGTTGCTTGTGTACAGGCAGCTCCTGTATTTATGGATTTGGAAAGAACTATAGC
>NZ_CACTIE010000225.1 GCF_902713415.1 Arsenophonus endosymbiont of Bemisia tabaci Q2
ATAACTAATCTTTTAACCGGGTTTCACCCCCTTGATCCTGTGAATAAATTGACTTCTAAGAATTTCAACTTCTCAAAAACCCAGTAGATGCAGATTTTTCCCCTTCCTGATAAAACCCTCAGTGCCAATCTCACGCATCGGTGTGAACGTCCTTCAATCAACATCGGATGATCTTCCGCTTCCTCGCTTTGGCTGTTCGTTCCTCGTCGCTCCGCTCTTACGGTACGCATCAGCCAAAGACTGCGGCGAGCCTTGGAAGTTAAAGAAACTTATTCTTTTTCGATTTTAAAGCCCCTAGAAAGCTCGCCACGGCGTTTTCATACCTCGAGCCACGCCTCTCAAAAAAACTACCACTTAGTGACAAGA
>NZ_CACTIE010000226.1 GCF_902713415.1 Arsenophonus endosymbiont of Bemisia tabaci Q2
ATATTTGCCTACCTATTCGCCAGATCTTAATTCAATTAAACATAAATAGGCACAAGCTAAATGCAAAAAAAGAGCGCTCGGAGGCGACACAGATATTTTGTTCGCACTTAATATGGTGTAATCAAAATTAAGTCGCTTAGATATAAACTACACGATACGGCGATTAACTTAATGACACAAGCCAATTTCTAAGATTTTTACTCTGTTTTATTATCTTTGCACTGATAATGACGCTTTTGCTCTGTCTTTATTAATTTTGTGTTATTAATAACCTAAATTTAGTTAAACAAAAAATGATAAATAAGTGAAATTTTCAAAGTTAGCACTAATACTATGATAATTCATTGCATAATAATGACATTCAGCTTAAGTATCCATTAACGGCGTATTATTGCGATTAAGGATAATTTAAAATACAAAATTCATTTCTGCTGGACTCATCAATCAGTCATTAAAAATAAGTTAATACAGAGAGTAAAAAAACATTCATTGTCAGATTGGAATATTTTAATATTATTAAACAAAATATTACGCTACATAAAAATTGGGAAAATATTTTGGCCAATAAACAAAAATCCTCATTTCTGTTTCACGATTATGAAACATTTGGGCAGCATCCTGCTCTCGATCGACCCGCACAATTTGCCAGCATCAGAACCGACTCAAATTTTAATATTATCGAAGAGCCACAAATTTTTTACTGTGCCCCTGCCGATGACTATCTCCCTCAACTTCAAGCCGTAATGATAACGGGTATTACCCCCCAATATGCAATAGCTCATGGCATAAATGAATCTGAATTTGCTAGACGTATTCATGGAATATTTAGCATAGCCAATAGTTGTATTGTCGGTTACAACAATATTCGATTTGATGATGAAGTGACTCGTCATATTTTCTATCGTAATTTTTATGATCCTTATGCTTATAGTTGGCAGCAAGGTAATTCACGTTGGGATTTACTTGATGTGTTACGCGCTTGCTATGCGCTACGACCTGATGGCATTAACTGGCCTAGCAATGATGAAGGACTACCTAGTTTCAAATTAGAACATCTGACCACTGCAAACGGTATTGAGCATGCAAATGCTCATGATGCAATGGCCGACGTTTTTGCTACTATCGAAATGGCAAAATTAGTTAAGAAAGCACAGCCAAGGATATTCGATTACTTCTTTCAATTAAGAAATAAAAATGAAATTCGTCAATTGATTGATATTATTGCCATGACCCCGTTAGTGCATGTTTCCGGCATGTTGGGCGCAATACGAGCTAATACCAGTCTAATTGCACCACTGGCCTGGCATCCCGAAAACCGTAATGCCATTATTGCCTGTGATCTAGCAGCAGACATTGGCCCACTGTTAACATTAGATAGTGATACTCTAAAGCAACGTTTATACGCACCCAAAGCAGAGTTAGCCCGTGAATTAGCCATTCCTATTAAACTGATACATATTAATAAATGTCCAATTCTGGCTCCGGCCAACACACTGCGGACAGCAGATGCACAACGTATAGCACTAGATCTCGATGTCTGTCTGAATAATTTAGCCATATTGCGACAACATAGTGAAGTGCGGGATAAAGTTATTCAGCTTTTTAGCGAACCGCAACCCTTTCCTGAAGAAACTGATGTAGATACTAAGCTTTATGCCGGTTTTTTTGGTGATAATGATCGTTTAACAATGGCTATTATCCGTCAAACTTTACCGCAAAATTTGCCCGCATTGGAGCTCAAATTTGACGATCCCCGCATGAAGCAACTATTTTTTCGTTACCGTGCCAGGAACTATCCGGCTACACTGACAGAACAAGAACAGCTTGCCTGGTTACATCACCGACGCAATAGATTGACCAGCGAGAAAATAACCGAATATCTGCAAACTATCGAGCAATTATTTATTGAACATCAAGAAGATAAAGAAAAGTGCCTGCAACTAAAGGCACTGGTAGATTATGCCAAACAGATAGCCAGTTAATTGGGTTTCGTCATAACATACAAAAACGGGTTAGCTAATATAGCAAAGGCCAAATAATTGGCCTTTGCTGTGGTGAAACCGTCGATAGCGGTAAAATTTGCGATCACTAAGCGTCATTCATTTTTGGTAATGGCCGACGAAAACGGCGGGTGATAATTGCCATATAAAAAATCCCAACCGCTGCCTATATCCCTAATAGCATGGAAGTTTTCTCTAAATTGATCCAAAGCACTGATACGGTTAAAGCACTCATAATAGGTAGAATTAAGTAATTAAATTTATCCCGACAAGTATGACAGCGACGCTCTCTAAAATAAAATTGCTAAATAACCGAAAGATTAACAAAGGTAAAAGCAATTAATGCACCAAAATTAATCAATGCTGTGGCAATTTCCATATCAAACCAAATTGCCGTTAACGCCAGCATGCCAACTAAAATGACATTAAAAGCTGGGGTTCGCCATGTTGGATGAACATAACCAAAAAAACGCTCAGGAAATACGCCATCTCGTCCCATCACATACATGAGACGAGAAACTCCTGTATGGGCAGCCATACCTGATGCTAATACGGTTGCATACGAGAAAAGCAAAATAATCGACTGAAAAAGTGCACGAGCAACATATAGCATAATTTCAGGTTGCAATTCATCAGGTTTTTTAAAATGCGAAACATCAGGAAAATACAGCTGTAAAAAAAAATAAGAAACGCCAATAAAAATCAAACCACCAATCAAGGGCGTCAAGAAAATCGCCTTTGGTATTACTTTTTCTGCATTTCGTGTTTCTTCCGATAATGAACTGATGCCATCAAAGCCGAGAAATGAAAAACATAAAATCGTCTCCCCGGTGATCATCGGAATTAAATGCGCCTTTTCGGAGGTAAAAGGTCGCCATGACCAAATCTGACCAGAACCTTCGCTTTTAGATAATTCATGGATCAAAACAGCTAAAAAAACTAGCATAACAGCGATTTAAATAATCACAATAATGGTATTTAAGTTAGCGACTAAATTGATACCCCGTAGATTTAAAATAGTCATCAAAAAACTAATCCGACCACAAAAATACAGGGCGCAACAGAGGGAAAAATAGCTTCCAGATAAATTTTCGCTAACAGTATATTAATCATCGGCATGAATAAATAATCAAGCAAAGATGACCATCCCACCATAAAACCTAAATGTGGGCTCATCGATTTTTGTGCATAGGTATAGGCCGATCCCGCCGAAGGAAATCGTTTTACCAATTTACCATAATTCAATCCAGTAAAAAGAATAGCAATCAAAGCAATGATATAAGAAGAAGGAACATACTCATCAGTTTTTAATAACACTAAACCAAAAGTGTCAAAAACCGTCATTGGCTGCAAATAAGCCAGCCCCATCATGATAACCTGGATTAAAGTTAATGTCTTAACCAGTTGCGCACGATTATTTATCTCGGTATATTCTTTACTGAGAGCTAATTGGATATCATGAGACATGGCCAAAACCCCTCCTACAACTTCCGATTTCGCCTGGCTATTTTGCCTAAATCGATAGTTATAAGAAAAACTTCGCTCACGCCTATAGGCTGAGAAAAAAGAGAAATGAGAGAATAATGAGAGAATTAAGTTATCTTCGAAGCCGAACGCCCCGTAGTCATCAATAATACAGAAACCATGACCCATTGGCACAGGTGCAAAAATAGATAATTACGCCATAATAGCATTCTTCACTACGATAGTCTGCTTTGGTTTGACTACACGTTTTTTCTAACAGTTTTATCAACTTCGGCCAGGTTTCCGGCCTCATATAAAATTAAATAAATCAGCTTACAGATAAACAGATAAAC
>NZ_CACTIE010000227.1 GCF_902713415.1 Arsenophonus endosymbiont of Bemisia tabaci Q2
TCGTAAATATCACTTTACGTTTAAAATCAATTGAATAGCTCATATAAATAATGTCATCAAAATTAAGTCGCTTAGCTATAATTGTATATTGGACATTTAATTTTGTGCACAATTGTTTAAATCTATTTTTGTTAATTCACTCATTATCACCAATAAAACTTTGGGCATTCATCTCAATTTCAAGTTGTTGATTATATTTGTTTGTCGCTGGGTGTATTTTGCAACCAGTTTGGCTAGGTTGAAGTTATGAGTGATAAATAAACAAGTAAATTGTTCAACTATAGCGGGAGCGACATTAACAATAACATTGGCAATTATTATTGAAAAATATTCTTTATAAACGCCAGAAGTGGTTTTTTGCATAATAGATAATAATTTTAATTCAGTAGCTTAAGAAACATTGCTTCTATTAAAGAAATTGATTGCCTGCTATCTGATAACATCATAATAAAGAAGAATTGTTTGCTAAATATAGCGATAAACCTATCTCCAATATTACATTCACATTTGTTGACCAGTTGGATAACGCTATTAATCTTACCAGGATGATCTGCAACAAGTACAATAATAATGATTCATTGTTGTTCACTATGTGGCAAGTCGTTTTCCTCATGAATTTATGATTTCTGAATATCTTATGGTAACCATAAAAAAAGCTTCTACCAAGATAAAAAAAATATATCAATATAATAAGTTTACATACTGAGTAGTGATAAAATGATATTTGATGGAACGAAATGGTCACATTTTGCTGATTTTTTAATTTTAAAAGATTTATTTTCTGATAAAAAATAATAAATTGAGTGAGAAAAACAAACTGTAAATAGAATGATAATCATTATGTATTTTTCTTAAAACAGAGTGGTTATTAATAAATTTCATTAAATTTTGTGTATAAGAAGGTTTTTTTCTTTAGACTGAAAAAGTAGCATAATTTTAATGTCTCATTTAGGAAAAAGGTTATGGTGAATAATTCGATTCAATATCGGAATTTTTTGCGTGGCAGTCTTGCTGCGATTGTTACCCCAATGGATATAAAAGGGCAAATAGATAAATCCAGTCTGAAAAAACTCATTGATTATCATGTTAATAATGGCACAACCGCAATTGTATCTGTTGGCACTACTGGAGAATCAACAACACTTGATCATAGTGAGCACTTGGATGTGGTATTGACGACATTAGAGTATGCTGATGGCAGAATTCCGATTATTGCAGGCGGTGGCGCAAATGCTACCAAACAAGCTATTGCATTAACTAAATCTTTGGAAAAAATGGGGGTTGTTGCCTGTTTGGCGGTAACACCATACTATAACAAACCTTCACAAGAAGGACTTTATCAGCATTTTAAAGCGATTGCCGAACAGACAGATTTACCGCAAATATTATACAATGTTCCTTCGCGCACCGGTTGTGATTTATTGCCCGAGACAGTTGCCAGATTAGCAAAGTTAGGTAATATTGTTGCCCTTAAGGAAGCTAGTGGTGATTTAAGCCGTGTGAATCGCATTCGCAGATTAATTAATGATAAAAATTTTATTTTGCTTAGCGGTGATGATGCAACTATGTTAGAATTTATGCAATTAGGTGGGCAGGGGGTAATTTCAGTAACAGCCAATATTGCCGCCAAATTAATGGCTGAAATATGCAAATTAGCATTATCAGAAAAGTATGCCGAAGCGCATAAGTTAAATGATCGACTAAGTGAATTGCATCATCAATTATTTATTGAGCCTAATCCGATTCCAGTTAAATGGGCTTGCTATCAATTAGGACTTATTAATTCTGATACATTGCGCTTACCGATGACACCATTAACACTGACCGGTCAAATAGCAGTACAAAAGGCGCTAAAGATCGCTGATTTACAAAAAATTTAGGGAAATTTAATGGCAAAAATATTGCACAAATCAAAGGCTATTAAGCTTGCTGGGCTGTCACTCGCTATATTTTTGGTAGCCTGCACGAGCAATCAACGTTATAAGCGTCAAGTCAGTGCTGAAGAATCATATTTAAATACACCTCCGTTAAAAAATTTGACGATCCCTGACGGCATATCGTTACCGTTACAAAACGGTGAATATGATATTCAGCCAGCTAATCAAAATGGTGCTGTAGGTAAAGCATTAGATATTCGTCCTCCTATTCAAACACTTTCGTTACTTAGTGATACCCATACCGAAAATAGCCTAACCGCGAGTCGCTTATTTTTAACTAATACAGCTGAAAACAGCGCCCTTTCCTTTGGTCGCAGATTAACGCTATTTTGCAACAAAAAATGATTAAAGTTAGGCAAAAAAATGCTTCTGACCACTCCTTGATTACCGGTTGGATTACCTGGCCGCGCGGAGATGAATATATTGCGATACAAACCAGACAGAAAATTCAGCTGAACCCAGAAAATAATCAAATAGTCATCACGGTAACTAATGAAAGTATCAAGCAGGGTGAAGAGAGCATCACCGATCAGGCAGAAATACAGCGCTATAATATTTTAATGTTAAATGAGTTGATTGATTCAATAAATAAGCTGCGTAGTACCGCAACCAGTTCTGGTGCCCAAGCTCCTTATGCCATTATTGATCTGCAAACGGGTAGTGTGATAGCAGTGGCTTACCTCAAATAATTGTACGTGCGCCTTATGATGTTGTTTGGGATAGATTACCCTCTGTGCTTGAAAGCATTGGTATGTAAGTTGGTGACCGTAGTCGTTCGACCGGATTAATTACCCTCACTTTTAATGGTATGAGTGATAGTGATTTGCAAGCGATTGGCGTCGATAACCCAACCATGACAAAAAGGGATTATAAATTACAAGTTGGCGATATGAATAATCGTAGTAGTCTGGAGTTTATGGCGTTAAAAGGGAAAACCTTAACACAAAAAAAATGATGAAATGGTCTCGGCATTAAAAGCGGCGTTTAGTAAAGTGAGTAGTAATTAGTTAATAAAACTGGGTTTATTACGATTAGCTATAACATTGCTCATATAAATGATGGATGGTTGGTAGTGATTTATTCACTATGAATCATCTGTTTTTTTGTTTTGCTCGGTCAGTTTTTAGGCTAATTAAAATGTTTCCAGTAAAGTAATTTAATTAACATAAATAACCGCTAATCTGTTATTCTCCTTTTACTAAAAAAGTAAACGTTTGCGTATTACGTTAAAGTCATATTTAAGCGTTTTTTTATTAAAATGATCAAATTTCGGAGTAAATAAAATCCAGAAAAAAGCTGAGTTGTATCGTGGAAAAGCGAAAACCGTATATTTTACGGATGATCCTAATTTATTAATATTAGAATTCCACAATGATACATCGGCACTAGATGGTGAGCGTATAGAGCAGTTTGAACGTAAAGAAATGATAAATAATAAATTTAATCATTTCATTATACAAAAACTGGAGCAAGCCGGCATTCCAACCCAAATGGAACGATTACTGTCAGATACTGAATCATTAGTAAAAAAATTAACTATGATCCCGGTTGAATGCGTTATTCGTAATCGAGCAGCTGGTTCTTTAGTTAAACGGCTTGGTATCGAAGAGGGTACTTTGCTTGAGCCACCTATAGAGCTAAGTGACTTAATTTTGATTACACCATATTGAGTGCGAACAAAATATCTGTGTCGCATCTAAGCGCTCTTTTTTTGCATTTAGCTTGTGCCCATTTATGTTCAATTGGATTAAGATCTGGCGAATAGGTAGGCAAATATTCCAGCATATGCCCCGCATCGATGATGA
>NZ_CACTIE010000228.1 GCF_902713415.1 Arsenophonus endosymbiont of Bemisia tabaci Q2
CTCAATATGGTGTAATCAAAATTAAGTCGCTTAGCTATAAATCGTTTGTAAAGTACTTAAAATTTTCAATTGGACTCCAATTTTTGATAATGGCCGTGGTTATTTTTTTTCTAAAATAAATATTTGATAGGCTTAATCTGGATGATTTTGCCGATGATTAGGAAGAGTTGTACGACATGGCAGAAGAACTTTATCTTAATTTGAAAAGAATACTGGAAAGAGAGTAAAAAGCGCTTATTACTTTTCGTTGTTTTTGGAAGGCATTTAACATGACTCGTCTTGTTTGGTTTCGCAATGATCTTCGTATTATAGACAACACAGCGCTATTTAATGCATGTCAGAATCAGCATGTGAAAATTATCGCGGTTTATATAGCTACGCCTATACAATGGCAAGAACATCATATATCAGTGCATCAAATCGCTTTTATTCACGATAACTTAATAAAGTTACAACACGGTCTTGCTGAATTAGGGATTCCTCTCATTTATCAACAATGTGACGATTGTAGTGCATCATTAGATTGGTTAAGAGAATTTTGTCAAAAAGAAAAAATCAGTGAAGTATTTTTTAATCGACAATATGAATTAAATGAGCTTAGGGGAGATCAGCAGTTGAAATATATTATAGGCGATAAAGTTGCAATTCACGGTTTTGACGATAGCGTTCTTTTATCTCCAGGTTCTGTTTTAAATGTTAATAATGACATGTATAAAGTATTTACGCCATTTAGTCATGCCTTTATTAAACAATTAATCAAAACCGAAGTTTGTTCTCTGCCAACACCTAAAATGCGATCGAGTGGTGGAATTTCTATAAATCCTATCTCTCCCTACTTAAATGACGTCTACAAATCAGACGCCTTTCCCCCTGGTGAAAAAATTGCATTAGTTAAATTACGGAAATTTTGTCGTGAAAATGTTAAAAATTATCAAAAAACAAGAGATATCCCTGCTATTAAGGGTACAAGTTGTTTGTCCCCCTATTTAGCTGTTGGTGTTCTTTCCCCTCGTCAATGTTTTAATAGATTAAGAACTGAACATCCTAATTTATTAGAAAATAGAGATGGTGCTTTTATCTGGTTAAATGAGTTAATTTGGCGTGAATTTTACCGTCATTTAATCGTTGCTCATCCTTTTTTATGTAAAAATAAACCTTTTATTGGCTGGACAGAACGAATTAAGTGGAAAAATGATGAGGCTATGTTGCTGGCCTGGCAGCAGGGTCTTACCGGTTATCCGATTGTTGATGCAGATATGCGACAACTAAATAAAACGGGATGAATGCACAATCGTTTGCGAATGATTACGGCAAGTTTCCTGGTTAAAGACCTACTCATAGATTGGCGTAAGGGCGAAAGTTATTTTATGACTCAATTATTGGATGGCGATTTTTCGGCAAACAATGGTGGCTGGCAGTGGGCTGCATCGACGGGTACAGATTCTGTCCCTTATTTTAGAATTTTCAATCCGATAACCCAAGGAAAACGTTTTGACCCAAAAGGTATCTTTATTCGTCGTTGGTTACCCGAACTGAGTAAAGTGCCAGATAAGTATATACATATTCCCCATCTATGGGCTGAAGAAAATCAGACTACTTTAGATTATGCATTCCCTATCGTTGATCATTCCAAAGCTAGGAAAAAAACATTAGATGCTTTTCGCTCAGCAAAGAATATTAAATAAATTTTGATTAATCTTTCCTTTGTTAATAAATTTATCCAAATCAAATAAAGACAGGTTGTTTAATTAATTATCTTTGCGGGTTTTATTTCTTTTACAATCAGCAAGGCTAATCACGGGGGCTTTTCTTTTTACGTGGTTTTATCACCGGAATATTATTATGATAAATAAAGATAACAGGGGCATCATTTTCATTCTTACTTTCAATCTTATCAAAATTAATATCTTCTCCGTGAAAATAAAAATTAA
>NZ_CACTIE010000229.1 GCF_902713415.1 Arsenophonus endosymbiont of Bemisia tabaci Q2
AGCTATAGCTAAGCATCTTAATTTTGATTACAAAATATATGTTTTTCTCCAATATAAATTTACTAATATAGAGTAATTACTTGTAATCATTTTAAAGTCGCCCAGCTATAAATGCAAAAAAAAGAGCGCTCGGATACGACACAGATATTTTGTTCTCACTCAATATGGTGTAATCAAAATTAACTCGCTTAGCTATAATTAAGACTATAGCCGGAAGCAGGATTAGAATAGAGATTGTAATAGAATAATTTGGCTTGATTATCTGCTTTTATTTTATGATAGGGGTAATAAATTGAATAAAATTATGATCCTCTTCATTAAATTTTACAAAATCTGTTAGATGAGTTGTTAATTCATGGATTAAACTAGCGCGTTCATTATTGTCAATAAATTTATGCGTGGCAATAATGTGTTTAGCTAATTGCTGTGGGTTGGTAGTTTTGAAACTACTTGAACGATTATTAAAATTTGAAATATAGTTACAGTTTCTAATTTGATAAAGATACTCTAGGTAGTTCCGTAAATAAAGCGATGCATTATCTAATGAATTAGTTGGCGCCCATTTTGATTCATCACGAATATTGGTTATAATTGTAGTAACAAAATTTGTCGGTGAAGTTGCCAGTTTCTTGGCATTTGTGTCTAAATCGTTATTTTCATTCCATTGATTATCATCTTGAATGACTTTTTTGTCTTGACCAAATATTTCAGCACAGCCTAATAAATGGATAATATTTTCACCACTATTTTTTGACGTATCAATAAAATTATCAATATCATTAAATTTATTTTTATTTATCATAAAGATGCCTTGAATTAAAATAATTGATTTTATAATTTATTCAATTTAATTTTTATTAAAAAGTTTTGCATTAACTAATTTAAAATATATCGTTATAAATTTATTAAAAAAATCGTAACGAATATGTTTTTAAATATTAACTAGATCACTGTGTTGTTA
>NZ_CACTIE010000230.1 GCF_902713415.1 Arsenophonus endosymbiont of Bemisia tabaci Q2
ATATTGAAGCGGGGGGTATCTGCCTTTCACGAAACACTGGACGCCGGAACACTTAAGGGCGCAAAAAGGCACGAAAGGTGATGCAGGTGTTGGTATTAAAAAATCACCGCATCAAAAGAAGGTAATGTCGTGACGTTGACGGTTGAATTAACTTGACGGCACAAAACAAACCCCTTCGTTTGAAGTATAATGCAGCGGATTTTATCCGCTTTTTTTGGGGCTTCATGCAAGCAATGTTAAAGAAATTCCGTGACCGTTTCGGTGAAAAAACCTTTACCACCGATGACAACAAATTACTCCTCTATTTAACCGATGCAGAAAACAGGATGGACAAGAAAGTGTGGGGCGTGATGTATAGC
>NZ_CACTIE010000231.1 GCF_902713415.1 Arsenophonus endosymbiont of Bemisia tabaci Q2
ACTCAATATGGTGTAATCAAAATTAAGTCGCTTAGCTATATATGAGCATATGAGAAAGGCTTGCTGTACCTCACCGCCCATCTGCTTTTTTTGGCAGGCTTCCATGAAAATAGTCCAACAAAGGATTCTCATTCAGCCGATCCGAATGCGCTGTTTGGTAGTCAAAGTGTGGGCGATGTCAGTGTCAGCGCGAATTTTTCAGGAACAGAGAAAGACTGGTTTAAAACCTCCGCCTTTGGCGAGCAATATTTGGTGCTGGAAAGTCGCATAAACAATTACGCCTTAGCAATCGGGATGAACTGGTAATGCTGAAATCGAAATTGCTTGAAAAAGCCAAAAAACAGTTTGCGGAACTTAACAAACTGAAAGTGGAAGTGGGTGTATTGGAAAATACCAGACCGTATAAAGATTCAGATATTAGTGTGGTAGAAGTGGGTACTATCCACGAATTTGGCACGGAGAAAATCCCGCCGCGATCATTTTTGCGGGTACCGATTCGTGATCACCAAAAAGAAATCATTGAATAAGCGGTAAAAGAAAAATACCGCTTATTCATTTCAGGTGAAATTAGCGAAAAAGAATTTCTGGCGTATATCGGCGAACTGGCTGTTGGTTGGTCAATTGAAACGTTTGATACGCAAAGTTTTGGGTCGTGGCCTTTGGATGCTCAAAGCACCAAGGCGCAACTGAAAAAAGGTGTCATTGAAGCAAGGCTATTGCAAGACACGGGCGCATTGAAAAAATCGATAACCTATCAGGTGGTGAAAAAATGAGACTGCCTAATATGGCAAGAACCCTCCGCCGATTTTCGCAACCGTTAACATTCATCACCGAAGTGATCAGCACGAAAGATTTTAAGCCGGATTTTGCGGTGACACGAAAATCGATTGAAGGCGTAATCAGCAGTTTGCCGGATGAAGCAATTAACAAAGATAGTCTGGATTGGTCATTGGCCTATTTCACGGTGCATGTGCAACTGCAGTATGCCGATTTGCTCGGTGTTTATATGGAATACAAGGGGAAAATATTTAAATCGATTAACCGCAAAGACTATAGCGACTATGGCTATGTGCGCTATGTCTTTGAGGAAGTGAAAAATAGTAAGATCACTTGTCGTCTATTGAAAGACTCGCCCCTAAACTCTGCATCTTAGCAAGTATTTTATTGATTTCATCTTTATCTAAGGCGAGTTGTGCAGCCATAACAAAAAGGATATGAGGGGATATCGGTCGAGGGTTTTGCCTATTTGTATACTTTCGCCACTGACTATTATTCGAGACTAAGGCTAAATCTGCCATTTGAGAGCCGTTAAAGCCAAGATTCTCTTTCAGTTTAAGAAGTTCATTGACCGATGGTTCTTTGTAGTTTAAGAAAAGACGCATAGTAATACCTATCCTCTACAAGTAGCAGAGGATGTTGATTATCAGACTAATTTTATGATCACAGTGGTAATTCCCGCCACTGCTCCAACAATTCCTGATGCTACAGCAACCGGATACCAAAAAGTCTCTCTATTCAATTTAGCTGTTTCTGAATTTAATTTATTTGCTTCTGAATTTAACTTAATAGTTTCTGCCATCATTTTAGAAATTTCAGCATGGATTTTTTCAAGTTCAATAGTTGTCATTGCTTTACTCATTAATTTTCTTCCTTTCGGGTTGGGTCATGAACGTTTCACTTCCTCATAAGTTACATGATAGAACCATTGGAGCTATTCGTCAATGCAAGATACCAATTTACACCACAAAAACTACCAGCCACCACCAATCCAACGGCTGGAAATGGTGATTCGAGATACGCTAGAGGTTGCCGAAAACAGTATATTTATCGGACGTGAAAATCTGGCGAATCAGAATTTCAACGGGCCTGTTATCAACATTGAGCAATCTGGCAACAGTGAAGTCAAAGGCTTTAGCGAAACTTATAGCTGGGCGACTTTAAAATGATTACAAGTAATTACTCTATATCAGTAAATTTATATTGGAGAAAAACATATATTTTATAATCAAAATTAAGGCGCTTAGCTATACCGCCGAAACGTTGAGGTGATGGAATACAGCCAGCACGAGAAAATCCTTTTTGACGTGAATGTCTGGGGCAAGCAAGCCTTGCAACGGGCGCAAATTCTGTTGCGGTTACTGCGAACACAAAAAGGCTTTGAGCAACAGTGGAAATACACGATTAGCTTATCTGCGCCAACGGGGGTGCGTGATTTGCACTTTGCGACAGGTAGCCAGTATCGAGAGCGCGTGATGTTTTTGATTAACGCCTATGTCGCGGATTATATAGCTAAGCAACTTAATTTTGATTACATTATTTATATGAGCTATTCAATTGATTTTAGACGTAAAGTGATATTTACGATGGAAGAAGAAGAGTTGAGTATCCGAGAAACAGCGAAGCAATTTCGGATTGGCTCTGCATCTGTATCGCGTTGGATTAATCAA
>NZ_CACTIE010000232.1 GCF_902713415.1 Arsenophonus endosymbiont of Bemisia tabaci Q2
GTTTTTTTATAGGTCAATCCTATTTTTTAAGAGCTTGTCAAATGGCCTTCTGAGAAACGTCAAAACGCTCTGCACGCTCTTTTTGGTAAACATCTGGATTATTTTGTTCAACATCTTTTATCAACTCGGATTTATCGATTTTTCGCTGACGCGTACTCGATGCTTTTGGCTTTATTTGATTAATCCAACCCAATACAGATGCAGAGCCAATCCGAAATTGCTTCGCTGTTTCTCGGATAATCAACCCTTCTTCTTCCATCGTAAATATAACTTTACTTCTAAAATCAATTGAATAGCTCATATAAATAATGTCATCAAAATTAAGTCGCTTAGCTATAAAAAGGAGATATCTACTAGGTGAGTCATGCGATCTCTAATTAAATAGATAAACGGGTAAATAACTAACTAATAAATGGCTTAATGGTAATAAAATAATTTTTATAACAAATGCTTGAATCAACAGCCAATACGAAAAAGTGGTGAGCCATGTTGCCATCTTCAAATTCCTCTTTGAAAAAACAGCATTATTCACTCAGCATTCTTTTCCAATATCCATAAATAAAAAAACAATGCTTTATAACAGTTCTACAATAAATATTAACAATAATCCGGTTGTAAGCAAATTTTTGCGAATTTGTACGCAAAATAAAAAAGGAAAATCAATAGCTAGCGAGACAGCTTGCTAGTTTATTTTCCCATCTTTATTATAGATAGGAACAATATTTTGCTAGCATCGAGTTTATAAAGAAGCATGGCTATATGCGCGTTCCTCGGATCTATCATCCTGAACCATTAGAATCAGGCGCATTAATACGCTTAAGCGATAATGCCACTAACCACGTTAGTCGAGTTCTACGTATGAGTGTAGGAC
>NZ_CACTIE010000233.1 GCF_902713415.1 Arsenophonus endosymbiont of Bemisia tabaci Q2
TCGCTTAGCTATATTGAATGGCAGTAATTCTATTTTCATAGGGCAAATACTTGAGATTAATAAAAAGTCAGTTAAAGTCCAGCTCGGGATGGCGACAACTGCAAACAGAGAATCCCCTTTAGATCTCCATCTTGGACAAGTTATTTTTCGTGGGGAAAAATGGAATTCACTATTCAAAAATCAGTAGAACTGGGCGTCAATATCATTACTCCTATTATTTCTGAACGCTGTAATGTTAAATTAAAGCCTGGCCGACTCAGTAAAAAGCTACAATAATGGCAGAATATTCTCATTTCTGCTTGCGAACAATCTGGACGTAACAAAATCCCCTTAATTCGTCCCGTTATGCCTCTTGAAGCTTGGTGAACAGAAAAAGATGATGCATTAAAAATTAATCTCCATCCTAAAGCTCAATCAAGTATTAATACACTGCTTTTAGCGGTAAATAAAATTAGGTTACTCATTAACCCAGAAGGTGGGCTTTCGCCAGATGAAATCATAATGACAACTAACTACCAATTTACTAATATCCTACTTAGGCCTGGGATATTAAGAACAGAAGCCACTGCGTTAACTGCAATCACAGCATTACAACTTCGCTTCGGCGATCTTGGTTAAGGAGACAAAATGTTCAAATTAGGTATTGTGATGGATCCAATCTCAACCATAAAAATTAAAAAAGATAGTAGTTTCGCTATGCTATTAGAAGCACAACGCCGTGGATATGAAATTCACTATATGGAAATGGACGATCTCTATTTATTAAAAGGTGAAGCTTACGGACATATCAGACAACTAATCAACACCAAACAAGATACTGCACAATGGTATCAATTTGGTACTGAACAAGATATTGCTTTAAAAAATCTTGATGTTATTTTAATGCGTAAAGATCCGCCCTTTGATACTGAATATATTTATGCCACTTATATTCTTGAAAGGGCAGAATATGCGGGTAGTTTAATTGTCAATAAACCTGAAAGCCTGCGGGATTGTAACGAAAAATTATTTACCGCCTGGTTTCCGCAATTAACACCCGATACGTTAGTAACCCGAAATAATAAAAAACTGCGAGAATTTCATCAAAAACATGGTGATGTCATTTTTAAACCTCTAGATGGAATGGGTGGCGCATCGATTTTCCGTTTAAAGAAAAATGATCCTAATGCCAGTGTCATTATTGAAACATTAACTCAACATGCCCAGCGCTTCTGTATGGCTCAGGATTACTTACCTGCTATTAAGCAAGGGGATAAACGGGTGTTGGTTGTCGATGGTGAACCAGTTCCTTATTGCTTAGCTCGTATTCCTGCTCAAGGCGAAACGCGAGGAAATTTAGCGGCAGGAGGATATGGTGAAGCAAGACCATTGACAGAAAGTGATTGGAAAATTGCCAGAACGGTCGCACCTATATTAAAGGAAAAAGGATTAATTTTCGTTGGCTTAGATATTATTGGTGATCGCTTAACCGAAATTAATGTTACCAGTCCTACCTGTATCCGTGAAATTGAAGCAGCATTTGCGACTATATCAATTACAGGTATGTTATTTGATGCAATAGAAAAACGACTAGCTGCAAAAACAGTAAATTAACCACAGCTAACACTACAGTTAGCTGAATAATAAGATATAGCTAAGCGACTTAATTTTGATTACACTATATTGAGTGCGAACAGAATATCTGTGTCGCATCCGAGCGCTCTTTTTTTGCATTTAGCTTGTGCCAATTTATGTTCAATTGAATTAAGATCTGGCGAATAGGTAGGAAAATATTCCACCATATGCCCCGCATCGATGATGACTTGTTGAATACTCTGTTTCTTGTGAAAAGTTGCATTATC
>NZ_CACTIE010000234.1 GCF_902713415.1 Arsenophonus endosymbiont of Bemisia tabaci Q2
TAATCAAAATTAAGTCGCTTAGCTATACATCTCAATCTACTGAGCAAGCTGATAGGTTTTATCGAGCTGGATTAGCTGTCGGGATTGTTAATGATTTTTCAACCCCTGATAAAGAGGTACAAATAGACCACGCAAAAATTAAGACTAATAACATTTGTCGAGCTTTCCTGTAGAAAATTCTTCTATAGAAAATCAAAGTAATGACCAAAAAGCGGCAATTAAATATAGAGGGATAGGTTTTGTGAAGAGTCTTCTATCAGTTACTTCTGGTACTCCTTTGGACTCGACCGTCTATGCTCAGGCATTAAATATTGGTAGTCTGGCTAAAAATGGGGGAGCGACCCACAGTACAATGGTTAAGCATTTTTCAACTATGTGGAATATGCGTGATGGTTTATATCAAAAGCAGCCGCACCACTTTCAGCAGCAATAAAAAATAATTAATTAACCGTTATTTTATTTTCGGCTCTTCTCTTCGTTAAATAAAGAGGAGCCGATATTTTTTTGCTTAAGAGTAATAGAAAACGTTATTTATTTAAATAGTGTATTTTTATTGTAAATGGGTTTATTAATTAAATTTAAAATTAATTTTATGGTATTTAATTAATATTAAGTATTAAAATTTTTGAGCATCGTTGATAATTATAAAGCCCTTGTTTTTATTGGTAACATATCAACTTTTGCTGGGAAAAATCCTCTTTCTAGAAACCAGTGAGTACTTCGGGTTGTTAATACAAAAAGTTTTTCTAAATTTAAATTTTTGGCTTGTAGAGTAATGTGTTTAAGCAGTTTTTCACCTCTTGATAAATTACGATAGTCAGGATGCACAGCAAGGCAAGCCATTTCTGCAGACTTTTCTTCTAAATAGGCATAAAGTGCTACGAAAGCGATGATCATATTTTCTCGCTCGATGATAGTAAATTTGTCAATTTCTATTTCTAATTGTTCACGTGAACGGCAAATTAATATTCCTTGCTGTTTCAACGGTTGAATTAATTCTAATATTCCTGCTATATCATAGATATTAGCTCGACGAATTTTTTCACAATTTTCCATGGTAATTTGGCTACCGATACCTTCATGAGAGAAAAGTTCTTGCAATAAAGGACCATTCTCTTGATAGCTTATCAAATGGCTACGACGAACACCTTGCTTGCATACTTTAATTGCGCTATATAAAAAATGCAGTATGTCAGAATGATTCTTTGGCTGTTTTTCCAATTCAGCAATATACTTTTCAGCTTCATTCGGCGAGAGTTCCGATAATAGATTGCCATTTTTATCACTAATTCCTTGTAAAGAGCAAAATCCAATTAATTTTTCTGCTTTTAATTTTATTGCAAATTGTGTTGCGATAGTTTCTGTCGACAAATTAAAACTTTCTCCGGTGACCGAAACAGCAATTGGGTTAATTAATACAATCGAGCCGTTTTTTAAATGATGGTTGATGGATACTTCATCGATTCTTCGTATACCTCGGCTATGACAGTAATCAACACCATCCTCAATCCCTAAAGATTGAGCAATAATAAAATTACCACTGACGAGATTTATATAAGCACTTTCCAATGGGGTATTGTTGAGACTCATTGATAACAGAGCAGTAATATCTAATTGTAATGTCCCCGATATTTGTTTAGCTAACTTTAGGGTATTTGCATCAGTGACGCGAATATTTTTATGGTAGATTATCGGATATTGTTGGTTTATGAGTTTTTATCTATCTGTTGGCGTATGCGATAAACAATAACTAGCCGAATACCCAGACTGTGTAATAAACCGATATCGCTAATGATATGAGCAAAACTTTTATCTGCGATAGCGTTACCCTTTAATGTAATAAAAAAGATTTTATCGCGATGTATATTAATATAGGGAACAGAGTAGCGAAATCCATTAACTAAATCAGT
>NZ_CACTIE010000235.1 GCF_902713415.1 Arsenophonus endosymbiont of Bemisia tabaci Q2
GTAACGAAAGAGATTTTTCCAGGTTGTTATAACCAAGGAAAAATTGTTTTCCCTAATGATTATGATATGTTAAATATAACAAAACCTGCTATGCGCGTTTTTGAAAGTTCTGATGAGGGTAAAAAAAGTTATATATCTAGTGACTTTTTAATTAATTTAGAAAATGGATTTGAAACACTAAAGGAAATAAGTATATTGATGAAATTTTTGGAAATCGTTCTTTTTCTTATGCTAAACCTGAAAAACTTATTTAAAATAATAAGGGCAACAACAGGAATAGGTGACTTAATATTAGATTTTCATTTAGGTAGTGGCACCACTGCCGCAAGTAGCCCATAAAATGGGGCGCCATTATATCGGTATCAAGCAAATGGATTATATTAATGATATTACTATTCCACGATTGCAAAAAGTTATTGATGGCGAACAAGGCGGTATATCTAAAGAGGTTAATTGGCAAGGTGCTGGCAGTTTTGTTTATGCTGAACTGATGGAGCTGAATGCGTATTTTGTATAGTTGGGCGACTTTAAAATGATTACAAGTAATTACTCTATATCAGTAAATTTATATTGGGGAAAAATATATTTTGTAATCAAAATTAAGTCGCTTAGCTATACATCAAATCCAGAAAGCGCAGTCCACTGAAGAACTCGAAAAACTCTTTGTTGTGATGAAAACTGAAGCGCACCTCAATTATCAGGTGATGCTGGATAGCGTGCTGTCCGCTGAGTACAAGATGGACGGTATTCCACGTAAAAAATCGCCTTCAGCCAGCTCGAACTGCATGAGCAGAGCAACTGCTGATTGAAATTCTTGATGTATAGCTAACCGTCTTAATTTTGATTACAAAATATATGTTTTTCTTCAATATAAATTTACTGATATAGAGTAATTACTTGTAATCATTTTAAAGTCCCCCAGCTATATAATAAATTAATAGCAGAAAAGGTTACTAATTAACCTATGCCATGATAAAACCATTTTTATTTTTTCTAAGTTTTGCCAGAATTATTTTTGAAGGTTGAGATGAAGAAGAGAATGAACACAATAGATGGTTAAGAAACGATTAATTATTAATCAGTTTTGAACAAAAGATAGATCTACCCTATAGTGAGTTTTTATTGCCCCCGCAAACGTGCCAAGTCATCGTGACGCGCCATCAGCTCTTTAAGCTTCAATCCAAAATTCATGCCCGCGAAAATTAATTTTTTCTCGCATAAGAGACAAGCAAGTGGATCGACTTTAAAGACATGTCGATACATG
>NZ_CACTIE010000236.1 GCF_902713415.1 Arsenophonus endosymbiont of Bemisia tabaci Q2
CGATGCGGGGCATATGGTGGAATATTTGCCTACCTATTCGCCAGATCTTAATCCAATTGAACATAAATGGGCACAAGCTAAATGCAAAAAAAGAGCGCTAGGATACGACACAGATATTTTGTTCGCACTCAATATGGTGTAATCAAAATTAAGTCGCTTAGCTATATGCATTTATTGGTTATCTAGTGGATTTAAAATGAAAATTATGAGTAGACAAAATAATTATTTAAGTTTCAAAATAATCGTTATTGTCAATCGTATTTAATTATAAAAATAATCTATTTGATAAAGTTGACTAGTTGTTTTAAAGTCCTAAAGAGATTTCTAATAGGACTTTTGGACAGAGATTATAAGTTTGAAATATTATTTATCGAAAATACTTTTATCCGTTTGATGCATCAATTGGCTAGTAATTGTTCCTGCAACCATTGAGCCATTAACATTTAATGCAGTTCTTCCCATATCGATCAATGGTTCAATCGAAATAAGTAACGCTACTAAAGTAATTGGTAATCCCATTGCAGGTAAAACCATTAATGCAGCAAAAGTTGCTCTCCCACCTACGCCGGCCACCCCGGCAGAACTTATGGTCACAATACCAACAAGTGTAGCGATTCATATAGGATCCAGGGGATTGATTCCTACCGTTGGGGCAACCATTACAGCAAGCATTGCGGGGTAAATACCTGCGCATCCATTTTGACCAATTGTTGTGCCGAAGGATGCTGAAAAATTAGCAATTGATTCAGGAATGCCCAGCTGCTGAGTTTGCGTTTCAACGTTTAATGCAATACTGCCAGCACTTGAACGACTAGTAAATGCAAAAATTAATACAGGAATGACTTTTTTAAAAATTTTTATCGGATTAATGCCAGAAAAAGAAAGAAGTATAGCATGGACAATAAACATTAAGGATCATGTTAAATAAGACGCAATGACAAAACTGCCAAGTTTGATAATATCTTGTAGGTTTGAATTAGCAACAACTTTAATCATTAAAGCCATTACTCCATATGGTTTAAGCCGTATAACTAGCCGAATCAGCTTCATGATCCAGGATTGAAAAATATCAATAGCAGATAATATTTTTTCACCTTTTTCGGGATTAGTTTTAGCTAATTGGAGAGCCGCTATGCCTAAAAAGGTAGAAAAAATAACAACGCTAATAATAGATGTTGGATTAGCTCCTGCCAGATCGGCAAATGGGTTTTTAGGAATAAATGATAATATTAATTGAAGTATTGTTAAATCAGAAACCTTGTGTATTTAGTTATTTTCTATTATCCCAAGTTGAATAGTTTCACTACTAGTTTGTACCAGACCTTCTGCAGTTAAGCCAAACCAATATGTAATAATAATCCCGATGAGAGCGGCAATGGCTGTTGTAAAAGAAGGATCCCAATAGTGAAAAAACTGATTTTTCCTAATGAAGAGGTTTGATGCAAACGCGCTACCGCATTTAGTATGGAAGCAAATACCAAAGGCATAATAATCATTTAAAGTAATTTCACATACCCATTGCCTACAATATTGAACCAAGATAATGAATCATGCACTATTTGATTATTAATACCATATACTAAATGTAAAACAACACCAAAAACAGTACCAACAATAAGAAGACCGACAAAAACTTTTTTGATAGGCTCCATCCATCTGCACTTATTTTGGCCAATAACAGCAATAATAGGATAAAGATAAGTACATTCAGAATTACAGGGAAATTCATACCCACTTTCCAGCTCGGTTTATTGTTCTAGATATAAGATTCTTTGTCATTGGTGAAGTAAGATGATGAAAAACTTCCAATGAAACTCATTTTCCCTTATATATTATCAGCAATAAAAATAATTTTCTTATAACTAAATTCAATTTTATATTCATAATGTTTCATTGTGAATGGAATAAAATTAAATCATTTAATTTATTAACTACATATGTAATAACGTTTTTTGTCTCTTGTAACAGTGGTCGTAGTGGTAATTGATAGTTCGATGGAATTAATATCGCACAAATAGCTAATAATATGACAATAAAATGTTGTGCTCTTTGATTAAAATTATTACCTAAGATAGGAAACAGAAAGAAATTTTTGCTGGCCATAAGAAAGGTATCCCTTTCGCGGTTAACATATCACGGACTAAATGACTAAAATAACCTAATAAGAATCCTTGAATCAGGTCATCAGAAAGCCAGTAACTATTGGGCAATTGAGTTGATAATAACATAATGAGCAGCCATGCGAGTAAACTGTGGGTAAAACCACGGTGACCACATAAACGACAAATTGGCACAGAAATGAAACGAAATAAGCGTCCAAGAGAAGAGGATGGATGATCTATATCCGGTAGCAGCGCGCCAAGTAGCGCACCGGTTAATAAATGAAGCCAATCACCATGTGCAAACTCAGGTGTTATTACTAGTTTATGCACAAGTATTAATGATGATACTAAAAAAAAGATGCCCGGTGGCAGTCATAGCATATAATATAAAATTGTTTATTTATACAGTTTTCAAAGTATAATAGTTTTGGCTTAGTTTGAGTAATGTAATCGAAAAAATATCTTATTTATTAAGTAATAAGAGCAATTTTTTGTAAGAGAAGTGATATTGTATTAGTTTGGCAGTATACTGATGCATCAAATTACTGCCAATTGATCAAATTTAAACGATATGCTTAGTTGTTAATTCAGCCAGCGTATTGAGTTTGACGTCTGCTAATGTCCAACGTGGATCAGTGAAATGATCTTTTGGTGGGACAACGATACTACGCATACGTGCAGCTTTAACTGCAATCATACCATGAAAAGAGTCTTCAAAAGCCACACAATGTGTTGGTTCTATAGCTAGCAGTTTCGCTGCTTGTAAATAAACTTCTGGATGGGGTTTACTGTAGGCTAATGGTGTCGCTGATACTACGGCTGAAAAGTAATCGCGAATATTAAACATAGTGAGTACTTTTTCTAATATGTGCTTTGGTGAAGCTGATGCTAAACCAATTTTTAAATTATGATCCTGACATAGTTGAAGTGCATGTTTAACACCTGGTAATAAAGGTCGTTGTTCTTCTATAAGTTCAATAACCCGTCTAACAATTTTTTGTTCCACCTCTTCTAATGAGGTTCCTTGCCAGGGGACAGCTAAATACCACAGTTGTACCACTTGATCGATACGTAATCCTAGAGTGTCGGGAAGTTGATTAGCAATTGAAGTATTAACGCCAAGTTTACTAAGAATTTCTTTTTCTGCTTGGCTCCAAAGGGGTTCAGAATTAATTAATAACCCATCCATATCAAAAATAGCAGCTTTGATAGATAGCTCATGAGACATTAAAAGCACTCCTATTATTTATGATTTGTTGCTTAATTCTATCAATTTAAAATAAAGAAATCTTTTAATATAGCTAAGCGTCTTAATTTTGATTACAAAATATATGTTTTTCTCCAATATAAATTTACTGATATAGAGTAATTACTTGTAATCATTTTAAAGTTG
>NZ_CACTIE010000237.1 GCF_902713415.1 Arsenophonus endosymbiont of Bemisia tabaci Q2
GATGCGACACAGATATTTTGTTCGCACTCAATATGGTGTAATCAAAATTAAGTCGCTTAGCTATAAGCTATAATTATGATAAATAGCAAAAAGTTCCCTTTTATTTATATGTTGAAACAAATTATTTCTTTTTGTTACAAATATTGTATTTTTGTATCATTTTCAGGGTAGATAAAAATATTTACCAATGGAATACTGGACGCAGAAACAAGACGACACTAAACTCTTAAAGGTAGTTCCCAATGGTTGGGAATTTATTCTTGGCAGTGGCAGGTGTCCGAATAACACCAATGAGGGTAATAATAATGATGAAGTGCAATATTCTTGCAATAGTTATCCCGGCGTTGTTAGCTGGTACAGCAAACGCAGCTGAAATCTATAAAAAAGACGGCAACAAGCTGGATCTATACGGTAAAGTTGACGTTCTTCACTTCTTTGGCAAAAGCAGTGGTGGCGATGATTCGCGTGTTCGTCTTGGTATAAAAGGTGATACTCAAATCTCTGATCAGCTAACTGGTTTTGGTCGTTTCGAATGGGAAACAAAAACCAACAGAAATGAAGCTGAGAACGAAAACACAAACCGTCTAGCTTATGCCGGTTTGAAAATTGCTGACTTTGGTTCATTCGACTATGGTCGCAACTATGGCGTTCTGTATGATGTCAACGCTTGGACTGACGTTCTGCCTCTTTATGGTGCAGACTCTATGTCTCAGGCTGACAGCTACTTGACTGGCCGTAACCGTAACCTGTTAACTTACCGTAGTAGTGATTTCTTTGGTCTGGTCGATGGTTTGAACTTCGCCCTACAGTATCAAGTCAAAAATACTGACAGCAATGAATCAGTTAGCGGTAAATTCCTAAAAAATAATGGTGACGGTTTCGGTTTAGCGGCTAACTACGATATCGTCTGGGGCGTCACATTGGGTGCCGGTTATGCTAAATCTAATCGTGGCCTGACTGACGCTCAGAAAACCATCAGTAACGCTAGCGGTAATAGTGCGGAAGGCTGGAACGCTGGTATCAAATATGATGCCAACAACCTATATCTGGCAGCGATGTACGGCGAAACCTTTAATATAACTCGTTTTGGAACAGTAAACGGTAACCACCACATGACGTCCGTCGCTAACAAAACTGAAAACTTTGAATTGGTTGGTCAGTATCTGTTTGACAAAATCGGTCTGAAACCATCTATTGCTTATGTACAGTCTAAAGGTAAAGATTTAACTGATTCTCCCTACCCGCAGAAGCAAGATTTAGTGAAATATGTTTCTCTAGGTGCTTTCTACTATTTCAACAAAAACCTGACCGCAGTTGTTGATTACAAAATTAACCTAATCAATGGCAACAATCGCTTTGCTGATCAATATGGTATTAGCAGAGAAAACCTGGTTGGTTTAGGTTTAGTTTACCAGTTCTAATTATCGCTTAGCGGTGATTTAACAGTAAAAGTGAAAACGTAAATTCGAAAAACAGCGCTAAAGCGCTGTTTTTTTATCAATTTATGTTAATTAGTAAAATATAGCTAAGCGACTTAATTTTGATTACAGCATATTG
>NZ_CACTIE010000238.1 GCF_902713415.1 Arsenophonus endosymbiont of Bemisia tabaci Q2
ATGTTTTCTATGCATGGGTCACCCAAGTCCTTATCCCAGTACTTCCTAAAAACAGTGTAATCATGATGGATAATGCAACTTTTCACAAGAAACAGAGTATTCAACAAGTCATCATCGATGCGGGGCATATGGTGGAATATTTGCCTACCTATTCGCTAGATCTTAATCCAATTGAACATAAATGGGCACAAGCTAAATGCAAAAAAAGAGCGCTCGGATGCGACACAGATATTTTGTTCGCACTCAATATGATGTAATCAAAATTAAGACGCTTAGCTATAGCCAACGATCTAACTGAGTTGCATGTTGATGATCATTATCAAAAAAAGCAATATAACTATCGATTGTGGCATTGATCCCTTTTTGAAAAGTTGCCTGAATGGCTGACTGATTAAGTGCTGGATGGAATTCTGCTCCTTTCTGATGTTGCACACAGTGAACTGGCCACCAAATTTCACGTAGGCCATCAAGATTACCCTCGGTGCCTACCTGAGTTCCTGAGTTGACAGCAAAATTTAAGTGATCAGCAGGATGCCAGTCCTGGCTGGCAATAACAACGATATTTTGTTGCTGGCAGTAGTGATAACATTATTAGCTGTACTAATAACACTTTCACTATCTAATACTTCTAGGGCGACCCCTTTACAAAAGTCATTTTGCAGATCGACCAGTAATAATGCAGTATTAGTCATTATATCGTCCTTAATAATTGTCACTATAGGTAAGTTCACCGCGCAAATTTTTTGCATCAGCGTACGAATATCATTTGAAGATAAAGATTGACTATTGACTAAGTAAATAATGAAGCTTGGTAAGGGTTTCCTCAAAAGTCATGTCATAACCACTAATAACACCAACTTTGGCTAATGCGTGCCCGGGTGGCATACCCATTAATGTTAACTCGCCCAGAGAGGCATTGTGTGAAATTAATGACGATAATATTGTGTTGACAGGCCTTTTCAAGGCATTTTAACAACTCAGTTTGTGAAGGCGAATTACCAACACCGTAAGAACGCAGAATGAGTGCTTTGCTGGGTTGCAATAAGATTTTTTCGATACTTTGTACTGAATCCCAGGATAAATAGTAAAAACCCCAACGGGTTGAGGGGTAATTTTATGGCTGCTGAAATTGCCGTCATTTTTTGGCAATGGACAGCTTTGTAAACAACGGATATGAATACCCGCATCAATTATAGCTAGGCGACTTTAAAATGATTACAAGTAATTACTCTATATCAGTAAATTTATATTGGAGAAAACATATATTTTTGTAATCAAAATTAAGACGCTTAGCTATATCGATAGTTTCTTTGATACAACAGATATTAATTACCTTGATCAGATAACAAATAATGCGCCAGACAATGTTAAAAATAAATAATTACGCGGATGATTTTTTAATCGAAGAACTATTTGCTTAAATACTCAACAATATTTTTCTGCTGAAGAAGAACCACTATTCAATTGGCAACCAACCGATACCTATCTTAAAAAATCTTTATCTAATAAATATTATCAAGGCGAACACAAGCCGAATATTCTATTTAGAATAGGAAGAATGCTTAATAGAGGTAAATAAAAACTCACCAATATTGAAAAATATTGTCAACTAGTAAAAAAATTAGTAGAAAGATATAGTATTAACTATCATTTGATAGGTCTGGCTTATCCAATTTCTGAATACGAAATTTGGAATGAACCCGATCTTGGTTTTTTCTGGGAAACACCCGAAAATAATCAGCGTGCAGTTGTCAAATTTTATGATTTTTATTGTGTCGTTGCCAATACAATTAGAGCAACTGCCTCCTGGGTAAAATTGGTAGTTGCGGAACAGCATTTTTTTTAAGAATGAAAATTTTGTCAATAACTTTATTGCCTATATAAAAAATAATCATTTTTCTTTTGATTTTTACTCATATTATTATTACGCGATCGATACTGCCAATCCAAAAAACATTTATGAAATCTAGGAGTATGTTCGCAGTATCTTAAATA
>NZ_CACTIE010000239.1 GCF_902713415.1 Arsenophonus endosymbiont of Bemisia tabaci Q2
CTCAACCCTTCTTCTTCCATCGTAAATATCACTTTACGTCTAAAATCAATTGAATAGCTCATATAAATAATGTCATCAAAATTAAGTCGCTTAGTTATACCAGCAAGAACAGAGATGGCCAGAACAACCGTTCTGGATAGAGCATCAAAATGAAAGGCTATAACAAGTTTTCGATGTTTTGAGATCGGCAAATTCGTTTGATTTGAATTAAAAATTTTACCAGTTGACTTTATTTATATTTTTTAAAAAAGTTAACGATCATGATCTTATGTTGTGGAGGCGGACAGTAATATAAGTAAAGATAATATGAAAAACTCTTCCGCAATGCATGTTCATCTGACACCAGAAAGTCAAGATATGGAAACGGCAACAGAAGGGATCCGCAGGATGTTTGTCGATAAGGTACAGAGCGATCGCATCGTTAATAACAGACGGACACGCGCACGACGGGCAGCGTTTATTAAACAGCACGGTAGTGCTTACGGAATTTTTAAAGTAAATGATAATCTGCCAGCTGTATATCAAGTAGGCATATTTAAACCAGGAGCTCGTTATAAAGCCTGGCTGCGTTATTGTTATTGAAGTGATACACCTCACACACTTCCAGATAAAAATACTACTGTCGGTATCGGTATTAAACTGTTCGATGTAGCGGGTAAAAAAGAGCTCGAAGATGATGTTATAGCTAAGCGACTTAATTTTGATTACACCATATTGAGTGCGAACAAAATATCTGTTTCGCATCCCAGCGCTCTTTTTTTGCATTTATAGCTGGGCGACTTTAAAATGATTACAAGTAATTACTCTATATTAGTAAATTTATACTGGAGAAAAACATATATTTTGTAATCAAAATTAAGACGCTTAGCTATAGTGTCCAAGTGCAACGTGGCGATAAAATAGCCTTAATCGGGCCTAATGGCTACGGCAAGACAACATTGCTTAAGTTGATGCTAGGACAACTTGAGGCGGATAGCGGTAATATTTACCGCGGTACCAAACTTGAGATTGCTTATTTTGATCAACATAGAATGACCCTAGATCCGGATAAAACGGTGATGGATAATTTAGCTGAAGGTAAACAGGAAGTAATGGTTAACGGACAGCCGCTTCATGTGCTTGGTTATTTACAAGATTTCTTGTTTCATCCTAAACGGGCCATGACACCGGTGCGAGCCCTTTCAGGTGGAGAGGAAAATCGATTATTATTGGCACGTTTGTTTTTAAAACCCAGTAATTTGTTGATCCTTGATGAACCGATTAATGATTTAGATATTGAAACACTTGAACTATTGGAAGAGCTCGTTAATAGTTATAAAGGGACAGTATTATTGGTTAGCCATGATCGTCAATTTGTTGATAATACCGTAACTGAGTGCTGGATGTTTGAACATCATGGTAAAGTTGAGCCGTATTTGGGGGTTTTTATGACGCCTCTTCGCAGCGTAGACAAAAATTTTTTTTATCGCATGCTACTGTTAGTAAAGCCAATATTGCGGCAGTGGAAACAGCTAAAGAGCAGCCAAAACGAAAAAGTAATAAAATTAGTTATCATTTATTAAGAGAACTAGAACAATTAACGCTGCAGTTAGAAGCTGAAATTGCTATCTTGCAATCTCAAGTTAGTGCGCCGGAATTTTTTAATCAGCCCCATAGCGTTACTGAATCAGTATTAAAAGCATTAGCTGAGAAAGAAGCAGAAATGGAAATGACATTCGAGCGTTGGCAAGAATTAGAATCACTTAAAGATAACCAATAATTTGGCATTATGACTGTATAGAGGAGAGTAAAGTTTTGCTCTCATAATCATTTTAATGAAAGTTGTCATAATAAGATACTCTGCCCGCAATGTGATTTATTGGTAGCATTACCGGTTTTAGAACAAGGCACTAAAGCCAGCTGTCCACGCTGTCATACTGTTTTATCTGCTAAGTGGAAGTATCCAGCTAATCAACCAACTGCAATAGCGATTAGCGCATTAGTGATGTTGCTTATTGCCTGTTTATTTCCTTACGTAAAAATGAGTGTCATGGGCATTGAAAGTCAAATTTCACTGTTTAATATTCCTCATGCCATGTTTGATGTAAATTATGCTAGTCTTAGCTGGTTTTTTCTCCTTTTTGTCCTGGCAGTACCCGCTTTTTGTATGGCTGCCATTATTTTATTATGTCAACGAGTTAATCTCCCGCTTTGGTTAAAAATAAATCTTGCCAGGACGTTATTTCAAATGAAAACCTGGTGCATGGTAGAAATTTTTCTATCTGGTGTGCTGGTTAATTTTGTAAAACTAATGGCCTATGGTGAAATTACTTTGGGTATCAATTTTGTTCCTTACTATTTTTTTGTTTATTGCAGGTCAGGGCATTTCAAGGTTTACATAGACATTGGTTATGGCAGCAAATAGGTGAAGTGCCAAAGCTTGAGATCCCACTGCAAGAAGGCAAAAGTGGTATTAGTCAAAACGTCAGATCCTGTCATATTTGTATGGTCATTTTGCCAGCTGAACGTAAATATAGCTAAGCGTCTTAATTTTGATTACAAAATATATGTTTTTCTCCAATATAAATTTACTGATATAGAGTAATTACTTGTAATCATTTTAAAGTCGCCCAGCTATACTGTCGTCGTTGCCATACCAAAGGCTATGTTAGGCGGCTTAATAGTTTACAAAATACCATGGCATTATTGCTCTCCTCATTAGTTCTTTATATTCCAGCAAACGTTTTGCCTGTTATGATCACCAATACATTAGGTAGTAGACTGGACTCTACTATTATGTCCGGTGTTATTTTGTTATGGGGTGATGGTTCGTATCCGGTCGCCATTATTATTTTTATTGCTAGCATTATGGTACCTAGCTTAAAAATAGTGGCAGTAGGCTGGTTATGTTTTGATGCTAAAGGTTATGGCAATCGGGATCCGGCGAGGATGTATTTTATTTATGAACTTGTTGAATGGGTTGGACGTTGGTCAATAATTCATGTTTTTGTGATTGCAGTATTATCGTCATTGGTGCAAATGGGACGATTAATGAGCGTTTCACCGGCACTTGGGGTTATTTTATTTGCTGTTGTTGTGATTTTAACCATGTTTGCGGCAATGACTTTTGATCCGCGTTTAACTTGGGATCGCTGTAATGTTGTATCGCAGAGTATAGCTAAGCGACTTAATTTTGATGACATTATTTATATGAGCTATTCAATTGATTTTAGACGTAAAGTGATATTTACGATGGAAGAAGAAGGGTTGA
>NZ_CACTIE010000240.1 GCF_902713415.1 Arsenophonus endosymbiont of Bemisia tabaci Q2
CCTTTTTTTCCATCGTAAATATCACTTTACGTTTAAAATCAATTGAATAGCTCATATAAATAATGTCATCAAAATTAAGTCGCTTAGCTATATTTTTGACAAAATGTGCCTGCTAGGCAACTTCGGTAATAAAACGCACTTTCAAACGGGTATCTGCATTTACACCGCAAAAAGCGTCAATGATAAATAAACGCTTACCTGAAAATTGGTTAGTCACCAAATCTTTTAATGATTGCCAAACAGCTTCGGTCATCGGTTTGTTATCATTTTTTCCTTTACCTTGATCCGGCCACCAAACAGTATCCTTAGAAACGTTATCACGAACGATATACTTATCCTTTGGTGATCGGCCAGTAAAAATATCGGTATCAACCGCGACTGCGCCTAAGTTGGTTTCCATCCCACGTTCATAGCCTTTTAAAGAAGGTTTTGTTTCTTCTGCAAATAGTTGTTCATATCCTGTGTTATAAACGATTTCAGTGACTTGATGAATACCATATCTAGCCATCTCTTCTGGAGTAATCTTTTTTTTGCACTCATTATATTTATGCTCATAAATGAATATTAACCTTAATTAGGACATATCATAAAATTTTACTCGAAATTAACAGCGATAAAAATCAATAAATTTCATCTAAACTATTTTCTGAACTAAAAATGGGATCTAGAGCACAATCAACGCTACAGTAAAAAAATGTATTTATATCCTTTATTACGGTATAAAATAAGCAATACTGACTCAATGAATTTACTGTTTTTTAATTCGCTTCAATTCCTCTATATCTTGTTTATTAAACAGATAGAGAGCCGCACAAAATTCACATTCAATATCAATTTCACCACGTTCATTCATGCAATATATGCTGAATCTCTTCATCAGAAAGAGATAGCAAAATATTTTCACAACGCTTTTTGAACAACTGCAATGAAAGGCGACTAGCTGTGGATCATATAATGTCACATCTTCTTCATGATAAAGACGATGAAGAATTTCTTTTGGCTCTAAAGTAAATAGTTCCTCGCCCTTAATCGTAGCGGTTAATTGCACCAGATGATCAAATTGATGCTGACTTTCAATACCAGCAGAGGGCAATACCCGCAATAATATTCCACCAGCAGCAGGCTCGCCATTTATTTCACCTGAACGAATGAATAAACGTGTCTGCAACTGTTCTGATTGTTTAAAATAATCATCCAAATATTCCGCTATTGTATTACCTGCCAATGCAACAACACCTTGATAACGCTCACCATTTGTCGGTGTAATTGTGATCACCATATAACCTTGGCCAACCATCTGTTTTAATGATAATTGAGCAGTAACTGAACCTTCAATACAAGCAACACCTCTCATTTGTTGGTGATTATTTTCGTTTATTACCAACATTTTTACCGGGCTATCTCTTTGAATTTGTATGGTAATATCACCTTCAAATTTTAAAGTTGCTGTTAATAAACTAGTGGAAACTAACAATTCACCCAATAATAGATTAACTTCTGACGGATAATCGTGTTGATCGAGTATCTTTTATAAGTTTCATTGACTGAAACTAGCTCACCACGAACAGCATCATCTTGAAACAAAAAACGGTGTAACTTGGTCATGTTTAGACATATTTTCTCTCATTGGTAAAGTTGTCATCAAAATGACTCATTTAAATTTGTATGCTTAAATTTAATCAGGTTACGTCGTTCTTTCTTATCAGAACGACGTTCTGGGTTTGGCATGGTTAATGAATTAGTTTTACGCGCTAAAGCCAGTCTTTTTCTATTAACAAATACTGTCTTGTGTTTCACGATATAACGCTGTTGCTTCTAATGCGCCCCGTCGCTGATCGCTAATGGCCAATATTTTTATAGTTAACTCATCATTTCCTTGTCTTAATTTTATAATGGCATGCTTTTCAATGACTTTACTTGGTTTACTTCGCTGCCCATTATAATGAACTTTGCCACCCTCAATCATTTTACGAGAAATTGTCCGAGTTTTATAAAAACGTGCAGTCCATAACCATTTATCTAAAGGAATAATCAAATCCATATCTGACTGTATTTTCATACTCTTTTCATTAGGTTAAATATTTTTTTCTGGTCAGTGGAAGAGACAATATTGAAACAATGCTCATAATATTGCCGAATACTTTTTAATCGCCACTTATTTATAGGCTTACGTGTAATAACCAGAATAAGATTTAATATAAAAGTTGCCATTAAAGCCAAGTTTAATAGAAAAGCACTAATATATCGTAAAAGTAACATAGCACTAGGTTTACTATAGCTAAGCGTCTTAATTTTGATTACAAAATATATGTTTTTCTCCAATATAAATTTACTGATATAGAGTAATTACTTGTAATCATTTTAAAGTCGCCCAGCTATATGTAAAATAATATGATGCGTACCTTTTGCATCGACAAATAATTTAGTAATAATACCTTTTGCTTCAAAAGGAGTATGCATTAAAATATCTGACAATTTTTGCGGCTCTTGCCATTTTTGTAATGGAGAATAAGAATCAACAACAGGACAGTGGAATGAAACTAAATCTACAAATGGTTTTCCTTCATCACTGATAAGTAATACACCTCTGGTCGGTTGTCTATTCAATAACGCCGCTTCTTTTTCTATTTCTCTATTAATATAAACAGATGTCATTTCATTAACCAGTTTTTCCAAAGTTTCTGCCCCACCTGGCCGCAATATCACATTGGTACCCGCTAATTTTCCATTTTTAGCTCTGTTAACAAGTACCGACCATTCATAGGTATAGCTAAGCGTCTTAATTTTGATTACAAAATTAAGACGCTTAGCTATAATAAACTTTACTAACTGCTAACCACTCTTTTGAATAATGGCATTAACTGGTGGAAATATTATTTCTTTAGTTAAATTAAACTCTTTAAAATTTTGCTTAAAATCACCCAAGAAATGATTATTTACTGAGATAACAAGCGCTAAGGTATCCGTATCAACAACATCCATAACATTTTAAAGTTGTTAAGTAAGGTTCTAATTGTCGGGGTAAATGAACTTCTTTAGAATCAATAAAATAGCGCCATAAATTATCTTGATCGTTGATTAAAAAAAGCGTGTTATTGCATTGCAGAAAATAGAAACCCAGGCATTTCTTTTAGAAAAATAAAATAATTTTCTTATTGTAGCCTTTTTTGTCTTTATTAAGATTTGTTCAGAATTGGTATATTTAAG
>NZ_CACTIE010000241.1 GCF_902713415.1 Arsenophonus endosymbiont of Bemisia tabaci Q2
ATTTAATTCAGCAAGATATTGTTCCTTCCAGCGCTATACGGCAGATTTACCCGCACCGGATATTTTTCAACTTGGATATTGCTATATCCACCTTCAACCATGAGTTTTGCATATTCCAGTTTTTGCTTTGCGCTAAAGGTCACTTTTACTTTTCGTGGTATACTTATACCTATAAGATTTTGCTTAATTATAAGCTATAAATCTTTACAGTTTTATTAGACCACACTACAGCTGGTTGACCAACAATAGCCGCATTTAAATTACCATTTTTTAAAATAATGTTTTGTACTGCTTTAAGCTTTTTACCTTTTAATAAGTAACCGCCATGAGCTACAAAACGTTCGCGCACTTGATTGTAAATTTCGTCTACAATGACAACTGATTGCTTTGACGCGCAAATAACACGATTATCAAAAGTTTTTGACATTAAAATTGAAGCAACTGCACGTTTAATGTCGGCAGAACTGTCAATCACGACAGGTGTATTACCTGCACCTACACCGATGGCAGGTTTTCCTGAGCTATAAGCTGCTTTCACCATACCAGGTCCACCGGTTGCTAAGATAAGGTTAACATCAGGGTGGTGCATTAATGCATTTGAAAGTTCGACCGAGGGTTCATCTATCCAGCCAATGATATCTTTTGGTGCAGCAGCAACAGCGGCTTGTAATACGATTTTGGCGGCGTTGTTAGTGGCATTTTTAGCGCGAGGGTGAGGGGGAAAATAATCCCGTTACGCGTTTTTAGACTGATTAAAAATTTAAAAATGGCTGTCGATGTAGGATTAGTTGCTGGAACAATACCACAAATTAAGCCAATAGGCTCGGCAATGGTGATAGTACCAAAAGTAAGATGTTCGGACAGAATGCCAGAAGTTTTCTCATCTTTATAAGCATTATAAATATATTCTGAAGCAAAATGATTTTTAATCACTTTATCTTCTATAATTCCCATGCCAGATTCTTCAACTGCTAATTTTGCTAAAGGAATGAGAGAGTCAGCAGCAAGAGCAGCAGCACGAAAAATTTTATCAACTTGATCCTGGGTAAAATTTGCAAATTGTTGTTGTGCTTTTTTACACGCATGACAAGTTCATTGAGTTCAGTAACATTAGTTACAGACATAAAGATTACTCCTAATAAATGTTAAATTTTTTAGTCAATTAGCCTAGATTAGGAGCAATATAATTAAATATGAGGTGTCATATTACATATTATATAAGTGCTAATTTGTTTTTAGTAAGCTAATTGACTAAAAAAATTCACATTATAAAAATAAGCAAAAACGCTCATTATATTTATGAGAACTCAATAGATATATAGCTTACCATTTATAAATAGCGCTAAAGTGATCTTTATCAAAAAAAGTGCATACTGAATCAATTTAGTAATAAGTTATATAAAAATAATTTGAATTAGCAATATAAGTAAATATTGAAGAATTAAGTTAGCAAAATTTTGTATGGTATTTAATTTAGAAACTTATTTTTTATTGAATTAATTTTTGAATTTTAGCTAGATAAGTATGCTACGCTAAGATAAAGTGTTTTTCCTGCTAGGCTAAACATTATTTGTTTTGAATAATTAATTTTTAGCTAAGCGTTAATATTTGATTGAGGGACTCAATTTTGGTTGGTACTTTACTGGATCTTCCTAATTATATTAAGTTTTTTTTAGGTCTTTTTGCGTTAGTTAATCCGATAGGAATTTTGCCTGTATTTATTAGTATGACTAATTATCAATCTGTGACAGAAAGAAACCGCACTAATTTAGTGGCTAATTTTTCTGTGGCAATTATTTTATGTATTTCGTTATTGGTGGGAGAGGTTGTTTTAAAATTATTTGGTATCTCTATTGATTCTTTTCGTATTGCTGGCGGAATAGTTATTGCAGCCATTGCTATGTCTATGATTAGTGGTCGAATAGGTGAAGATAAGCAGAATAAACAGGAAAAATCAGAAACTGCTATTCTTGATAGTATTGGAGTTGTTCCTTTAGCATTACCATTAATGGCAGGGCCTGGAGCAATTAGTTCATGTATTGTCTGGTCTTCTCGTTGGTTAGGATGGCAAAATTTAGTTGGTCTATCGCTAACGTGTATCTTTTTTGCTTTGTGTTGTTGGTTACTTTTTCGCTCAGCAACAATTCTCGTTAAATATTTAGGTCAAACGGAAATTAATGTTATTACTCGTATTATGGGATTATTATTAATGTCACTTGGAATTGAGTTTATCATTACAGGCACTAAATCTGTTTTCCCTGGATTACTTTAAACGATCAATAACATCATAACTCATTGATATTTATAACGTATTCATAAAATTTTGATATATTGATATTGATATTGATATTGATATTGATATAAAACCTATATTAATAAATTTATTTATCTAATAATTGTAAGTTTTATGAATTATTAATCCATCATAAAATCTATTTCTATAGGCTAAAAAACACTTTTTTAATAAGGACCTCAATAGCAATATTCATTTTAATTTATGGTCTAATAGGGTGATTAATAATTTAAAATTGAAATTTTTCCTGTTAGCTAATCCGCTTGATTATAATACATAAAGGCAAGTTATGGTGCTGGAAATCTGCTCAATGAATTAATTTTGTTATTAACTATGTGCAGCCTAATTTATAAAAATTAGCCTTATTTTATAAATTAGGTGTGTATATGAATATCATTATCTGACAATTATGGAAAATAAATGTTATTGGTTGATTTATTAGTATTGGCTTAACTTAACAAAAATAATTTTTTGACGCTGATAATTTTATAAAAATATTACAATAATAGGCTAAAAAATAGCAAATACGTTCGATAACACGGTTCCATAATGGGCGTTTATTCCAATTCTTCTGCATCAAAGGTGTAGAAGCGAGCAATGTAATTATATTTAACTAATATTAGATCGCTACCAAAGCTTTTATCATCAATTATAGCTAAACGTCTTAATTTTGATTACAAAAATATATGTTTTTCTCCAATATAAATTTACTGATATAGAGTAATTACTTGTAATTATTTTAAAATCGCCTAGCTATACAGATGCAGAGCCAATCCGAAATTGCTTCGCTGTTTCTCGGATACTCAACCCTTCTTCTTCCATCGTAAATATCACT
>NZ_CACTIE010000242.1 GCF_902713415.1 Arsenophonus endosymbiont of Bemisia tabaci Q2
GCTATATATTGGTATATTGGTCAAATTGATAAGATTGATAGCGATAAAAAAGATTGCAGCTAAAATTTAGGTTGGGATATCCCACCAATATTGCACATAAATACCTGCTGCAGTCAGCTCAGCCATACCAACCAAGATAAACATTGCCCAATAGTTCCAGCCAGATAAAAAACCAGCAAAAGGGCCCCAATATTTATAAGCAAAGTGACTACAAGAACCAGCAACAGGTTCTTCGACAATTATCTCTCCTAATTGACGCATAATCAGGAAAGCAATAAATCCACCAATTGCATAACCTAATAAAACAGATGGCCCTGCCATGTTTATATAGCTAGGCGACTTTAAAATGATTACAAGTAATTACTCTATATCAGTAAATTTATATTCGAGAAAAACATATATTTTTGTAATCAAAATTAAGACGCTTAGCTATAAATGGGCACAAGCTAAATGCAAAAAAAAGAGCGCTCGGATGCGACATAGATATTTTGTTCGCACTCAATATGGTGTAATCAAAATTAAGTCGCTTAGCTATAGTTTGTGCAATTCCTAAAAAAGGCCTGTTCCAACAAGCTTAACCAAGTGCAATCAATTGAATATGTCTGTTTTTTAACCCGCGCTTAAGCGTTTGCCCAACTTCTTCCGCCATAATTAAACCTTCATTTTATTTTAATTTCCTAATATTTTTATCGATGCAAACCTTAATTAAAGCGCATGTCAAAACTGCTAATTAAAACATTAATTTTTCTTTAAGTCTATATTAAATAAGATTAAAACCCTATTAATTTTAGTTAAAATGGCAAATAATCAGTTATTTTACAAATGCCTATGGTGAAATTCCCACCATTTTGATCCTGGTCACAAAAACTGTCTAATGCGACTAAATATAAAAATAAGCAGAGTAAAACGATCAGTGTCGCAATTACTATTTTTTTATTTTCAATATCTAACCCTTTTCATATTTTTAATACCACATGATAAAAAACAATTAATATGTCACTGTATAAAAATTAAGTCACTTACTAAAGTAACCATAGCGTCATTGCTAAAATCAATAAAACCTTTTTATTAATTTATGCTACATGCTGTTTGTCAGTTAGCTACGAAAGTTAAAAAAATTATTATAGATAAGAATGGCTTAAATACCCACTTATAAAGAGATAAACTGATGTTTTTTAAAAATTAACATAAATTTTATACAAATTATTTAAACATTAAGCTTTAGGACTTTGTCATCCCTAAAAAAAGTTCTGTATACTTCTTTAACCAATAACTAGTATGATATCACAATGCTACAAGATACCCACTTAGCACTTGTTTACGAATTAAGTAAATGGATCGAAGAACACATAGGAAGAATAATCTACTTGGAAGAGCTTGCCGCCTACTCAGGTTATTCTCTTTGGCATATGCAAAAAATTTTTAAAGAGATCACCGGAATTTCACTTGGTAAATACATTCGACAACGTCGACTTGCCAAGGCCGTTAATCTTCTGAGAAATAGTTCCAAAGCCATTTTTGATATTGCGTTGGATTTTGGTTTTGGCTCGCAATCTCATTTCACCTATATGTTTCGTAAAGAATTTGGTATCACACCTTACGATTTTCGGCAAAACCGTAATATTAAATTAGAAATCAAGGAACCACTACATTTAATTTACCAAAAGTCATCAAATAGTTAACCAGTGGAAATAATATGTTAATCAAACTAGTGATAACTAACCAAAACTGTAATCAATAATCTATTAAAAAGGAGGGTAATTTTAGATGCTAAGATAAAATGATATAAATCTACAGGTGCTTTATTTTAATTTAGCATCTTTTATGAATGCTCAATATGAGCTCTGTCTTAAATAAAAATAATTGCCATACTATTTATAATAATAAATATCTAATAAACTATAAATATAAAAAATATATAAGATTCTAACAAAAATATACCAATCCTTGGACAATAATAAATGGACACTAATATTATAAAATTAACTATAATAAAATGCGGAATAAACCAGCGTTTGACAGATAATGATTTATAAAAATATACTATTTTATTTTATCAAATTACTGGATTAGATGTATTCCATTTTAATTTTCACTCAAATAGATTTTTTAATAAAAAAGTAAATAAATGTTTAGATGGATATAGCGATAAAAACCTTCTTATACGAAGATTTTTATTATATTAACTAACTGTTAATTTCTCCTTCATTCCATTGCTTTAAATTGTCCTTTTCCAAAATGCCATCTTCTACCTGTTTTTTAATCTCAGGATAAGCATCTATATCAAATGTGGGTAATTTGCCAGCTTTGCGTTGTTGATTGTAATCTTTAGTAAGTTTAAACGCGATACCTGAGAGCATCAATATTGCAATTAGATTTGTTAACGCCATCAAACCCATCGAGAGATCACCTAATTTCCAAACTAAGGGCATTTCTGCCATTGAGCCAAAAATAACCATTCCTAAAGTAGCAAATCTAAGAATATACAATCCAGCAGGATGGTTATTTTCTAAAAATACCATATTACTTTCTGCATATGCATAATTTGCAATAATTGAAGTAAAAGCAAAGAAGAAAATAGCTATTGCAATGAAAATTGCACCCCAATCGCCAACAGCTGAAGAAAGAGCTCGCTGTGTTCATTCAATTCCAGTAATAGTGGCATCAGCGCTATCTAATGCAGCAGAAGAGATAATAATTGCTGTTGCGCTAAAGATCACTAAAGTGTCCATAAAAACACCTAGCATTTGTACATATCCTTGCGATGCTGGATGAGGTGGATAAAGTGAAGCAGGAGCTGCAGCATTCGGCGCTGAGCCCATACCTGCCTCCATTTGAAATAGGCCGCGCTGTATCCCTTGTGTCATCGCTTGCGCAACCCCATAACCAACTACGCCGCCAACTGCTTCCTGTAAACCAAAAGCATGTTTAATAATTAGTAAAAAAACATCTGCTAAACGTTCAATATCATTGCTCATTACCAAAAATGCTAATATTAAATAAGCGATTGCCATTATATAGCTAAGCGACTTAATTTTGATGACATTATTTATATGAGCTATTCAATTGATTTTAGACGTAAAGTGATATTTACGATGGAAGAAGAAGGGTTGA
>NZ_CACTIE010000243.1 GCF_902713415.1 Arsenophonus endosymbiont of Bemisia tabaci Q2
CAACTCGGATTTATCGATTTTTCGATGACGCGTAGTCGATGCTTTTGGCTCTATTTGATTAATCCAACGCGATACAGATGCAGAGCCAATCCGAAATTGTTTCGCTGTTTCTCGGATGCTCAACCCTTCTTCTTCTATCGTAAATATCACTTTACGTCTAAAATCAATTGAATAGCTTATATAAATAATGTCATCAAAATTAAGTCGCTTAGCTATAGCAGTGAACGTATCTGGGTTCAGGTAAAAAATGGCACTAAAGTTCCAGTTTCGTTGGTATATCGTAAAGATCGATGGCAAAAAAGCAAAAATCCGATTTTGATTCATGGCTATGGTGCTTATGGTATCAATGTGGATCCGGTTTTTAGTTCACCGCGTTTGAGTTTATTGGATAGGGGATTTGTCTATGCAATAGTGCATGTTCGTGGTGGTGGCGATTTAAGCAAAGCCTGGTATCAAGAACGGAAGGTTGAAAATAAAGCCAATAGTTTTAGTGATTTTATTGATGCAACCAAAATATTGATTGCAAAGGGGTATGATGATCCCAAACGGGTATATCCAATGGGTGGAAGTGCTCGTAGTTTATTGATGGCGGCGGTAATTAACCAGGCACCGGAACTCTATCGAGGCGTTCTCGCTCAAGTTCCTTTTGTCGATGTTTTGACAACCATGCTTGATCCTTCTATTCCATTAACAACTGGTGAATATGATGAATGGGTGATCCCGCTGCGCGGGACGCTTATTTTCGGCTAAAATCTTACAGCCCTTATGATAATATTAAACATCAACGTTACCCAAATTTACTGATTATGACGGGGTTATATGATTCCCAAGTCCAATATTGGGAGCCGGCCAAATGGGTGGCTAAATTAAGGGAATATAAAGTAGGTAATACGGTCTTATTAGTGGAAACAAATATGGAAGCCGGTCATGGTGGAAAATCGGGTCGATTTAATAGTCTAAAAAGATACAGCATTGGAATATGCTTTTATCTTGATGCTAGATGATAATAAAAAATATTTTCCTGATTTTGATGTTCAATAAATTTTTGTCGCCTTATATGTTAATTAATATAAGGCTAATAAATCATATTGATAGATGATAATTTCTTTGGATTAAGCAATTTTATTGATCGATAAGATTTTACTTTCAAGCCAACCGTCTTGTAAGCGAGTTTTTAATGTTTCTCCAATATTTATTTGTTGTGTTTTGGTTAAAACCTGTCCATTAGGTGATTCACTAATACTATAACCACGAGCTAATGTTGCTAATGGACTTACTGCTTCAAGGCGGGAACAACTGATGCTAAATTTTTCACGATATTGGCTTAGTATTTAAGTAATTAATTGTTTTAATTGAAATTTATTCTGAATATAACGTTGGCGACAATTTTGTAGTTGTGGCCGCGGATCACATAGTATTAAACGTTGTTCAAGGTTATATTGCCGACGATTTATTTGCTGCAAATATTGTTGTTTGGCGTTAACAAGTTTTTGTTGTAATTGGATCAGATAATTGTATTGGCGCGTTATCCGTAGTGCAGGATGTTGCTGCTGTAATTTATGTTGTAATTGACCAAAGATACGTAGTTTACGCGCGATGAAATAGTCCATCGCCATTTCTAATCGCTGTTTTTGTTCAAGTAACTGACGGAGTAATTCTTGTTGATTGCGACTCACTAATTCTGCCGCAGCTGAGGGTGTTGGGCCTCGTAAATCGGCAACAAAATCAGCAATAGTTACATCGTTGCATCGGTTTCATGACCAACCGCTGCAATAATTGTAACTGACTAGCAAAAATTGCTCTGGCGACTCTTTCATCGTTAAAAGCCCATAAATCTTCCAATGAACCACCACCTCGGCCGACAATCAGGACATCACACTCTTGGCGATGATTGGCCAACTCAATAGCACGAATAATTTGTCGTGGTGCATCTTCTCCTTGCACGGCGGTGGGATAAATAATGACAGGTAATGAAGGATGGCGGCGTTTTAAGATATTTAAAATATCATGTAATCCAGCGCCTGTTGCTGAGGTAATAACCCCCAAGCGTTTGGCCGGCATTGGTAGTGCTTTTTTGTAATGTTTTGCGAATAGTCTTTCAGCTGAAATTTTCTGTTTCAATATCTCAAATTATTGTTGTAATATTCCGTCACCGGCAGGTTGCATATTTTCGATAATTAATTGATATTCTCCTCTTGGCTCGTACATGGTAACAGTCGCTCGAACTAACACTTGTTGATCATTTTGTGGTCGAAAATTCACGCGAATATTTTGGCCGCGAAACATTGCAGCATGTAGATGCGCTTTTTCATCTTTTAAGGTGAAATGCCAGTGGTAGGAAGCTGGCTGAGAAAAATTAGAGATTTCTGCATTAAGCCAAATTCTGCCAATTTGAAGTTCAAGTAATTGCCGAACCGATTGATTAAGTTGGCTAACCGAATAAATTCCACTATTTTCTGAAGCTAACATGTTAAATTAGCAACACCTTGTAAATAAAATTAATGGCTAAATATTAGCAGCGATTATTTCTATTATACATAGAATCAAAATAAAGCGTATAAGTGATTATCCCATTCATGTTGTTCAATATTGGCGGTGTTCATTCGAACAGTTAAACTTCTATTATGGTCAATATATTCAATATAAGTGATAATAAATTCTGTTTTTGGCCAGAATAAGACTTCTTGGTGATCATCTTTTAATAAATCGGAAATATTGGCGCCTACTAGAGGTTCGGTATGTTGGATTTCATATATAGCTAAGCGACTTAATTTTGATTACATCATATTGAGTGCAAACAAAATATCTGTGTCGCATCCGAGTGCTCTTTTTTTGCATTTAGCTTGTGCCCATTTATGTTCAATTGGATTAAGATCTGGCGAATAGGTAGGCAAATATTCCACCATATGCCCCTCATCGATGATGACTTGTTGAATACTCTGTTTCTTGTGAAACAGTTGCATTATCCATCATGATTACACTGTTTTTAGGAAGTACTGGGATAAGGACTTGG
>NZ_CACTIE010000244.1 GCF_902713415.1 Arsenophonus endosymbiont of Bemisia tabaci Q2
ACCCTTCTTCTTCCATCGTAAATATCACTTTACGTCTAAAATCAATTGAATAGCTCATATAAATAATGTCATCAAAATTAAGTCGCTTAGCTATAAATACAAAGGACGGGTTTTGATTGATGTACCCGAAGAATATTTACTTTGGTTTTCACGTAAAGGTAAATTTCCTCAAGGAGGACTAGATTATTTAATCGAAATGACGTTAACAGTGAAAGTGAAAGGGCTAGACAACTTAGTTAAGCCACTAAAGCATTTATAGTCAATAATGGGGCTTAATATTGATTAAGCCTAAACCGGCTGGAATTTAAATTTGGTGGAGCTAAGCGGGATCAAACCGCTGACCTCTTGCATGCCATGCAAGCGCTCTCCCAGCTGAGCTATAGCCCCTACACAAAGTGGATTGGACGGGCGTATAATATGCAAGCTGAATAAGACTGTCAATCGATTAATAAGAAAATAGTGTTTAACCGTTGAAAAAATGCTCATACAGCTTAGTGTGAAGAAAAAAGACATAGTGAAATGTGCCGTTATGCTAAGTTAATTTTATTCGCTAACCCTATTTTCACGCTCATTAATATAAATAAAAGCGTTATCAATGCGTTTTAATGAACGATTTTGGCCAATGGCATGTACAGTGGCATCAACACTCGGTGATTGACCTGCTCCTGTCACAGCGACCCGCAGAGGCATACCTACTTTACCCATCCCAATTTCCAGTTCTTTAGCCGTTGCTTCGATTGCATGATGAACATTTTCACATGTCCAGTTGCTAATAGCCGCCAATTTTGTCCGTACGGTTTCTAATGGTAAGCGCGCTATCGGGCGTAAATGTTTTTTAGCGGCGTCGCCGTCGAATGTAGCAAAATCCTGATAGAAATAGCGACATGAACTGGCTATTTCTTTTAAGGTCTTACAACGTTCACCGAGAAGCTTAACTAAATCTGCTAAGCTTGGTCCAATTTGGGTATCAATACCTTGCTGTTCAATGTGCCATGCTAAGTGAGTAGCAACATATTCTGCCGGTAATGAATTGATATAATGATGATTTAGCCATAATAATTTGTCAGTATTAAAGGCACTGGCGGATTTATTAATTGCATCTAAGGAAAAATAACTGATCATTTCCTCGCGGTTAAAAATTTCTTGATCACCATGGGACAACCCGAGACGAACCAAATAGTTTAATAAGGCTTCTGGTAGATAACCGTCATCTCGGTATTGCATGACACTAACTGCGCTATGACGCTTAGATAATTTTTTACCATCATCACCCAAGATCATTGAAACATGCGCATATACAGGTATTGGCGCACCGAGAGCGGTTAATATGTTAATTTGCCGTGGGGTATTATTAATATGATCTTCACCACGAATCACATGGGTGATTTTCATATCCCAGTCATCAATAACAACACAGAAATTATAGGTAGGAGAGCCATCGGTGCGCTGTATAATAAGATCATCTAGCTCAAGATTGCTAAATTCAATTGGGCCACGGATTTGGTCTTCAAAAATAACAGAGCCTTGCTGGGGGTTGCGAAACCGCACTACGTGAGGTTCATTCGGTGTATGGTTATGAGCATGCGAGCGGCAACAGCCATCGTAACGTGGTTTTTCGCCTCTAGCTATCTGTTCTTCTCGTAAATTGTCTAACCGTGTTTTAGAACAGTAACAATGATAAGCTGTCCCCGCACTAAGCATTTGATCGATAACTGCATGATAACGATCGAAGCGTTTAGTTTGATAGTAAGGACCTTCATCCCAATTTAAACTTAACCAGTTCATTCCATCCATTATGGCGTCAATGGCTTCTTGTGTTGAACGCTCAAGATCGGTGTCTTCAATACGTAAGACAAACTCTCCGTTATTATGTCGGCTATAAAGCCATGAATAGAATGCGGTACGAGCACCGCCGACGTGAAGATAACCGGTTGGACTTGGTGCAAAACGGGTTTTTATTTTATTCATTAGATTGCCTTAATGATCTTTTTTATATCGAATCTAGTCTAGTGATAAATTTACAGTTGGTCATTTTATCACTGCAACTTAATTCCTCAATGCTGTTAGCGCGATAATGATACTTTATTTTGCTAATTTACAGCTAAGCGTCTTAATTTTGATTACAAAATATATGTTTTTCTCCAGTATAAATTTACTGATATAGAGTAATTATTTGTAATCATTTTAAAGTCGCCCAGCTATAATGGTAAAACTGCTTAATTTATGCTGATAGGAGCTAGATTAAATAAGTTTAAATAAATATTATTTAGCGTCGATAATATTTTGTGCATCTTGCTTAATTTTGCAACGAACGGATATTTTCTTTAGAAAAACCGTTGACTCATGCTGAACTATCCCTATAATTCACCTCCATCACGACGGGCGATTAGCTCAGCTGGTAGAGCATCTCCCTTACAAGGAGGGGGTCATCAGTTCGAATCTGGTATCGCCCACCATTCATCCAAAAAATAAAGCATTATTTGTTTAAATTATTTATGCTGTGTTTTGCTATTAATAGGTAATAGGGTCGTTAGCTCAGTCGGTAGAGCAGTTGACTTTTAATCAATTGGTCACAGGTTCGAATCCTGTACGACCCACCAATTAAAATAAGGAGTTAGCATCCATGTGCTGCTTCTGGTTTTATTAACTGGGACGATTTTGGGACGCAATCGTCAAAAATGGTATCAATGTTTTTTTCGTGTTCACTAAGATAGCATGGTGCAAGGTGGGCGTACCTACGAACCATTTCTATCGATTCCCACCCTCCCATTTCTTGTAAAACAGATAATGGAACCCCGGATTGAATTAACCAGCTGGCCGATGTGTGACGTAAGTCATGGAATCGGAAATTTTTGATACCTGCTCGTTTTAATGCCATTCTCCAT
>NZ_CACTIE010000245.1 GCF_902713415.1 Arsenophonus endosymbiont of Bemisia tabaci Q2
TCTGTATAGCGTTGGATTAATCAAATATAGCTGTGCGACTTTAAAATGATTACAAGTAATTACTCTATATCATTAAATTTATATTGGAGAAAAACATATATTTTGTAATCAAAATTAAGACGCTTAGTTATAGCTGCTACTAATGTTAATGATACTGTTCCACGCTATCTGTCTGAGGGCAAATGGTTGCCTAATCAAACGATAGCGACTCTGTCAAATCCAATGGATGTCAGCCAACCCAATAATTGGCTACGGATAGAGACACTTTTCCAGCACCAAAAATGGGAGCTTGATGAGCTTAGTCATCGTGTTGTTGATGATAGAATGACCGAAAAAACCGTTCAACAACTGGCTAGTAAAAGCTATATATCTGATCCACATAGCGCAGTTGCTTATCGTATTTTACGTGATCAGTTGGAAGATGATGAATATGGGCTGTTCTTAAGTACCGCACATCCAGCAAAATTTAAACAGAGTGTTGATCGTATTTTTGGTAAAACATTACCATTACCAGCTGCTTTAGCAAAACAAGCTAATTTACCGATATTTGCCCATCAATTACCCGCTGATTTTGCTTTGTTGCGTAAATTTTTATTTATGCATCCGACTTAATAACAATGATCTGAAATGGAAGCGTTAGCTTCCATTGTTAACCATGTTGTGATCGTTTAAACACTAGCTGATTATCTTTGGAAGCAGCGTTATCAAATTGATAACCGGCTAAGTTAAATTCAGTCAGTTGTTCAATATTCTTTAGTTGATTTTGAATAATAAAGCGACTCATTAATCCGCGCGCTTTTTTCGCATGGAAACTGATGAGTTTATATTATATTTCTCCTTTTTTGATCTAGAAAATAGGTTTCACAATATAAGCATCCAGTTTTTGCTATTAACGGCATTAAAATATTCATCTGAAGCTAAGTTAATCAGAATATTATCACCTTGCTTGCTTAAGGCCTGATTAAGATTTTCAGTAATGATATCCCGCCAAAAGACATAAAGATCTTTTCCTTGTTTATTATTGAGTTTAGTTCTCATTTCCAATCGGTATGGTTGCATCAGATCAAGTGGCCGTAATACACCGTATAAGCCTGATAGAATACGAAGATGTTTTTGGGAAAAGGTGAAATCTTTTGGCTTAAAATTTTCCGCTTGCAGGCCGGTATAGACGTCACCTTTAAAAGCTAAAATAGCAGGTCGGGCATTTTTTGGGGTGAAATTAGCATGACACTGTCCAGAACGCGCTGCATTTAAACCGGCTAATTTATCACTAATATGTATTAGACTGGCAATTTCCGCCGGTGTCACAGTTTACCACATATCTGAATCAATTGCTCAGTCTGTGATAATAGGGTTGGCTGACTATATTCTGTGGTGGCAAGCGGACTTTCATAATCAAGTGTTTTGGCAGGTGAAATCGTGATAAGCATAATTAATACCTAGTAAAATTCATAAATAAACAACTTTAATCAAAATAGTAAATGCCTATCATTAGGCTTATTTGTAGCATTTAAGGTTAATTATTGCTATTTAAACGATAGTAGGGTGTGAAAATAAGCTAACAAAATTTGTTATCGACAACAAAACAATGGTGGTGAATTTATTTGTTGTAATATCAATGAATGATATTATCCTAGCAAGATAGGATTTTGAGCCTCGGCTTCATCTCAATAATAACGGGATTAAAAAATGACCGATAAATTAACCTCTTTACGAAAAATAACAACGGTTGTAGCAGATACAGGTGATATAAGGGCAATAAAGCTTTATAAACCTGAAGATGCAACAACTAACCCTTCTTTGATCCTTAATGCGGCTCAGATCCTAGAATATCAGCCACTCATTGATGAAGCGATCTCATGGGCACGGCAACAAAGTCAATCACGTGAGCAACAAATTATTGATGCGTGTGATAAATTGGCTATTAATATTGGGTTAGAAATCCTGCAATTAATTCCCGGAAGAATTTCAACGGAAGTTGATGCCCGCTTTTCCTATGATACAGAAGCCTCTATTAATAAAGCGCGGCATATTATTGAGCTTTATAATCCGTGCCGGCATTAAAAATGAGCGTATTTTGATAAAATTGACTTCAACCTGGCAAGGGATCCGTGGGGCAGAGCAGTTGGAAAAAGAGGGTATTAACTGTAATCTAACGCTATTGTTCTCTTTTGCTCAGGCACGAGCTTGAGCTGAAGCCGGTGTTTATCTGATTTCACCTTTTGTCGGTCGTATTCTTGATTGGTATAAAGCGAATACCGATACAAAAGAGTATTCGCCACAAGAAGATCCTGGCGTTATTTCTGTTACACAAATTTACAATTATTATAAGCAGCACGACTATAAAACGGTTGTCATGGGGGCAAGTTTCCGCAATAGCGGTGAAATTTTGCAACTGGCAGGCTGTGATCGTTTAACAATTTCTCGAGCATTACTTAAAGAGCTTTCTGAAGCCCAAGGTGAAGTGCCCAGCAAATTGACATTTAATGGTCAAATTCAGTCACCGCTTAAGCCGATGACAGAAGCAGAATTCTATTGGCAACATTATGCAGATCCCATGGCAAGGGATAAACTGGCGGATGGTATTCGTAAATTTGCTATTGATCAGGAAAAATTGGAAAAAATGCTTGCCCAGCAGCTGTAATTAATATTTCTCTGTTATAACCTAAAAGCCTAGTCGATTACGTACTGGGCTTTTTGCTTTTATAGCTAAGCGTCTTAATTTTGATTACAAAATATATGTTTTTCTCCAATATAAATTTACTGATATAGAGTAATTACTTGTAATCATTTTAAAGT
>NZ_CACTIE010000246.1 GCF_902713415.1 Arsenophonus endosymbiont of Bemisia tabaci Q2
TCAACCCTTCTTCTTCCATCGTAAATATCACTTTACGTCTAAAATCAATTGAATAGCTCATATAAATAATGTCATCAAAATTAAGTCGCTTAGCTATACAACAGTAATTTCAAAATTGAGCCAAAGGCTTCTCATGTCTAGATTAACAGACCCAATTAAGCTTAACTCACCATCAACAGATAGGCTTTTAGTATGCAAAAGCCCATCGTTGAACTGATAGATCTTAACGCCCGCTTCTAACAATTCAGAGTAAAATGCCGGGCTTGCGCAGCGAACTAAAAAAGAATTATTTCGATTAGGAATGACCATTAACACTTCGACACCCCGCATCGCTGCAGTGCAAATAGCATGGATGAGATCATCACTAGGAACAAAGTAGGGTGTGGTAAGGATCAGCTGTTTGCGGGCAGAAAAAATTGCGGTCATCAAAGATTGCTGGATTAATCCTTCCGGAAAGCCGGGCCCTGAAGCAATGACTTGAGTTGTATGTCCAGTAGCTTGTTCAAACGGCATAATATTGGTTTTCTGGAGGAGGAGGAAGAATGCGTTGACCGGTTTCCATTTCCCAATCAAATGCATAAACAATGCCAAGGGTTGTTGAGACTGGTCCTTCCATCCGAACAACAATATCTACCCATTGTCCCACACCGGCATTTTGCTTAAAAAAGAGAGGGTCAACCATATTCATACTACCAACATAGAAATATAATTATCAATAATAATTATATTTCTATGTTGGCGTAGATCCATTCGTCGTAGAAAAAAGCGGAGCAAATTTACTTTTAGTGATTCTATTAGTTCTATTCCGGTTTCAGGCATTTTTTTGGTTGATGGCTGTGAAAAAAAGACCAGCTACCCGCAGAATCAATCATAATTCCGCATTTTACACCACGTTTTGCTGCATTGATCAGAGCTTCGGTAACCTCATCAACTAACCCTCCGTCTTGCCAAATATAAAATACCATTTCGATATTGTAATAGGCTGAATTAATATCGCGTATAATGGTATTTAAAGCGTCTTGATAATTGGTTAAAAGTTGAATTTTATTTCCTTTAATGCCCTCAATTCCTTGTCTTTTTTCGCAGAGTTCAAATAAAGGTTCTGCCACTCGGCTATTGCTTTTGCAAAAAATATGTTTAGATTGTTTGAGTTTTTCAAGCCAGATTTCGACTGAAGGCCACATATTCATTGCTTTAATTACTTGTCGCTTGCCAAGGTGTAACTCACCAAAAGCCAGATAAGCAATAACGTCAACTAGTGGGATGATGTAAATAATCAATAGCCAGGTTAGGACAGAAGTCACCGGACGGCGTTTTAATAAAATGCGTATAGTAACCGTGGCAATCATTAGCCAGTACAGAAAAAGCACAGCCGAGTTTAATAGTATATAGAGGGTTGCCATAGGCAAAGATGTTCCTATCTTAGAGTTGGTTCGATATTATTGATTATCTGGTTATTCACTATAGCAATAGCAAAATAAAATTTTTTATGAATATGAAAAGTACGATTTTTAGCTTAAGTGAAAGTAATTTAATGTATTTTATGAATATTTTAATTATTTTTATATTTTTTTGCTATATCCATGAACGTTAATTTGTCAGATTAAATAGTCACTTATTATTATACACTTCAAATGCTAAGCTTGGTTACTTTAAATAAATTAAATATGTTAATAATTGGTTTTCTTTTATGGCTTACTATGTCGATATCGTTAGTAAAAAACTAGATCATTAGCTAATTTTATCGTCAACAAGATACTTTTTTAAACTTAGCAGGTTATCCTTATTGAATATGATTGCTATTTGCATTTAGAATAGAACTTATTTAATTTGCTTATTTTAAGCAAGAATTTTCTCATGCGTTGGATCCGTTCGGCATCATTTATTGTCTTATCATCATTCCTTCATGCTTCGTTAGCGGTATCTTGGTTTTTATTATAGCCTACATTATCAGCTTCTTCAGCTGAATCTATGTCAGTAACCATGGTCGCTTTAGCTGCACCTAGTGGTATTAGCCAGTCGGTAAATGTTAAACAGCCAGTAACGGAAATCGCGCCTAAAATAGAGCCTGATATTGAAGCCAAACTGGCGTTACCTATGAAAAAAAGGTCACGCCAAAAAAATCGATCGTTAAACAAAATTCTAAATCTAAGCAGTTAGTAGAAAATCATATTAAAAAAACTATTACCGAACAGACAAATCAATCACAAGCTAATGTCGTGAGAAAATTAGCAAGCGATGATCATGTTGGTGTTAATAAAAATCAGCAGACTAATCAAATAGCTTCCTCATCAATTTCTATTGATGGCCCCAGAGCATTAAGAATTCAACATCCAGATTACCCTGATCCCGCTCGTAAACTTGGTAAAAAAGGTTATGTTAATGTTCTATATGATATTGATGAAAATGGTAGAGTTGTTAACTTAGAAGTAGTTGATTCATAACCTAGAGGTTTGTTCGAACGTGAAGTTAAGCGGGCAATGAATCGTTGGTATAGCTGGGCGACTTTAAAATGATTACAAGTAATTACTCTATATCAGTAAATTTATATTCGAGAAAAACATATATAGCTAAGGGACTTAATTTTGATGACATTATTTATATATATGAACTATTCAATTGATTTTAGACGTAAAGTGATATTTACGATGGAAGAAGAAGGGTTGAGTATCCGAGGAACAGCGAAGCAATTTCGGATTGGCTCTGCATCTGTATCGCGTTGGATTAATCAAATAGAGCCAAAAGCATCGACTACGCGTCAGCGAAAAATCGATAA
>NZ_CACTIE010000247.1 GCF_902713415.1 Arsenophonus endosymbiont of Bemisia tabaci Q2
GCCCATTTATGTTCAATTGGATTAAGATCTGGCGAATAGGTATAGCTAAGCGACTTAATTTTGATGACATTATTTATATGAGCTATTCAATTGATTTTAGACGTAAAGTGATATTTACGTCTAAAATCAATTGAATAGCTCATATAAATAATGTCATCAAAATTAAGTCGCTTAGCTATAATACATAACCTAATTCTGCAAATCTAATTGTTAAAAATGGTGGCCTTTTAGATTATTTTTTGTTTTAAAACCCTCCTAATTTTCTAACCATAGAAAAAGCATTGAATAAAATTGTAGGGTTATTTCTTTTTTTATCTCTTGCAAATATTGTTCTCCTTTTCACTATCATTATTAACTAATTTTTTCTATTAATATCGGAAAAATTATTTTATAACTATTAATTCTAAAGAATTAATATAAATTAAAGATTTTTATTTTTTTCATTCTATTATACTGAGTTAACATAACTAGAATTAATTAGTTATACTCCTAGCAAATTGAAGAGAGCCTTACTATATTTCTTAAAATATCTGTAAAATTTCTCTATTTTTTGTAATCAAGTTCAAAAAGAGATTTTTAAGAAAAAATAAGAAACTATTAAAGAAAAAATGTTATTTTATTTCTAATAACAAGTTCTAATTCGAAATACATGTCAGAACTATCTGTTATTTATACCACTAATGCAGCAATATATTTAATAGAAAAAGAATTAAAAATGATTTCACAGAAATCTGATTGGTATCCTGCGGATATTATTGCAGCGCTAAGAAAACACGGAAAAACATTAGCAGCTATATCAAGACAAGCAGGTTTAAGCTCTTCAACACTAGCTAATGCATTATCTCGGCCCTGGCCAAAAGGAGAATGGATAATTGCGAACTTTTTAAACCTTCATCCTTCTGAAATATAGCCAATCCGTTATTACGATTTTAATACAGGAGAATTATTAGAACGAAATATTCGTCGGCCTACTAATAAAAATAAAGAATAAATTATAAAAAAACCGCAGACTCATATCTGCGGTTTATTATTTAATGAAGTTAATAATATTATTTATTAATAAAATCTTCGCCTAATTTAATATCTTTATTGAGTGTTTCTAACATATTTTTCAATTTATTTTTTTCAAATTTATTAATAATATTAATAGGTAATCTTTCTGCAATCCCATTTTTACCTAAACGTATTGGCTGAGCAAAAAAACGCGCATATTCACCATCACTTTCCACATATGAACACTCGATTACATTTTCTTTACCATTTAAAGCGTCAATTAATGATAAACCAAAACGTGCAGCGGCTTGGCCCATAGAAAGTGTCGCTGATCCGCCACCAGCTTTTGCTTCAACAACTTCAGTGCCGGCATTTTGAATACGCTTGGTTAGCTCCTCAGCTTCCTGCTCGGTAAAGTTAACATTGGCAATTTGAGAGAGTAACGGTAGGATCGTTACGCTAGAATGACCACCAATAACCTTCACTTCGATTTCTTGAGGTTTTTTACCTTTTAATTCAGCAACAAAAGTATTAGAACGAATAATATCTAAGGTTGTTACACCAAATAATCGATTTCTATCATACACGCCGGCCTTTTTTAATACTTCTGCTGCTATCGGAACAGTAGTATTAACCGGATTAGTAATAATACCAATTAACGCCTTAGGACAGCTCTGAGCAACTTTTTCAATCAGATTACGAACGATACCGGCATTGATATTAAACAAATCTGAGCGATCCATACCTGGTTTCCTGGCAACACCTGCCAAAATTAATACTACATCAGCAGCGTCAAGTGCCGGTGTCGGATCTTCACCAGAAAAACCAATTACCTTTACATCTGTTGGAATATGGCTTAAATCTTTAGCAACACCAGGGGTCACAGGAGCAATATCATAAAGAGAAAGCTCTGAGCCTGATGGAAACTGGTTTTTAAGAATAAGAAGAAGTGCAAGTGCTTGGCCGATACCACCTGCTGCTCCAAGAATAGCTAATTTCATGCTGATACTCCTTTATATGATGACACTTCAAAATGGCTTAAAAACTTTCAACCTATTACATACGTTATTCATAACACAGTCTATTAATTACGATTAATTCTTGTTAATAAATAAATCTTGTAAATTTTTTTTCATTTTAAATAAAATTCTTATCGACTTATGCGATACGGGGCACTTTTTTAATATTGCTTAGGTAGCAGCATAATTTAGAGACACGACTGCCATTTTTTACAAATAACATTATTTTTTAAACAATAATTTATCGCTAATTTCCACAAAGTAGGCAAATAACTGACTAATAATTTTTATTATTTTCATAACACCAGGCTAGAATTGCTTGTTGAATAAAAATTCACCTTTATACATAATACCGCTCTACTTAACGTCTTAAAAAAGTTGATTTATGTATGTTTCTTCTAAACAAGAAGATCTCGTGAAAGCTTTTAAAGCTTTGCTCAAGGAAGAAAAATTTAGCTCCCAAAGTGAGATCCTTATAGCACTTCAACAGCAAGGCTTTGAAAATATAAACCAGTCAAAAATTTCTAGAATGCTGACAAAGTTTGGTGCGGTGCGTAACCGTAATGCTAAAATGGAAATGGTTTATTGCCTACCTGCTAAACTGGTTGTTCCCACAACAATTAGCCCGCTAAAAAATTTGGTATTAGATGTTAGCTACAATCAATCAATTGTGTTATTCGTACGAGTCCTGCCGCTGCACAGCTCATTGCTCGTTTATTAGATTCGTTACGAACTTCAGAAGGAATTTTAGGTA
>NZ_CACTIE010000248.1 GCF_902713415.1 Arsenophonus endosymbiont of Bemisia tabaci Q2
GGCGAATAGGTATAGCTAAGCGACTTAATTTTGATGACATTATTTATATGAGCTATTCAATTGATTTTAGACGTAAAGTGATATTTACGTCTAAAATCAATTGAATAGCTCATATAAATAATGTCATCAAAATTAAGTCGCTTAGCTATAATACATAACCTAATTCTGCAAATCTAATTGTTAAAAATGGTGGCCTTTTAGATTATTTTTTGTTTTAAAACCCTCCTAATTTTCTAACCATAGAAAAAGCATTGAATAAAATTGTAGGGTTATTTCTTTTTTTATCTCTTGCAAATATTGTTCTCCTTTTCACTATCATTATTAACTAATTTTTTCTATTAATATCGGAAAAATTATTTTATAACTATTAATTCTAAAGAATTAATATAAATTAAAGATTTTTATTTTTTTCATTCTATTATACTGAGTTAACATAACTAGAATTAATTAGTTATACTCCTAGCAAATTGAAGAGAGCCTTACTATATTTCTTAAAATATCTGTAAAATTTCTCTATTTTTTGTAATCAAGTTCAAAAAGAGATTTTTAAGAAAAAATAAGAAACTATTAAAGAAAAAATGTTATTTTATTTCTAATAACAAGTTCTAATTCGAAATACATGTCAGAACTATCTGTTATTTATACCACTAATGCAGCAATATATTTAATAGAAAAAGAATTAAAAATGATTTCACAGAAATCTGATTGGTATCCTGCGGATATTATTGCAGCGCTAAGAAAACACGGAAAAACATTAGCAGCTATATCAAGACAAGCAGGTTTAAGCTCTTCAACACTAGCTAATGCATTATCTCGGCCCTGGCCAAAAGGAGAATGGATAATTGCGAACTTTTTAAACCTTCATCCTTCTGAAATATAGCCAATCCGTTATTACGATTTTAATACAGGAGAATTATTAGAACGAAATATTCGTCGGCCTACTAATAAAAATAAAGAATAAATTATAAAAAAACCGCAGACTCATATCTGCGGTTTATTATTTAATGAAGTTAATAATATTATTTATTAATAAAATCTTCGCCTAATTTAATATCTTTATTGAGTGTTTCTAACATATTTTTCAATTTATTTTTTTCAAATTTATTAATAATATTAATAGGTAATCTTTCTGCAATCCCATTTTTACCTAAACGTATTGGCTGAGCAAAAAAACGCGCATATTCACCATCACTTTCCACATATGAACACTCGATTACATTTTCTTTACCATTTAAAGCGTCAATTAATGATAAACCAAAACGTGCAGCGGCTTGGCCCATAGAAAGTGTCGCTGATCCGCCACCAGCTTTTGCTTCAACAACTTCAGTGCCGGCATTTTGAATACGCTTGGTTAGCTCCTCAGCTTCCTGCTCGGTAAAGTTAACATTGGCAATTTGAGAGAGTAACGGTAGGATCGTTACGCTAGAATGACCACCAATAACCTTCACTTCGATTTCTTGAGGTTTTTTACCTTTTAATTCAGCAACAAAAGTATTAGAACGAATAATATCTAAGGTTGTTACACCAAATAATCGATTTCTATCATACACGCCGGCCTTTTTTAATACTTCTGCTGCTATCGGAACAGTAGTATTAACCGGATTAGTAATAATACCAATTAACGCCTTAGGACAGCTCTGAGCAACTTTTTCAATCAGATTACGAACGATACCGGCATTGATATTAAACAAATCTGAGCGATCCATACCTGGTTTCCTGGCAACACCTGCCAAAATTAATACTACATCAGCAGCGTCAAGTGCCGGTGTCGGATCTTCACCAGAAAAACCAATTACCTTTACATCTGTTGGAATATGGCTTAAATCTTTAGCAACACCAGGGGTCACAGGAGCAATATCATAAAGAGAAAGCTCTGAGCCTGATGGAAACTGGTTTTTAAGAATAAGAAGAAGTGCAAGTGCTTGGCCGATACCACCTGCTGCTCCAAGAATAGCTAATTTCATGCTGATACTCCTTTATATGATGACACTTCAAAATGGCTTAAAAACTTTCAACCTATTACATACGTTATTCATAACACAGTCTATTAATTACGATTAATTCTTGTTAATAAATAAATCTTGTAAATTTTTTTTCATTTTAAATAAAATTCTTATCGACTTATGCGATACGGGGCACTTTTTTAATATTGCTTAGGTAGCAGCATAATTTAGAGACACGACTGCCATTTTTTACAAATAACATTATTTTTTAAACAATAATTTATCGCTAATTTCCACAAAGTAGGCAAATAACTGACTAATAATTTTTATTATTTTCATAACACCAGGCTAGAATTGCTTGTTGAATAAAAATTCACCTTTATACATAATACCGCTCTACTTAACGTCTTAAAAAAGTTGATTTATGTATGTTTCTTCTAAACAAGAAGATCTCGTGAAAGCTTTTAAAGCTTTGCTCAAGGAAGAAAAATTTAGCTCCCAAAGTGAGATCCTTATAGCACTTCAACAGCAAGGCTTTGAAAATATAAACCAGTCAAAAATTTCTAGAATGCTGACAAAGTTTGGTGCGGTGCGTAACCGTAATGCTAAAATGGAAATGGTTTATTGCCTACCTGCTAAACTGGTTGTTCCCACAACAATTAGCCCGCTAAAAAATTTGGTATTAGATGTTAGCTACAATCAATCAATTGTGTTATTCGTACGAGTCCTGCCGCTGCACAGCTCATTGCTCGTTTATTAGATTCGTTACGAACTTCAGAAGGAATTTTAGGTA
>NZ_CACTIE010000249.1 GCF_902713415.1 Arsenophonus endosymbiont of Bemisia tabaci Q2
CGACTTTAAAATGATTACAAGTAATTACTCTATATCAGTAAATTTATATTGGAGAAAAACATATATTTTGTAATCAAAATTAAGACGCTTAGCTATAAGCTGAAAAGCACGTTTTACATACCCCCGGAAGGATGGGATTTTACGGTGCAATGGATAATAAATTGCTCAATCTGCAATAACTTGATTAACAATCTGGATAGCTTCCTGTTCAATTAAATTAAGATGCTCCTTACTACGAAAACTTTCACAGTAAATTTTATAAGCTTCTTCAGTACCTGATGGTCGTGCCGTGAACCAACCATAATCTGTTATTACTTTTAAACCACCAATCGCTGCGCCATTGCCTGGCGCTTTGGTTAAGCGGGCAATAATCGGATCTCCGGCCAGCATATCTGCAGATACCATTTCAGCAGACAATTTAGCTAAACGTTGTTTTTGTTGATGGCTAGCTTTAGCCTGGATACGACTATAGCAAGGTTCACCAAAACGCTGAGCAAGTTCTTGATAGCGCTGCTGCGGGTTTTTCCCTGTCACCGCCCTCATTTCAGCGGCTAACAAACAGAGAATGATACCATCTTTGTCGGTCGTCCATGGCGTTCCATCAAATCGTAAGAAAGCAGCACCAGCGCTCTCTTCACCAGCAAAACCATACTTACCGTGATATAAACCATCAACAAACCATTTGAAACCAACCGGTACTTCAACTAATTCACGTCCTAAATCGGCAACCACACGATCGATCATGGCACTAGAGACTAATGTTTTGCCCACCGCAACCTCTTTTTTCCATTGAGGTCGATGGCGAAAGAGATAATCGATAGCAACCGCTAGATAATGATTTGGATCCATCAATCCCACTGGCGTTATAATTCCATGACGATCATAATCCGGATCATTAGCAAAAGCTAAATCAAATTTATTACGCAAATCCAATAACCCTTTCATCGCCGAGCGCGAAGAACAATCCATCCGGATCACACCATCATGATCTAAAGGCATAAAACTAAATGTTGGATCTATTTGTTCATTAACTAACTCTAAATCGAGTTGATAATATTCAGCAATGCGTTTCCAATAATTTATTCCGGCGCCCCCTAGCGGATCAACACCTATTTTTAATCCAGCTTTTTTGATCGCAGCCATATCAATAACATCACTCAAAGAAACCACATAAGGCTCAACAAGATCTTGTTGTTTATAGTGAGGATCTTTAATAGCGGCCTGATAATTGATACGTTGGATAGCTGATAATTGATTGGCAATAAATTGATTTGCTCGGCGTTCAATTTTAACCGTTAGTGCTTCATCAGCAGGGCCGCCATGGGGTGGATTATATTTGATGCCACCATCTTCTGGAGGATTATGTGAAGGCGTGATCACAATACCATCGGATTTTGCTTGATGCTGACGATTATAATCCAATATAGCGTGAGAAATAGCCGGAGTTGGTGTAAAACCATCGTATTGTTGCGCGATGACTTCAACGCCATTCGCGATCAACACTTCAACAACCGTCATAAAAGCAGGCGCGGATAAAGCATGAGTATCTTTTCCCACTATACAAGCGCCAGTAATTCCATTTAATCGACGAACTTCGATGATAGCTTGGGTAATCGCTAAAATATGTTGCTCATTAAAACTATGACGACAAGCACTACCACGATGACCTGATGTACCAAATTTAACGCTATGAGCAGGATTTTTTACTTGCGGTTGTAGTGAATAATATTGTGCGACGAACTGTTCAACATTTATTAAATCACTTTGTTGGGCAGATTGCCCAGCACGTTTATGTAATGCCACTTATTTCTCTCCGCAGCAACAGCGGTACACATAGCAATAATAACTAAGTGACCAATAATATTTTTTTAAATAGTACCACATACCTTCTCAACCAATTCAACAGGAAACTTCATATCTTGCATAATTTGTTCAATCATATTGCGTTTACGATTGGTGTTGGTATTGGTAATTACCCAAAAAGACGTATCCGGTATCAGGCGAGGTTTTGTCTGCTTACTACTGGCCAATAAGGTCTCTTTATCGTTAGCAAAATAAATGCGCGTCCTCCCATGATTTGATTCTGTTGCTGCCACAAAAGCTTGTTTATTTAAATTGTATAGAGTGGATAAAATAAGCATAAAGCGATCAATCGCTTTTCTTTTAGTTTAGTTGCATAATTCTTGGAAAGCAATAAATCATGTATTACTCTTGCTGCATCATGGGAAAAAACTGCTTTATCTTTTTTCACTCCTGCCGTTATATTACTTACGCTGACCGAGAGTGGAATATGCGACTGACTAACGTCAAACTCTAATAGACGTCGTAATATAACCGATGCATTTTCACCAATATGCTGGGTATGACTAGCGATATAGCGGTAAAGTTCTTCGTCAACTTCAATCGTTTTCATGTTATTTCAATCTGTTTTAATTAAAATTACCCGCCAATTATAAGATATAAACTTAAAAAACAAAACAATGAATATTTCAATTACTTAAGCTTAGTCTTTTAATAAAAAGTTTTTCGGGTTGATTCTCAATGAGTATAGAAACAGCTTAATCTTAATATAGCTAAGCGACTTAATTTTGATTACACCATATTGAGTGCGAACAAAATATCTGTGTCGCATC
>NZ_CACTIE010000250.1 GCF_902713415.1 Arsenophonus endosymbiont of Bemisia tabaci Q2
ATTATATTCTTATTTATTGATATATAACATTATTCTATTTTGGTATTTTTTATATCAATAAAAATATATTCATTGATAATATTTTTATGAGCAATAAGGTAATTTTAGTCATATTTATAATAATTTTTTAAAAATAAAAATATTATAAATAAATGCAATTTTAATAAATAAAAATTTACATTAATTCATTAAAATGATTATTTTTATTAATTTTATAGCTGGAAATAACTTACAAATTTTTTAAAAAATTGATATTATTTGAATTTATTTTTTATGGTTTGATGGTTTTGAGTTGAAATATTTTCTTTATTCAGCTAAATTAGAGATCATATAGAAAGTAGTTATATCAACTTATAACTAACGTTAATTATTTATTTCAACTAATTAATATTTTCAAGTTCTCTTACTATTTAGCTAAGGGTTAGTTTTTTTTAAAACAGAGTGATGAGATTAAAGATATGAAAAATTTGTTTATTTGTGTACAGGAGAGTAAACTAGCGTACTTTATTCTTTTTTGGAGTTTTTACAATGAGTGAGATAGTGAATTGGCAACCCAGCGCGTCTATCAATAACTTACTGAAAAGAGCCAAAATTATTGCTGAAGTCAGACGTTTTTTCATCGATCGGGGAGTAGTGGAAGTAGAGACGCCTATATTAAGCAAATTCACGGTAACAGATATTCATCTCTCACCGTTTGAAACTCAATTTGTTGCTCCGGTAATTGCTGACAGCACCAAATTGTATATGATAACCAGTCCTGAATATCATATGAAACGTTTGCTAGCAGCCGGCAGTGGGCCTATATATCAGATGATTAAAGCTTTTCGTAATGAAAAAGAGGGACGTTATCATAATCCAGAATTTACTATGCTTGAATGGTATCGGCCTCATTATGACATGTACCGACTTATTGATGAAGTAGATGATTTGTTGCAACAAATTTTGGACTGCCAACCCACTGAGCGGATATCATATCAACAGGCCTTTCAGCGTTATCTAAACATTGATCCGTTAGCACTAAAGTCAGAAAAAAAACAATTACGTGATGCAGCAGTGAAGTTGGGTTTAAATAATGCCGAAACAGAAGAAGACAAAGATGTGTTATTACAATTTTTGTTTACTATGGGAGTTGAACCAAATTTAGGTAAAGATAAGCCTACCGTTATCTATCATTTTCGTGCTTCACAAGCAGCATTAGCTGAAATTAGTAAAGAAGACCATCGAGTTGCTGAGCGTTTTGAAGTTTATTTTAAGGGTATTGAGTTGGCCAATGGCTTTCGTGAGTTGACTGATGGACAAGAACAGCGAGAACGTTTTGACCATGATAATCAGATGCGCAAAAAAATGGGTTTACCAAAACAGCCTATTGATGAATGTCTGCTTGCTGCGCTAGATAAAATCATACCTGATTGTTCAGGTGTTGCTTTAGGTATTGATCGTTTAGTCATGTTGGCGCTGAATGCAGAAAAAATCAGTGATGTTATCTCTTTTTCTATAGAGCGAGCTTAATATTAGTAAACTAATAGTAATCAGCGGTAAATTATTACCACTGAATTTATTGGTGGCTGTTATTGATGTTGATGCTGTTTTTGCAAGAATTTTATCCCGAGATCAGGGAAATCGGTAAAGGCACCATCGACGTTAGCTTTGTTATAGATAATATCAAACAGCTGTTGAACGTTTTTCACGTAATTTGGTAGCTTATCAATTAGAATGGTATAGGGATGAACGACTAACTTATTTTTGTGTGCATCTTTAACCATTGTTGTAAGTTTTATTTTACCAGGCTTTGAGTTTTCATTAATAAGCATGTGGTAATCTGGGCCAATGCCATCAGCATACTTAGTTAGCAATTTCTTTCATTGTTCCCGGTTTAAACATCCAGTCATAGCTATAATTTGTCTATGTACCGTTAGGCTGCTCTTCATAAGTTTCATGCCAGTCAGTGGGAGCAGAATTAATTGAACCAGTTTTAAATCCATACCTAATTTAGGTAAAAGCTCATTTTTAATGCGTTTTAACTCATTATCATCAAAGCACTTTAAGATAAACATTGTCGTTTTTCTTGCTGTAGCCATATTGCTTCAGAATTTCTAACACTCTCATCGAAATATCCTTCCCTTCTTGTTTGTGAAACCAAGGCGCTTTAATTTCCGGATAAATGCCGATATTTTTGCCAGTAGATTTATTCAAACCTTGGATAAATTCAATTTCTTCTTGAAAAGTATGAATATGGAAGCTGGATTTTCCCATCGGAAAGCGATTAAGGTAAATTTGAACTGTTTTACCATCTTTAATTTGAAAGGCTTGAGTAAATTTGAGTGATCGAATTTCGGGTAAGGTAAAATCAATGGCATAAAAGCGACCATCTTTGCGAGCACGGCCAGGGAACCGATCCGCAACGCCTGTAACGCTATCTAGGTAATGATCATGTAATACAATCAGTTCATTATCTTTTGTCATTACCAGATCTTGTTCAAGGAAATAGGCACCTTTCGCATAAGCCATTGCTTTGGCGGGTAATGTATAGCTAAGCGTCTTAATTTTGATTACAAAATATATGTTTTTCTCCAATATAAATTTACTGATATAGAGTAATTACTTGTAATCATTTTAAAGTCG
>NZ_CACTIE010000251.1 GCF_902713415.1 Arsenophonus endosymbiont of Bemisia tabaci Q2
GATGCGGGGCATATGGTGGAATATTTGCCTACCTATTCGCCAGTTCTTAATCCAATTGAACATAAATGGGCACAAGCTAAATGTAAAAAAAGAGCGCTCGGATGCGACAAAGATATTTTGTTCGCACTCAATATGGTGTAATCAAAATTAAGTTGCTTAGCTATATTTGATTAATCCAACGCGATACAGATGCACAGCCAATCCGAAATTGCTTCGCTGTTTCTCGGATACTGAACCCTTTTCTTCCATCGTAAATATCACTTTACGTCTAAAATCAATTGAATAGCTCATATAAATAATGTCATCAAAATTAAGTCGCTTAGCTATATTTCGCAAAGAACCTTTGGCAATATCCCCATGATCGATTCGATACTCGGTCATTTTATTGGCATGATAAACGGCAACAAATTCAGCCGCCATTTCAGTGGCAAATTTTTGGATAATAAAGTTAATAACATTATAGATAGCTATCGGATCGATGATAGCAAACCACTCAGCGACTTCATTTTCTGAAGGTAAAGTAAATAGCTGCGCTTTTAAAGCCGGATCACATAAAGCCGGATCACAGGCTTCATCAAGTAAAACAGATTTGAATGCGTCAATAATATGCTGTGGCAATATTAAATCTTCCCGCTGCTGTTGGCGTACGACATTCTCTTTAATATAAATTGATAGTAGTGATTGCGCAGCATCTCAACGAGCAAAATCATTACTGGCATATTGCATCAATAATGCTAATTGCTCATCAGTGTATGAATAATCCAATTTCACCGGCGCGGAAAATTCAAGCAGTAATGAAGGTATTGGCGGCGAATTAACCTGATCAAAAACAAAAGTTTGCTTAGCCTTCCTTAACCACATTAAGCACGGAATACACAGCACGACCATGATGCTGTAATGGAAAATTACATTACCTTGCGTTATCATACAGCTCAATATCTAGAGCGGTATATGTAATGGTAATTTTTCTGCTTGATCTGCCGTTGGTGCTGTGATTTGACTAATATGCAATAAATATTGCTGTTTTTCCGCTAAATATTCATCTCTGACCGTCACTAAAGGTGTACCCGATTGGCTATACCAACGACGAAAGAGAGTCAAATCAATATTAGAAGCGTCTTCCATCGCTTGCACGAAATCATCACAGGTTGCGGCACTACCATCATGGCGGGCGGGTATAGAGTTTCATACCCGCCTGAAACTGTTCTTCGCCTAACAGCGTATGCAACATCTGAATAACTTCCGCCCCTTTTTCATAAACGGTTAAAGTGTAGAAGTTGTTCATTTCTATTACTTTTCCGAACGAATAGGATGCCCCATCGTACTGGCATCTTCTGCAAATTGATGCGCACGCATCAGCCTGACATTTTCAATCCGATTTACAAAACGAGAACCCAAATTAGAACTAAATTCTTGATCGCGAAAAACGGTTAACCCTTCCTTCAGGCTTAATTGAAACCAATCTCGGCAAGTAATACGATTACCCGTCCAATTATGAAAATATAGCTAAGCGTCTTAATTTTGATTACAAAATATATGTTTTTCTCCAGTATAAATTTACTGATATAGAGTAATTACTTGTAATCATTTTAAAGTCGCCCAGCTATATTCATGACCAATCACTGCTTCAATATTCAGATAATCCTTATCCGTTGCCGTTTCTGTTTTGGCCAACACATATTTGGCATTGAAAATATTGAGTCCTTTATTTTCCATCGCTCCCATATTAAAGAAATCAACGGCCACTATCATATAAATATCTAAATCATATTCGTAGCCAAAACGTCTTTCATCCCAACGCATGGCATTTTTCAAAGAGACCATTGCCCAGTCAGCCCGATCAAGGTTACCCTTATCGACAAAAAGTGCTAACGTAACATTACGGCCACTTTGGCTAACATAATTATCATAAAGAACATCAAAATCACCTGCTACCAGGGCGAAAAGATAACTTGGCTTAGGGAAAGGATCTTGCCATTTTACCCAATGGTGGCCATCGTTTGTTTCTCCTTTGTCAATCTGATTACCATTGGAGAGCAAATACGGATAGCGCGATTTATCGGCGGTAATACAAGTTGTAAAACGTGCTAATACATCTGGCCTATCTAAATAATAGGTAATATGATGGAAACCTTCTGCCTCACACTGAGTACAAAGAACATCAGCTGACACATAAAGCCCTTCTAATGCAGTATTTTTTAGCGGATTTATTTCATTAACTACCTTAAGAACAAAAGTATCAGGCACTGATTGCATAATCAGTTTTCCTGCCTCTTCACGATAGGCTGTCCACGGTTTATCATCAATATGAATAGTGTGCAAAATCAGGTTTTCGCCATCGAGTATCAACACATTAGCCTCTGAATTTAATCGTTTTACTCGGCTAATGGCAGTGACCATGGTGGTTGCAGGATCAAGCACAAAATCCAATTCAATATCGGTAATGGTGTAATCAAGCGCCTGGTAATCCAGACGATATTTCTCTTGTCACTGTTGCATCATAGTAAATTTTTACTTGTATCAATTATTGTTATAGCTGGGCGACTTTAAAATGATTACAAGTAATTACTCTACAT
>NZ_CACTIE010000252.1 GCF_902713415.1 Arsenophonus endosymbiont of Bemisia tabaci Q2
TACTCCCGTTTATTGACGTTCTGATTAATTGTTATCCATTATAGGGTGAAAAACAAGCTCGATTGCTTTAGTTAAGTGAGGTGGATCGCTTCAGTTTAATGTTAGTTTTAGCGTTGGTTATTAAAGTGATTGATACTATTTTATTAACTATTTATGGTTATTTATTAACAATAGTTTCTGATAAGAAGAGTGGAATTTTATCGGTCACAAAAAGAAAAAGCTAACTCAAGGGAGATTGAGTTAGCAAAGAAGGTGGTTCCTAGTCTTACTATTAATTTTTAGTTCTACATTTTTCACTAACTATCTTATGATAATGAATATCGTATTGCTTTGATCTAATAAATAAAAATGGAAATTTTCCTTAAATTATTTATTGTTATTATCACTATTTTTAAGGTTACTAAAATTGCTTATAACTAAAGCAAACATATTACTGTTTACTTTAGTTTTTGAACTTACTTTATTGTTTGAATCTGTTGTTTGTTATGAGGGTTTCTGGTAGTTGTGCCAGCCAAATTGCGAATTAATAGTGCAAACTGCAGATCAACATCCTCAGGGATCGGGAGATAAACTTTATAGCCATTACCTGGTGCAACTTGAATAGGTAGGTTTTGTTTATCAAATAAGTCAGTTAAGGTAAATTGAATATTCTTTGTTGGTGTCATTAACTCTAAATTATCACCCAGACTGAATTTATTTTTCACGTCCACTTCTGCCAGCCCATCTTTGCGTTGGCCGGTGAATTCACCAACAAATTGCTGGCTATCCGAAACAGAATAACCATATTCATAGGTTTGGTACGCATCATGGTTATGCCGACGTAAAAAACCTTCGGTATAACCTCGGTGAGCTAAGCCTTCTAGTGTGGTTAGTAATGAGGGATCGAAAGGTTTACCCGCAACGGCATCGTCAATCGCCCGACGATAAACCTGAGCAGTTCGAGCACAATAGTAGAAGGATTTGGTACGACCTTCAATTTTTAAAGAATGGACACCAATTTGAGTTAAGCGTTCAACATGTTCGATTGCCCGTAGATCTTTCGAATTCATAATATAGGTGCCATGCTCATCTTCAAAAGCGGTCATATATTCAGCAGGGCGTTTGCTTTCTTCAATTAAAAAAACTTTGTCGGTAGGCTGTCCATTACCTAATGTCGGCTGAATATTTTTTATCTTAATCGGTTGATGATGATGAACAATATTACCGATTGCGTCTTCTTTTCCTTCTTTTACTTTATATTCCCAACGGCAAGCGTTGGTACAGGTGCCTTGATTGGGATCGCGCTTATTAATATAACCAGATAGTAAGCAACGACCAGAATAGGCCATGCAAAGTGCACCGTGAACAAAAATTTCCAATTCAATATCAGGTACCTGTTGACGAATTTCGGCAATTTCCTCAATAGAGAGCTCACGAGACAAGATAATTCTGCTTAATCCCATTTGTTGCCAAAATTTTACTGTTGCCCAGTTAACAGCGTTTGCCTGGACAGAAAGATGGATCTTCATTGCTGGAAATGTTTCTCTCACTAGCATAATTAAGCCAGGATCAGACATAATTAAGGCATCTGGTTGCATTTCGATGACCGGAGCAAGATCACGAATAAAGGTTTTTAATTTAGCATTATGTGGTGCAATATTAACCACTACATAAAAACGTTTTCCCATTTCATGGGCTTCTTTAATGCCTTTAGCTAAATTTTCATGATTAAATTCGTTATTACGAACACGTAGACTGTAGCGCGGTTGTCCGGCATAAAGAGCGTCCGCGCCATAGGCAAAAGCATAACGCATGTTCTTCAGCGAACCTGCGGGAGAAAGTAATTCTGGCGTAAACATATAATTTCTCAATCTGATAACAAGTCAGTACTTATTCTTAATCGAATAAGTTTTAAGTAGCTAATTCTAACGCCTTATGTGATGAAATCCAAATCAACTGGCGAGCGGATTAGCAACATTTAATTAAACTAATTCCCAACGATAACCTAAACCGTATACTGAGCGGATAAATTGCCGCTCTTTATCTAATTGTTGCAATCTAATTGTTGCAGCTTTCGGCGCAAGTTTTTTATATGGCTATCAATGGTGCGATCAGTAACAATTCGATAATCATCATAGAGGTTATTCAACACTTTATCACGGGAAAAAACTTTACCCGGATGTTGGGATAAATATTTTAATAATCGAAATTTCGCCGGTGTTAATTCAATGGTTTGATTTTGATAATGTATCTGATAGGCGCTTTCATCAATAATTATAGCTAAGCGACTTAATTTTGATGACATTATTTATATGAGCTATTCAATTGATTTTAGACGTAAAGTAATATTTACGATGGAAGAAGAAGGGTTGAGTATCCGAGAAACAGGGAAGCAATTTCGGATTGGCTGTGCATCTGTATCGCGTTGGATTAATCAAATAGAGCCAAAAGCATCGAGTACGCGTCAGCGAAAAATCGATAAATCCGAGTTGATAAAAGATGTTGAACAATATTCAGATGCTTACCAAAAAGAGCGTGCAGA
>NZ_CACTIE010000253.1 GCF_902713415.1 Arsenophonus endosymbiont of Bemisia tabaci Q2
ATACCTAAGTCCTAAATCACTAATGGCTAATAGCAAACAGATAAATCAATAACTAAGATAATAGAAAATATTGCGGAAACAATAATAGCCTGAAATTTTTAGGCTATTATTAGCAATAAAAAATAATGCCCCTATCACACTCCATTCATTGTTAAAAAACAACCTTTAATTAAAAGCGATAGATTAACTAAATATTATTTCACCCGAGAAACATATTCAGCGGAGCGGGTATCAACTTTAATTACCTGACCAATTTGAACGAATAGCGGAACTTTTACCACCGCACCGGTACTTAATGTTGCCGGTTTTCCGCCCCTACCTGCGGTATCCCCCTTTAAACCCGGATCGGTATCAACCACTGCCAGTTCAACAAAATTCGGTGGCGTGATAGCAATAGGCTCTCCATTCCATAATGTAACAATGCAATCAGCTTGATCGATTAACCATTTTGCATTATCATCGACCGCTTTTTCATCAGCAGCTAGTTGCTCACAAGTCTCATTATTCATAAAATGCCAAAACTCACCATCACTGTATAGATAAATCAAGTTCAGATCCATAACATCAGCACTTTCGACAGAATCAGTTGACTTAAATGTTTTTTCTAACTAACTTATTAGAAATTAATTTACGGATCCGTACGCGAGAAAACGCTTGCCCTTTGCCTGGTTTGACAAATTCGCTTTCCGCAATTGCAGAAGGCTCGCCATCTAACATGATTTTAAGACCTGAGCGAAATTCATTGGTACTATAGGTAGCCATAGAAATCCTCTAAATTTTTTAAGTAAAAATGGCATAGCCAAAAAATGTTTAATATTGTAACTCAAAAAAGCCCTGCCAGAGAAGTCTGGCTAGAACAACTTGCAGAAGCTGTGACTGATCCTGACGAATTGCTACGATTACTGTCACTACAAAATGATCCGGAATTGCGTGCTGGAACTGCTGCTTGTGCTTTATTTCCGCTGCGCGTATCTCACCCTTTTATTGCAAAAATGCGGATCGGTGATGGCAATGATCCCCTTTTATGGCAAGTTATTAGGCTAAAATCTGAATTTAATCTTACGCCAACATTTTCGACTGAGCCGTTAAATGAGCAAAATAGTCCAATTCCAGGATTATTACATAAATATCAGGATCGCGTCCTAGTATTAGTGAAAGGAGGTTGTCCCTTTAATTGCCCCTATTGCTTCCGGCGTCACTTTCCCTATGAAGAAAAAAAGCAAAAAACAACATTGGCAGACTGCATTAAATTATATTCAACGCCATACTGAGCTTAATGAAGTTATTTTTTCAGGCGGCGATCCTTTGATGGCAAAAGATCATGAGTTAGATTGGCTGATGTCACAGTTAGAAACTATCCCTCATATCAAACGGCTTAGGATCCATAGCCGATTACCGGTGGTTATTCCTGCTCGCATTACCACAACACTTTGCCAACGTTTCAATATTTCTCGATTACAGATTATTATGGTGACTCATATCAATCATGCCAAGGAAATTGACAGTGAGTTTAGTTGCGCGATGGAACAGTTAAAACAGGTAAGTGTTACCTTATTAAATCAAAGTGTACTTTTTCGCTGTGTGAATGATAATGCTGACTGTCTCGCTAAATTAAGTAATAAACTGTTTGAAAACGGCATACTGCCTTATTATTTACATTTATTAGATAAAGTCCAAGATGGCGCCCATTTTATGGTAACGGATGAAGAGGCCCGCATCATAATGAAAGAACTGCTTACCCGTATCTCAGGCTATCTGGTACCGAGATTAACCAGAGAAATAGGTGGAAAATTGAGTAAAAAACCGATTGACTTACAATTACAATTTAGTTACATGATAAAACCTATGATCCTATATTATTCAGGATCATGCTTAGCATGCGTTATGGACACTTATAAACTTGTCCTATCATTTTACTGTCAGTAGGAATAAAACTCGAGAGTAACGTTTCCGTAGGGTTATTAGCGCCATAAATAACATTACCTCCCATCTCAGCAGCTTTGTTGCGTAAATCATTTGCTGCGCCACGCAGTGAACTAGACTCATTATTTACGCCACTAAGCCAATTACTTTGGGTGCCGGTAACCGATCCTAAATGCCAACATTCACTTCCTGGCTGGGCATTAACGAAACGAACTTTTTCACCCGCGGTGGTAATTTTATTGGTTGTTGAACAGCCAGCCAAGACAAATAATGTGGCACCAAGCAATACTTTAATTCGCATGTTGTTCCTCATTTACTTTTAGCTATATATTAATATCAACGCTTACATTACCGAATTTTTTGCCAAATTAAGCTTATTATCAATAACAACATAATATCCAGCCAAATAGTTTGGCCATCAATCTTTTATACCAGCGTGTTAACAACATTTTACGCTATTCTAGTAAATATACTCGGTTAAATCATATTATAGCTAAGCGACTTAATTTTGATGACATTATTTATATGAGCTATTCAATTGATTTTAGACGTAAAGTGATATTTACGATGGAAGAAGAAGGGTTG
>NZ_CACTIE010000254.1 GCF_902713415.1 Arsenophonus endosymbiont of Bemisia tabaci Q2
ATAAATGGGCAAAAGCTAAATGCAAAAAAAGAGCGCTCGGATGCGACACAGATATTTTGTTCGCACTCAATATAGTGTAATCAAAATTAAGTCGCTTAGCTATATTGATTGATTGCCATTCCAGCACTATTTATTCGCCCGAATAAAAAATAACATCATTAAATTCCATGGAATAGCCAAAAAATTAAATTAAAGTTGTTCATTTAATTTGAATAACAGATAAATATTAACCAACTATGCAGATAAAAATTTTTTTATTAAAATTAAATAAGCTGGCCAATCATTAAAATACCCCTTAATTCCTCAAAAGGAATAGGGGTTTTATATCCAATTAAGCAATAAAGCACCGACAACAAGAGTAAATATTGAAAATATTTAGCGGGTTTATTTAACTAATTAAAGCCATGGTGAATTTTTACCATTTTCAGCCTTCACCAATTAGTAAATGACAAAGTTACGCCATCAAGACATTATTAACTCAATATAACTTTGGCTATTGCTTTTTAAGCGCATTGTTTAGCATTTCAATAGATCGCTTAACTCGGTCTGCATTTCTAGCACCATTTTTTTCACTATCCGTGGACTGCCAGCTAGCAGATTGCCAGAGGTGAGATAATTATGTCCGCCAACGAAGTCGGTTACAATTCCACCGGCTTCACGCACCAATAGTTCTCCAGCCATAAAATACCACGGTTTTAAGCCAATCTCAAAAAAGCCATCGACACGATCAGCAGCAACATAAGCTAAGTCTAAAACCGCTGAACCTGTGCGGCGAAAATCGGCGCATTTTTTAAATAGTTTAGCGACAATATTAATATATGCAGCTGAATGTTGTTTCGCTTTGAAAGGAAAACGGGTGGCAATAATTGCCCCTTCTAATTCATTATTATTTTTAATACGAAGGCGGTAACCGTTTAATTGTGCACCCTGCCCACGTACCGCAGTAAATAGCTCATTAAGCATAGGATTATAAATAGCGCCGATTTCTGTACGGCCGTTAATACGTACTGCGATGGAGACGGCAAAATGGGGTAAGTGTTTAGTGAAATTTGTTGTGCCATCCAAAGGATCAATAACCCACTGAATATCATTTTTTTCACCAAGTATTTGACCACTCTCTTCGGTAATAATGGTATGAGTAGGATAAGATTTTTGAATGACTTCAATAATAATTTGTTCTGCTTTTTTATCAATATTGGTGACAAAATCATTTTGGCCTTCTGCCATTATTTCGATAGAGTCAGGTTTTTCATAGATTTTAGCAATAAAGTTACCTGCTTGGCGAGCTGCCCGTATAGCAATAGTTAGCATTGGATGCATGGGTTATTTCCACTGGAATATTAAAGAACAAGGTTTAAGGAAGTTCGGCAATATAACAGAGATTCGTCAACATGACTATGATTGTGGTAGAATAGCCTGATTATTAACACCAAATAAAGACAATCATGCTAAAAAATATTCACATTATTTTGGTTGAAACCTCGCATACCGGAAATATGGGATCAATTCCCCGTGCGATGAAAACGATGGGACTAACTAATTTTTACTTAGTTAATCCACTCATATTGCCGGATCACAGGCTGTTGCATTATCAGCTGGCGGCCAGTGATGTTATTGGTCAAGCGACTATCGTGAAAACATTAGATCAAGCTTTGCTTGGATGGAGCTTGGTAATTGGAACAAGTGTGCGCGATCGTACGTTATCATGGCCACAGGTAACGCTTCGCGAATGCGGCGAAAAAACTGTCCGCCAGGCAATAAATTCTCCGGTGGCTATCATTTTTGGCTGCCAACGAGTTGGTTTAACAAATGAAGAACTACAGAGATGCCAATATCATCTTCATATTCCAACCAACCCTGAATATGGTTCACTAAATTTAGCAATAGCTGTTCAATTGAACAGTTATCAAATTCGTATGGCATACCTAGCAATAAATGAAAAAAATCCTCGGTAGATAATGAATATTGAATATATAGCTAAGCGACTTAATTTTGATGACATTATTTGTATGAGCTATACAATCGATTTTAGACGTAAAGTGATATTTACGATGGAAGAAAAAGGTTTGAGTATCCGAGAAACAGCGAAGCAATTTCGGATTGGCTCTGCATCTGTATCGCGTTGGATTAATCAAATACAGCCAAAAGCATCGACTACGCGTCAGCGAAAAATCGATAAATCCGAGTTGATAAAAGATGTTGAACAATATCCAGATGCTTACCAAAAAGAGCGTGCAGAGCGTTTTGGCGTTTGTCAGAAGGCCATTTGGCAAGCTCTTAAAAAATGGGATTGCCCTATACAAAAAACTCTACGTCATCCGAAAGCCGACGAAAACACTCGACAAACGTTTCAACAAAAAAACAACAGTATGAAAAAGAAGGCAAGCATATTGTTTTTATTGATGAAAGTGGTTTTTCA
>NZ_CACTIE010000255.1 GCF_902713415.1 Arsenophonus endosymbiont of Bemisia tabaci Q2
GCGTCTTAATTTTGATTACAAAATATATGTTTTTCTCCAATATAAATTTACTGATATAGAGTAATTACTTGTAATCATTTTAAAGTCGCCCAGCTATAACGCTTTCTTTACGCGACTCATCACCTTTCTTTTGAGTGAAAGAAGGGGGCCGCTTAGGTTTTGCGGTTATTTGTTAATTCAATTGCTTGGTTGGATTTAAGGCAGCTTTTAATGCCATATTGAGTGCTTTATTACGATTATAGGCTGTTTTCTTGGCTCTTCTGCGGGCATCTCTTCGTCTGCGTGCATTATCATAACCATGAAAGTTACACATACCTACCTCCTAACAATCGGTTTTAGTGGTGTGTGCCGAAGTTTCCAGATCGGTATCAACATTGTTATTTCCTTGGCATAGACAGAAGAATCAACGCTGATTGATATATTTCACACACCCCAAAACCGACTGTTGTCGGTGTTCGCTTTTTCAGCGAGATAGTCTTAAAGAGCGGGACTGCTTAACTGTTGTCTCACTTTGCCTTCTTCATGTTCATACGCCTCAGGCTGGCTACTTAGCAACGTTTGGCAAAGGTTCAGATATATAGCTGGACGAGACTTTAAAATGATTACAAGTAATTACTCTATATCAGTAAATTTATATTGGAGAAAAACATATATTTTGTAATCAAAATTAAGACGCTTAACTATAACTCGCAGTATTGTCTGGTTTTTGTCCGTTGCAGTGAGTTGATGAAACAATGATAGGTTTTTCTATTGCTATTGTCAATCGTAAAAACGATTAAAGTTAATAATTAAATGATAATATCTGTTTTTTATTTAAAAAACGATTGTTATTGATTTTGAAATGAAAAGTAGATTTGGAGTATAAAGCGAGTTAAAGCCCACTATCCACTATCCACTATCCACTATCCACTATCCACTATCCAAGTGGGCTCGTTATGTTTAATCTATTTTACCTGCTACATAGTAGACTTTTCCTATTATTAGTAGCTCAGAGGCAGAAACGATAAATTCTGGGTAATCATCAGATTTATAATTTTTTAACTTAATTTTATTTTCAGGCAAACTGTAAAGGGCCCGTATCATAAACACTCCACCATAAGATACTAAATAAATCTTACCATTTTTAATATCTTTTATACTTGTATCGAGTGCAACCGTTGAGTTTTCCTGAATAATCGGTGACATGCTGTCATCAGGCACAATTATTGATATTGAATCTTTAATGGAGCTATTAGTTTCTTGAACTATATTTTTAGGTATTAAAAACATAGAATAAGTGACCTTTTCACCTCTAACGCTAGGGGAAAGCACCCACTCAATGCGGTTATATAATCTTAATTTAACAATATTATCCTTGTCATATTCCTGAGTCTTGTCCGTATAATCCAATATAGAATCAATAAGTAATTGATTATTAGGTTTTATTTCATGAGCTTTCATTGTTCCAATACCATCTGAAAGCCATTCAGGGTTGACACCTAAAACTTTCGCTATTTTTATTAATTTTTTTGTTCCTGATGCGCCGCCGCTAGTCAGTCTCCATACACTTGACTGAGCCATTCCTACCGCTTTAGCTAAAGATCCTTGAGTAAAGCCTTTTTCTTGCATTGCTTGTTTTAGTCTTTCTGAAAAATTCACATGAATAACCTCATTAAATACTTCCTAAAATAATATCGCATAAACGATATACATTCAAAATAGCAAATGCGATTGACTATTCGTTTATTCATTCTTATAATCACTATAATTTATAGGAGATGAGATTAATGAAGAATTATGGAATAGAAAACGCTATAAAAATAACCGGAAGTCAAAAAGCATTAGCAAAAAAATGTGGCTTAGCGCAATCAACTATTTCCGATTGGTTAAATGGTAAAAAACCAGTATCCCCCAAATGTGTATCTGATTTAGTTGAAGCTATTCAAGGTAAAGTGCCAGCTTATCGTTTTAGACCAGATTTACCAAGGTTATTCCCTCATCTTGACAGTGAATAAAAAATAATGACTATTTTTTAGTATAAACGCTCTTTAACAACTTGGCCTCCCTGAAATTGGGAGATTTTACCTTCCCACCCCATCGGGAGGGATAACTATAGCTAAGCGACTTAATTTTGATGACATTATTTATATGAGCTATTCAATTAATTTTAGACGTAAAATGATATTTACGATGGAAGAAGAAGGGTTGAGTATCCGAGAAACAGCGAAGCAATTTCGGATTGGCTCTGTATCTGTATCGCGTTGGATTAATCAAATAGAGCCAAAAGCATCGACTACGCGTCAGCGAAAAATCGATAAATCCGAGTTGATAAAAGATGTTGAACAATA
>NZ_CACTIE010000256.1 GCF_902713415.1 Arsenophonus endosymbiont of Bemisia tabaci Q2
GATCTTAATCCAATTGAACATAAATGGGGACAAAAGCTAAATGCAAAAAAAGAGCGCTCGGATGCGACACAGATATTTTGTTCGCACTCAATATGGTGTAATCAAAATTAAGTCGCTTAGCTATACAATGTGGGGATCAACAATGGTACCAATGCAGTTAGCAATGTGCGCAATATGAAATATGGGAGTGGCTTGATCAGTTATGATATTTACCAAGGTACAACCAGTACTCGCTGGGGATCGAGTGGTAACGAATTGTGGTCTAGTGCCAACTCCACCACCATTAGTGACGATCAGTTGACCCCTACCTAGAATTATATAGCGAAAATTCTAACAGGCAAAGCTACCCCGAATCAATCCGGTAGCTATACCGATACATTAACAGTAAATGTCGCTTTTTGATTATCAGGGAGACTATAAAAAGCTACCACTACTCGCCGCTATGGTAACTCACCTGTGATAAAAACAGGCAATCGGCCATAATCAGAGCGCCAATCTTAAGCTGCGATTGGCGCCAAAGTATGGCTAATTATCAATCGTGACCAAATAGATCGCGGGTATAAACTTTCTGTTTTACATCTTCAAGTTCCGGCACCAATCGATTGCCCAAAATAATATCGCACTGGGCTTTAAAATCGGCCAAATCGGTAATTACTTTGGAGTGAAAAAACTCGCTTTGTTGTAAAACCGGCTCATAAACCACTACTTCGATTCCCTTTGCTTTGATCCGTTTCATCACTCCCTGTACGGCCGATGCGCGGAAATTATCCGAGCCAGCTTTCATCACTAACCGGTAAACGCCTACTTTTTGCGGATTTTGACTAATAATCCTTTCGGCAATGTAATCTTTACGCGTTCGATTCGATTCTACGATCGCATTAATCAAATTATTTGGTACATCATCATAATTAGCCAGCAACTGCTTGGTATCTTTTGGTAAGCAATAACCACCATAACCAAAAGAAGGGTTGTTATAGTGGCTGCCAATCCGCGGATCAAGTGAAACACCCCCAATAATCTGACGACTATCCAATCCGCGGCTATGAGCGTAAGTATCTAACTCATTAAAATAGGCCACTCGCATCGCCAGATAAGTATTGGCAAATAATTTTATCGCTTCCGCTTCGGTGGCATCAGTAAATAGCACCGCGACATCTTTTTTCAGTGCGCCTTCTAATAATAAATCGGCAAAAATCTTGGCACGTTCGGAACGTTCACCCACCACAATACGAGAAGGATAAAGATTGTCATATAGCGCTCTGCCTTCACGTAAAAACTCCGGTGAAAAAATGATATTTTTATACCCTTTCTCTTGTTGCAAGCGGGCGACAAACCCCACCGGGATGGTTGACTTAATAACAATGGTAGCGGCTCGATTAATGTGGTTTACATCATCAATCACTGCTTCTACAGAAGAAGTATTAAAATAATTAGTTTTGGCATCATAATCAGTCGGGGTAGCAACAATCACATAATCTGCCCCCTGGTAAGCCTGTTGTTTATCCGTCGTTGCCCTAAAGTTCAATTTTTTTTCTGTCAGGAACGCTTCAATTTCTTTATCCACTATCGGGGATTGCTGGTTATTCAGTATTGTTACTTTTTCAGCAATAATATCTAACGCAACCACCTCATGATGTTGCGCTAACAACATCGCATTCGACAGGCCAACATAACCTGTTCCTGCAATAGCAATTTTCAAAACTAACCTCTCAAATATTTAGGATCCAGGCTAAACGTGATAATAAGTCCGATACCAGTCAACAAAGGCTTTTACCCCTTATTTAATCGAAATCTGTGGCCGTTAACCAGTTAACGAAAACAAATCTTTGGTATCAGCACAGGTGGTATGGACATCACCGGCTTGCATCGGCAGCATATTTTTAATGGCTTTGTGTCCTAATGCCTGCTCAAAAGCAGAAATAAAATCCAATAATTTTATTGGCTGCCCTGCCCATTACCAATATTATAAATACGATAAGGCGCATCACTGCTAGCCGTTAAAGATTTATCGCTCTTTTTTGGCGGAATAATATCAGCAATCAATAATATTCCTTCAACAATATCTTCAACAAAAGTAAAGTCGCGGCTCAGATCGCCATTATTATATACATCTATCCGTTTCATCTCCAAAATAGCTTTAGTAAATTTAAATATAGCTAAGAAACTTAATTTTGATGACATTATTTATATGAGCTATTCAATTGATTTTAGACGTAAAGTGATATTTACGATGGAAGAAGAAAGGTTGAGTATCCGAGAAACAGCGAAGCAATTTCGGATTGGCTCTGCATCTG
>NZ_CACTIE010000257.1 GCF_902713415.1 Arsenophonus endosymbiont of Bemisia tabaci Q2
GATAATGCAACTTTTCACAAGAAACAGAGTATTCAACAAGTCATCATCGATGCGGGGCATATGGTGGAATATTTGCCTACCTATTCGCCAGATCTTAATGCAATTGAACATAAATGGGCACAAGCTAAATGCAAAAAAGAGCGCTCGCGCTCGGATGCGACACAGATATTTTGTTCGCACTCAATATGGTGTAATCAAAATTAAGTCGCTTAGCTATATTCAAAGAAAAACCTGAATTTAATAAATTATCAGATTACAAAATAAATATTAATGATATAAAAAAGCAGTCAATCTTTTATAATCCTAAATTAGGATTAAATATAATTAACAATATTTTTAATTAATTTAGGACCGTGATAAATAAATCCCGAATAAACTTGTAGCAATGATGCCCCTGCTGCCAATTTTTCTCTTGCTGCAACCAAAGAATCAATTCCACCAGCAGCCATGATTGGCAACTGTCCTTTTAACTCTTTGGTCAACGACCGCACAATTTCAGTGCTTTTCAATTGCACAGGTCGGCCACTCAATCCACCAGCTTCTCCTGAATACCTTAATCCTTTCACTAAATTCCGATCTAAAGTGGTATTTGTAGCCACAACGCCATCAATCTGGTGGCGAATTAAGCTATCGCTAATTTGAATAATCTCTTTTTCGGTTAAATCAGGCGCAATTTTTACCACCACAGGAACATACTTTTGGTATTGTTGTGCTAATAAGTGTTGTTTATTTTTAATTGACTGCAATAAATCATCCAATGCTTCATTATATTGTAACAATCTTAAATCTGGCGTATTAGGTGAAGAAATATTGACAGCAATATAACCTGCATATGAATAAATTTTTTCCATGCAAATTAAATAATCGTCTTTACCCTGTTCAATCGGGGTATCTTTATTTTTGCCAATGTTAATCCCAATAATACCGTCGTACTTCGCTTTTTTAACATTCTCAACCAGGTTATCAACACCTAGATTATTAAATCCCATGCGGTTGATAAACCCTTCAGCTTCAACCAGCCGGAACAGCCGAGGTTTTTCATTACCAGGTTGTGGGCGAGGTGTGACCGTCCCTATTTCTACGAAACCAAATCCCATCGCGCCAAAAGCATCAATACATTCACCATTTTTATCAAGACCGGCCGCTAATCCCAATGGATTCTTAAATGTCAATCCCATACAAGTCGTTGGCTTAAAATTGAGCGACTGCCGGATCAAAAACTTAAGCGGCGAATGCATGATATATTTAAGCTGCCAGAAGGTAATTTCATGAGCTTGCTCTGGATTTAAGCCAAATAGCGCCTTTCGGATAAGGGGATAAAACATTAGCTGTACCTTTTTTTGATAGATAATGTAAATTATTTAGTCATAGAAACCATTTGCCGTTTTTATTCTAGAAAAACAGTCTATTGCTAAATTTATGAGCAAATCATTAATGGTATGTACAGATGATCATAATAATTTAAATATGCCTAATATGACACTGCTTTTTATCATTTAAGTTTTTAAAAATAATAGGTAAAAGCAAACTAATAGCTATCCCCCCAGATAATCTTATAAAAAAAGGGATATCTTATTTAAGTAATCGTTTTTATGAAGGAAAACGCTGGTAACCTATTGAAAAATAAAATGCTATTTGTTTTTCAACGCCTTAGTAATTTTTTCAAATAGATCAGCGGAAAGATTATCTAACTGTTTTAACTGTTTTAACTGTGTTAACGCCTGATACATCAGATTTTGACGTGTGTCATCATAGCGTCTTAGACGAATCAACGGCTCGATCAAACGAGAAGCAACCTGCGGATTGCTGCTGCTATTTAAAATAACTAACATTTCCACTAAAAACTGATGGCCAGTACCATCCTCAGCATGAAAAGCTGTCGGATTCTGTGCAACAAAAGTTCCAATCAGAGCACGTACTCGATTGGGATTCTCCATACTAAATGTCGGATGAGTAAATAAAGTACGTACTGTGTTGACAAAACATTTTTAGCTGGACTGGTGGCTTGCAGCATAAACCATTTATCCATTATCAAACCATCATGACGCCAACACTGTTCAAACTCTGCCATCAGCTGCTGACAAGTCGGTAATTGGGCCGCCACCGCAGCACTCAAAGCCGCCATCGCGTCAGTCATATTATTAGCCTGATAATATTGTTCGGTGACATACTTATCCGTTTGTTGATTATCATGGCAAAAAGCCAGATAAAATAAGCATCTATAGGTAAGCGACTTAATTTTGATGACATTATTTATATAAGCTATTCAATTGATTTTAGAGATAAAG
>NZ_CACTIE010000258.1 GCF_902713415.1 Arsenophonus endosymbiont of Bemisia tabaci Q2
TCAACCCTTCTTCTTCCATCGTAAATATCACTTTACGTCTAAAATCAATTGAATAGCTCATATAAATAATGTCATCAAAATTAAGTCGCTTAGCTATATGTCTATAGTTAGCGTCAAAATGTCTATAGTTAGCGTCAAAAAAAGCACAATTTATATTTATTACTATCTGAAATGTTAACAATTACCTAATATAACAGGATAGTGTTTTTTAACAAGAAACATAGATTGTTATGAGCAAAAAAATTATCCGCTATGCGTTCTTTGAGTGATATGCCTAAATTTGTGATAATACTCGAAGTTATTGGTTTATTATTATTGTTATTGGTCTATTTAGTGATAAATAACTATATTGAATTAGCTGCTTTATTTATGAAAAAAGGTGTTTTGCTTGCTATGATTATGCTAGCAATTGGTTGTATGATACCGGCCATCGTTCATATTGTTTGGCGGGCAGTGCCTAAGCTTAGTTTTTTCGGCATTGACCAACAAAAATAGTTCGGAATATCACTAACGCAAGCTAAAAGTTAAGCAGTGTAATCATCGCAAGATGGATTAAATTGTGAGTAGGAATGGCTCGTTAAATACGATTTAACATGATAAAATATGGTCTGTTTTTGGTTTAAGATGATAGATAGCGAATTTTCTTAGGTAAAATTGTTGGTATTTTGTGTAAAATAAGGTTAATTAATGGATTCGATTTGTTTTCCTGACATAGCTAAATTGCGAGAGTGGCTTGTTCAACTCAAAACTTCATATTTTGAATGTGATAATTGCCAGGCATTGCATTTGCCACATATGCAAAATATTGATGGTATTTTCGATGCTAAAGTTGATATTGTTGAAAACATATTAGTTTTCTCTGTTTTGGCTGAACTCAAACCGACATCGATTATTACTCTATTAGCAAATTTAAGCGAAATTAATGCCAGCTCATTAACGGCGAAAGCATTTATGGAAATTAATGATGAAAATTTGCCTAAACTATTGGTTAGTGAATCTTTTTCGTTATTGGCTGGCATGACTTGTAATCAATTCTCCAGTTTTCTTCAGCAAGCAGAAAAGCAGATGGGGGCTATTATTGTTGAAGTTTATAACAATGATCTACTGTATAGCGGTCAAGAAGATATTGACGATGAAGAGCTATCAGAGCGACCTTTACCTGCCCGCTTTCTGCTACATTAAGTTATAAAAATAGATGCAATTGGCATCTGCCATTCATGTGGATGGATAATGGATTATCTATTTTAGATTTATGAAGATTAAAAGAATAACAATAAATCTCAGACTATTTATTACTTTAAAAGGTCTAGCTATTTTGCTAAATTCTTTTTATTCCTGTTAACCGCTTCGTTTGAACCTTATCTACCAAATAATATTCGAATAATAACCGCTTTCTAAAAGAAATTAGAATATGATCAGTTCATCGCAATCTGCTAGTATCAATAATATTGAATCTTCCGTTGCTTCCAGTTCGGATTTTGATCCGATAAAAGTAGAAATCGATAAAAAATCGACAATAAATTTGTAATGGTTTTTAGTGGATTTCCTGGCATGGGATATGAAAATACAGAAAAATTACAAGACTATATAACAAAAGGGATAAAATAAAATATTGATGAGCATGGGATTCATAATTTACTTATTGTTGCCGGCGCGACTCCTGAAGGTATTGGCTGTGTCAATGATATTACTAAAAATTTAGGGGTAAGCACTTTTGGGATTGTTTCACAACAAGCTCCAACAAATAGCCTATCAAAAAATTGTGAGAGTGTTATGCAAATAAAGTATCCAAATAACAGCTGGAAAGTTTTGGATGATTCTGGTGATTCTTATATGGTATATGTTGCAAGTAAAAATGGATGTTTTTTAGTGTTTGGTGGTGGCAGTGTTACTCTAAGTGAATTAGAAGAAGTGGCTGGAAAAGGTATTGAAACAAAAAATTTTCCTGAGTTTTTACCAGATCCAATTAATTTAGACGCTAAATTAGCGCAAGGAAAAAATGGCTGAAATATGTCCAATACAAACAAAATATAAAAAAGAGATATAGTATAAAAATAATCTCTCCAGCTGATTGACATAAATGAATAATTCAATATATTTAGCCCGCCATTTATTCTTAATAGCCCTAGGGTAGCTAGGTATAGCTAGGCGACTTTAAAATGATTACAAGTAATTACTCTATATCAGTAAATTTATATTCGAGAAAAGCATATATT
>NZ_CACTIE010000259.1 GCF_902713415.1 Arsenophonus endosymbiont of Bemisia tabaci Q2
CTATATCAGTAAATTTATATTAGAGAAAAACATATATTTTGTAATCAAAATTAAGACGCTTAGCTATAATTTGTGCTGAAATTAATTGAGCATAACCAATACCATCAAGTTGAGCAGAAATTTTTCTTTTATTTAAGGTATCGTTGATTGAACTCTTATCTATGGTAACAGAATTAACTTTTATATTATGTAAAATAAGAGGCGTATGTAAAAATAATGTTATATTTTTTCACTAATTTACTTGGATACAGAATAATGTAGAATGCGATTGAATAAACGGTTTTCTTTTTCTAATTTAAAAGCGGTTTTATTCTTATTAATTTGAGTTGATTGCTGCCATTAATTATGAAGATCATCAATTTTTTTATTGATCATTTTTTTGCCAATCTTCTTTTATTAATAATGTAGTAATTAATTGCGGTAATAGTTGTAGCGATTACAAATCATGCCAAAGGCAATCTTTAAAGAAAATAATATCTAAAGCTGATATTGCATCACGCCCATTAAAAAAGCACTAGCTTGGAGTAAGTGGATAGCTTTTTTCCATCGACGATCAGAAATATAAGGTGATGGAACTAAATTATCAATTTGCTGCCGTAATTGATAAATTATCTCAAAGCAATCATCTGGTAGTTTTATTTCACAAATTTTTACTTGCCAGTCTTCATATTCTTCATTACTTATTTTAAGTCGATTGGGAACAATATTTTCACTTTCTTCCTTTTTACTATTCAATAAAGCTCTAAAATTCTGTTTCTTCTGCACCTTATTTAACCATAAACGAATAAGAATACGATCGTATAATGCTTCAAGACTACTATCTGATTCTGGTAGTTCGTTAGAGGCAGTGACAAGTAAGCGCATAGGAATATTTTCTTCGTGAAAGCCATTTCTAAATTTTTTTCGTTAATTGCCGTTAACAAAGTATTTAATATAGCAGCGCCAGCTTTCCAGATTTCGTCAAGGAAGATAATTTCGGCATCAGGTAAATAGGCTGTCGTTAAACGCTGATAGCGTCCTTCTTCTTTTAATGCTTGAATGGAAAGTGGTCCGAAAATTTCTTCTGGTGTTGAAAAACGAGTCATTAGGTATTCAAAAGAGTGAACCGTTTTAAAAGCTTGTTTTATTCGCCTGGCTATCATGCTTTTAGCAATACCAGGTGGACCTAGTAGAAAAACACTTTCTCCTGATAATGCTGCTAATAAACAAAGGCGAATAGTATGCTGCCGCTCGTACAGACCAGTTTCTAGATAGTTGCTCAATTGAGCTATTTGTTCATCCAATTGCACATACTCTTCTCCTGTATAAAAAAGAATTATTGCAAATTAATTTATTGAAATTTAGTAAATTCAACAAAAAAATAAATATAATTTATTTTAGGTTTGTCCTATTTAGATGAAGTTTTTACTGTTAGGGATCTTTTTTATTAATTAAATTTTGTCCATCTTCTTGTTGCAACAGAAGTAAAATAAGTGAAGATGACAGAGTAATTATACCTATAGTAATATAATGGAAATTATCAATATAATCATCATAAGGTAGCGATTCATAAAAGCGTAAAATTGCAGCGCTACTCGCAATTCCAAAACTGATAGCAAGTTGTTGGGTTACAGCTAACATACTATTACCAGAAATTGCATTGTTTTCTGTCAAATCCGCTAGAGTAAGTGTATTCATAGCGGTGAATTGGGTCGACATTGCCGATCCCAGTAAAAATAAAGGAATTATCAAAACATAAATTGGCATATTAGGTGATTGCAATGAAAATTGAGTAATAATTAAGCCAATAATAAATGTTATGGTAAAAAATGTTTTTTTATAGCCATATTGAGTTAATATTTTTGTCACAACAGATTTTGCCGATATTGAGCCTATCGCCATTGGCGCCATCATTAAACCAGCTGTAACCGCTGGGTGTCCAAATCCTATAGCTAAGCGACTTAATTTTGATTACACCATATTGAGTGCGAAGAAAATATCTTTGTCGCATCCGAGCGCTCTTTTTTTGCATTTAGCTTGTGCCCATTTATGTTCAATTAGATTAAGATCTGGCGAATAGGTAGGCAAATATTCCACCATATGCCCCGCATCGATGATGGCTTGTTGTGAATACTCTGTTTCTTGTGAAAAGTTGCATTATCCATCATGATTACAGTGTTTTTAGGAAGTACTGGGATAAGGACTTGGGTGACCCATGC
>NZ_CACTIE010000260.1 GCF_902713415.1 Arsenophonus endosymbiont of Bemisia tabaci Q2
GTTTTATATTTTAATTTCAATATTATTTGGTTATATTGATTTCGTTGATAGAATGTTCAAGTTTAGCTAGTTTCTGCCGAAATTGTTGTATATGTCATGATTTCATTGATAGAGATTACTATAATGGGGATGTTTTATAATAAAAATTCTCTAAGGACACACAATGGATGAAAAATTCAAACAAAGTGCGCTAGATTTTCATGAGTTTCCCCAACCAGGTAAAATTGAAATTACACCGACTAAGTCATTAACGGCACAACGAGATCTGGCCCTCGCATATTCTCCCGCTGTTGCTTATCCTTGTCTTGAAATCGCAGCTGATCCGTTGATCGCTTACAAATATACAGCTAAGGCTAATTTAGTGGCCGTAGTTTCTAATGGTACCGCAGTGTTAGGATTGCGAAATATTGCCGCTTTGGCTGGTAAACCGGTTATGGAAGGAAAAGGTGTTTTATTTAAAAAATTTTTCGGCATTGATGTATTTAATATTGAAATAGACGAATCTAACCCGGATAAACTGATCGATGTTATTGCCGCATTAGAGCCAACTTTTGGCGAAATCAATTTGGAAGATATTAAAGCACCAGAATGTTTCTATATTGAAAAAAAACTGCGTGAAAAAATGTAAATCCCTGTTTTCCATGATGATCAGCATGGTACTGACATTATTTCAACCGCCGCAATATTGAACGGTTTACGCATTGTTAATAAAAAAATTGACCAGATTCGCTTAGTTGTTTCAGGTGCAGGTGCTGTGCTTCTATCGCCTGTATGAATTTATTGGTTGCATTAGGTCCTAATCGTAGGAATATTATTGTCTTTGACTCAAAAGGCGTTATTTATCGTGGCCGCGATGAAGTGATGGATGAAACTAAAGCTGCTTATCCAATTGAAGATAATGGTTTACGTACTCTAGCGGATGTTATCCCAGGCGCAGATATTTTCTTAGGCTGCTCAGCGCCGGGTGTGTTGACTGCGGAAATGGTAAAATCGATGGCTAATGCACCGCTTATCTTAGCATTAGCCAACCCGAAACCAGAAATTCTTCCTTCAATAGCAAAAGCAGCACGGCCCCCCGATGCGATTATTTGCACTGGGCGTTCTAACTATCCTAATCAGGTAAACAATGTACTCTGTTTTCCTTTTATCTTTCGCGGCGCGCTGGACGTTGGGGCAACCACGATTAATGAAGAGATGAAACTAGCCTGTGTGCAGGCAATTGCTGATTTAGCATTAGCTGAGCAGAATGACGTTGTTGTCTCCGCTTACGGTGATCAGGAGTTAAAATTTGGTGCTGATTATATTATCCCAAAACCTTTTGATCCGCGCTTAATTGTTAAAATTGCGCCAGCAGTCGCTAAAGCGGCAATGGAATCTGGTGTAGCAACACGACCAAGTACAGATTTTGATTCTTATATAGAAAAACTTAATGCGTTTATCTATAGCACCCACCTATTTATGAAGCCGATTTTTTCTTTGGCCCGCAAAGAAAAAAACGGATTGTATTAGCGGAAGGTGAGGAAGAACGAATATTGCATGCAATCCAAGAATTAATATCTTTAGGTTTGGCTTATCCAATTTTAATTGGTCGACCCAGTGTGATTGAAAAGCGAATTGAAAAGCTTGGGTTGCAAATTAAAATTGGTGAAGATTTTGAGTTGATTAACAATGAAAATGATTCGCGTTTTAAAACCTATTGGCAACAGTATTATCAATTAATGAAACGCCATGGTGTTTCGCAGGAAATGGCGCGTAGAGAAGTCATCAATAACCCAACCTTAATTGCTGCGTTGATGATCCCCGCCAAGGTGAAGCCGATGGCATGATTTGTGGTACTGTTGGTAGTTATAATCAACATTTTACCATTATAAAAAATGTGCTTGGCTTCCGGCAGAATAGTTCAGTAGCGGGTGCAATGAATGCCCTGATATTGCTATAGCTAAGCGACTTAATTCTGATGACATTATTTATATGAGCTATTCAATTGATTTTAGACGTAAAGTGATATTTACGATGAAAGAAGAAGGGTTGAGTATCCGAGAAACAGCGAAGCAATTTCGGATTGGCTCTGCATCTGTATCGCGTGTATCGCGTTGGATTAATCAAATAGAGCCAAAAGCATCGACTACGCGTCAGCGAAAAATCGATAAATCCGAGTTGATAAAAGATGTTGAACAATATCC
>NZ_CACTIE010000261.1 GCF_902713415.1 Arsenophonus endosymbiont of Bemisia tabaci Q2
TATGGTGAAATATTTGTCTACCTATTCGCCAGATCTTAATCCAATTGAACATAAATGGGCACAAGCTAAATGCAAAAAAGAGTGCTCGGATGCGACACAGATATTTTGTTCGCAATCAATATGGTGTAATCAAAATTAAGTCGCTTAGCTATAATACTCTTAGATAAGCTCAATCAACTTAATCTGGATGATTATGCAGATGAGTGCGAAGATTTGCACGACATGGCAGAAAAACTTTATCTTAATTTAAAAAAGACACTGGAAAGATGATGACTCACTCCTATTCTTTGCACAAAAAAACAAGCAAAAGATTGTAGCTACTCATAAAAATAAGGATGTCGCCGCTAATGACGGCTCTGCTTATGTTTCCCTACCGGATATTAGAAACCCATTGAAAAAAGCGTATCGCTTAAATAAATTGAATTCCGCCTGGAAATCAGATTTATCCATCGCATTAATTTCAAATTTAAAGGGTTTCCCTTACTGCCCGATGTCACGAAGCCATTGACCATTTAGGGTCAAGTGGACCCTGGAATACCGGAGCCACGTGTGGCGAGGATATGCCGCGAAAGCCCACTTGAAGGCTTGCCGTCCCCTAAAAATGGGCGTATGGCAAGCTGGCATCGGGCAGTAAGGGAACGGTGACATGGGGTCACTTCCTGCTGTCTCACTAAATAGCAGACACAGAACATGTCCCGATTTATAGAAGGCGACAAGCCAAAAAATTATGTCAACTTTTCCTGATAATGCAATCGATTTTATTCTCACCGATCCTCCCTATCTAGTTGATTATACCGATCGGTCAGGGCGCTCAATTGCCAACGATAAAAATGACGAATACCTAAAAAGCCCGCCTGTCAAAAATGTTTCGTGTATTGAAGCCCAATAGTCTGATGGTCAGTTTTTACGGGTGGAATCGGGTTGAAAAATTTGTTGATGCGTGGAAAAAATCTGGCTTCCGTATTGTTGGTCATCTCGTTTTCAAGAAACGTTATGCGTCAAAAACTGCGTTTTTAGGACACAGCCACGAAAATGCTTATCTGCTGGCGAAAGGCCGTCCGGTATAATGCCTGTAAAGCCAATTGTAGTGGTCTAATAAAACTGTAGAGATTTATAGCTTATAATTAAGCAAAATCTTATAGGTATAAATATGACCCGAAAAGTAAAAGTGACCTTTAGCGCATAGCAAAAACTGGAATATCCAAAACTCATAGTTGAAGGTGGATATAGCAATATCCAAGTTGAAAAATATCCAGTGCGGGTAAATCTGCCGTATCGCGCTCGAAGCAACAATATAGATAAGCGACTTAATTTTGATGTTCCATTGAGATCAAGGTTGCCAATATTCATCGGAGGAGTTTAGGGCCCACCTCTTTGAAAGGAGAATAACTCAAAGCATGAGTCGGCGAGGTAATTGCCTAGATAATGGCGTGATGGAAAGATTTTTTAGGAGTTTAAAGGCAGAAAAACTTAACCATTTATCGTTTATGAATCATCAATCTGTTGTCTGTGAAGTTGAAAATTACATTCAGTTTTACAATTATTATCGACGCCATTCAACGATTGGTTATTTAACCCCACATCAAAAATATCATGAACTAAAAAATGCTGCTTAGATCTTCTACAGAATTTGTTGACTATTACAGGAAAACCAGCCACGCACATAAAGGCGCGGAGCCTGATTTTTCTGAAGCGCGGATGACAACGCATACAAAACAAGTAAGGTATCTTCATCCCTCTAGTCAGCGGGAGTTGTCAGTAATGCAAAATATTCAAAATGGCGGCCCGCTAATGAAGCTAGCCCGGCGTTAACTCCCCCGAGACTGTATTGAGTGAGAATTTTCTTTTCTGAGACACGGAGTGTGGTCAGAGTATCGCGTGCTTTTGTCCAAAATTGCTATAGCCGGTTTTGCTGGTCCGTTTTTAGCGGAAGAACCCCTAACAATTCAGCCAGTTCACCTGCGGCCAGACGACGCATTAAATCCATTTGTGTAAATCGATCCTGTGCGTGAATAAAACCTAGAGCGTAGCTGACATCTTCCCGGGTTTTAGTGGGTAATGTGGTAATATAGCTAAGCGTCTTAATTTTGATTACAAAATATATGTTTTTCTCCAATATAAATTTACTGATATAGAAGAGTAATTACTTG
>NZ_CACTIE010000262.1 GCF_902713415.1 Arsenophonus endosymbiont of Bemisia tabaci Q2
ATCGATGATGACTTGTTGAATACTCTGTTTCTTGTGAAAAGTTGCATTATCCATCATGATTACACTGTTTTTAGGAAGTACTGGGATAAGGACTTGGGTAACCCATGCATAGAAAACATCGCTGTTAATATTGATATCAAATAATCCGATATAGCTGGGCGACTTTAAAATGATTACAAGTAATTACTCTATATCAGTAAATTTATATTGGAGAAAAACCTATATTTTGTAATCAAAATTAAGACGCTTAGCTATATCTGTTAGTTCAGGCAAATATTTAACGGAGAAAAGCGCGTGGTTAACAATAAAATAAAAAATCCAAAAGATAGCATCGGCAGAACATTTTTTGTGGTATTTATTCTGTGTTTAGTCTGTTCAGTAGTTGTATCTGGTGCAGCGGTAGTTTTGAAATCTAAACAGCAAGCGCAAATATTATTAGATAAGCAACGTAATATTCTTGATGTTGCTGGTTTACTCAAACCAAAAATGTCAGCTGAAAAGATACAATCTCTTTATAATACTCGTATTAGCGCTAAGATTTTGGATTTCAACACAACTGAAATATCAAATAGTAATGGAAACTTCGATCTTAATAGTCAGCTACGTAATGATTAAACCCGAATTGCATTATCTCCTGAACAGGATATTGCTAAGATCCGTTATAGAGCCAACTCGGAAGAAATTTATTTAGTCAACGATGATAATGGAAAAACCATTGCACTGGTATTACCGGTTTATGGTTCTGGTTTATGGTCGGTAATGTATGCTTTTATCGCTGTTGATATATAGCTAAGCGACTTAATTTTGATTACACCATATTGAGTGCGAACAAAATATCTGTGTCGCATCCGAGCGCTCTTTTTTTGCATTTATAGCTAAGCGACTTAATTTTGATTACAAAATATATGTTTTTCTCCAATATAAATTTACTGATACTGATATAGAGTAATTACTTGTAATCATTTTAAAGTCGCCTAGCTATAACTTTACCTTACGATGAATAAAGATACCTTTATTGAGATCGGACATTAGTCACATTATTTATATAAATAGTAAAATATTATCGTGGTAATTACCCTTTCACTCACCAACATTAACTTAAATTTTGCTACCTATCGAGTTGATAATTTTTGGTTTCTCATTATATCCATGTCATTATAATAATTATTAATTAACAAAAGCTAATATGACTATGTTGCTAAATAACTGGCTAAATTATCGCATCCATCAACCGGAAAATCTTATCTCTTCTGCTGCGATTGTACTCATCCATGGCTTGTTTGGCGATCGACAAAATTTAGGCTTATTGGCACGCAATTTACAAGATTATTTCACCGTTATTCAACTCGATATTCGCAATCATGGCAACTCGCCATGGGCGGAAACGATGCTGTATTTTGAAATGGCAACAGACGTTTTAAAGCGATTAACGCATTTAAAGCAAACAAGTGTTATCGCTATCGGACACTCAATGGGTGGAAAAATAGCGATGGCGATGACCGCAATAGCGCCAAAATTAATAGAAAAATTGTGGTTATTGATATTGCGCCAGTCACTTATCAAATTAATGGCCATGAGAATATATTTTCCGCTTTAGAAGCAGAGTAATACAAGCAGACGTAACTTCACGGCAAGACGCGGCTATCATTGTGCGTAATATGATCAGTGAAGAAAGTGAAATTCAATTTTTATTAAAATCATTTGATAAAGGTAAATGGAAATTTAATTTGCCTGTCTTAAAAAAAGAATATCGTCAATTGATGAGTTGGAAAACGATTCCAGCCTGGCCGCATCCTGCTCTTTTTATTGGTGGTGGCCTTTCCGATTATATTAGCGAAGCTTATCGCAAAGATATTATTGCTCAATTTCCACAAGCTCATGGACAGATTATTATGGGATGTGGTCACTGAGTGCATCCTGAAAATCCAGCAGCTGTCATCCGAGCTATTCATCGTTTTCACTAACTTATCTGGATCAGGCCTTATCTCAATTAAATACCATCCAAAAAATTGGCCAATTAACCGGCTGTACTCATCCCGCAGCCTGGATATAGCTAAGCGTCTTAATTTTGATTACAAAATATATGTTTTTCTCCAATATAAATTTACTGATATAGAGTAATTACTTGTAATCATTTTAAAGTCG
>NZ_CACTIE010000263.1 GCF_902713415.1 Arsenophonus endosymbiont of Bemisia tabaci Q2
CTTCTTCTTCCATCGTAAATATCACTTTACTTCTAAAATCAATTGAATAGCTCATATAAATAATGTCATCAAAATTAAGTCGCTTAGCTATATATGGCATAAATTAATACAAATAACCCCTCATGAATGGGGTTATTTAGGGTTAAAAAAGGGTCGATACATAAAGCGCGGGAAAATAAATCCTTTATTTTATTAGCCATTACTAATCAGTGTTATGTCCTAGCAGCTGAAATACAATTATGCCAGTTTGATAACGACCATCCCGGTAATCAATAAAATAATACCGCCCCAACCTTTATAATTTAGTCGTTGATTAAACAAAATCCAACCGGCGGCAACCGTGGCTACAACTCCAAAAGCCCCCCAAAGTGCATAAGCAATCGAAAGTTCAATACCTTTCACCGCTACAGCTAATGTACTAAAAGCACCTAAAACGGCAATTAAAGATAATACACCTATCCACAGTCGCTTAAATCCATTTGATAACTTTAAAAAAATATTAGCCACTATTTCTAAAATAACGGCCAGAAATAGAAAGGCACCATGCCACCATATGATATTCCGCTAACATATTATGCCTCCTTAACAACTTTAGTCATTTTATTTAATGGCCTTTTTGGCGTAATTTTTTCCCTTTTTTATCGAATGTAGTGTGCTAGTTTTTTTAGCACTCGATTTTATTAGCGCTATACCCACAATAAGTAACGCTAATCCAATAAGTTTCATTGGTGGTAATGATTCATTAAATAACAAAACACTAAATGCTGTTATAAAAATTACCCCAATACCTTCTCAGAGAGCATAAGCTACTCCAAGAGCAACTTTTTTTACTGCCATTGCCAATAGTATATAAGATGAAGCAATCATAAAATACATTACCAATAAGCCAGTCATATCACCGATGACGCTAGAATACTTCATTGATAAAGTACAAATAGCCTCTGTGAAAATCGCTGATGCTAAAAGTATTCAATAAATCATTATATTCTCTTGTTATTGGCAATCATCAAAGGAACAGATAAATACCTAAATTAGTAATAACTAAGTGATGATTTAAATTAAAAGCCCATTTACGGAAAACCGATTAGCAACAGGAGACGCTACACTGCACCATAGCAGTGATGTTCAATAGAAATAATAGATATTTTTGATAAGAAGAGACGCTAGCCATGATATTTTATAGCGACAGAGCGACAGAGCGACAGAGCGACAGAGCGACAGAGCGACAGCGACACGACCAGGGCCGTGGCAAAACGAATCCCAATTCAATGCCAATTCCGCATGACCGTATGATATACTATCAATCAATCCTCACTATTGATAGTATAAATACAAAGCTATTTATATCATAACCATTGTATTTACTCAAATAATTATAATAAATTCCAGCTAAAATGCAAAAAGCTAGCAAAATAAGGGTAATAAACCTAAATACATTACCCTATTACGTAGACAAAAACTATTGGAACTCATTCCATGAACGACCATCTTTGGCGATCATCTCATCAGATGCCTCAGGTCCCCATGTACCCGCCTGATAAAGTTTAGGTGGCTGATCATCCTTTGCCCAAGCGTCCATAATAGAATCCACCCATTTCCAAGCTTCTTCTACTTCATCCCGACGGACAAACAGAGCTTGAATGCTACGCATAGCTTCTAGTAATAAACGTTCATATGCATCAGCCAAATGGATTTGATTAAATGTTTCAGAAAAACTCAGATCTAATTTTGTCGTCTGTAAATGATGTTTATGCTCAAGGCCCGGCGCTTTGTTTAAAATTTCAATATCAATTCCTTCATCAGGTTGTAATCGAATAGTTAATTTATTTTGTGGTAGATCCTGATAAGAATCAGAAAAAATATTTAATGCCGGTTTTTTAAAATAAACCACCACTTCAGAGCATTTTGCCGCTAATCGTTTGCCAGTTCTTAAATAAAATGGCACGCCAGCCCAACGCCAATCATCAATGTCAACTCGAATTGCCACAAAAGTTTCCGTTTTACTAGATTTATTAGCCCCTTCTTCCGCAAGATAGCCAGCCACTTTTTTGCCTTGAATAGAACCTGATGTATATTGACCTCGGACGGTTTTTTCACGTACATTACGATAATCAATCCGACGC
>NZ_CACTIE010000264.1 GCF_902713415.1 Arsenophonus endosymbiont of Bemisia tabaci Q2
TCATAAGGTAGCGATTCATAAAAGCGTAAAATTGCAGCGCTACTCGCAATTCCAAAACTGATAGCAAGTTGTTGGGTTACAGCTAACATACTATTACCAGAAATTGCATTGTTTTCTGTCAAATCCGCTAGAGTAAGTGTATTCATAGCGATGAATTGGGTCGACATTGCCGCTCCCAGTAAAAATAAAGGAATTATCAAAATATAAATTGGCATATTAGGTGATTGCAATGAAAATTAAGTAATAATTAAGCCAATAATAAATGTTATGGTAAAAAGTGTTTTTTTATAGCCATATTGAGTTAATATTTTTGTCACAACAGATTTTGCCGATATTGAGCTTATCGCCATTGGCGCCATCATTAAACCAGCTGTAACCGCTGGGTGTCCAAATCCTATAGCTAAGCGACTTAATTTTGATTACACCATATTGAATGCGAACAAAATATCTGTGTCGCATCCGAGCGCTCTTTTTTTGCATTTAGCTTATGCCCATTCATGTTCAATTAGATTAAGATCTGGGGAATAGGTAGGCAAATATTCCAGCATATGCCCCGCATCGATGATGACTTGTTGAATACTCTGTTTCTTGTGAAAAGTCGCATTATCCATTATGATTACACTGTTTTTAGGAAGTACTGGGATAAGGATTTGGGTGACCCATGCATAGAAAAAATCGCTGTTAATATTGATATCAAATAATCCGATAGCAAACAGCGTTATGCCCAATAAAGCGCCGATAACATTTGTTCTTCCTTTAGCTCCTCAGTTCTTGAGACCAACACACCGTTGACCTTTCGGGGAATAGCCGTGAGTCCGCGGGGGTATCGTGTGAAAAACCACTTTCATCAATAAAAACAATATGCTTGCCTTCTTTTTCATACTGTTGTTTTTTTGTTGAAACGTTTGTCGAGTGTTTTCGTCGGCTTTCGGATGACGTAGAGTTTTTTATAGGTCAATCCCATTTTTTAAGAACTTGCCAAATGGTTTTCTGACAAACGCCAAAACGCTCTGCACGCTCTTTTTGGTAAGCATCTGGATATTGTTCAACATCTTTTATCAACTCGGATTTATCGATTTTTCGCTGACGCGTACTCGATGCTTTTGGCTCTATTTGATTAATCCAACGCGATACAGATGCAGAGCCAATCCGAAATTGCTTCGCTGTTTCTCGGATACTCAACTCTTCTTCTTCCATCGTAAATATCACTTTTACTTCTAAAATCAATTGAATAGATCATATAAATAATGTCATCAAAATTAAGTCTTTTAGCTATACAACAACATTAAACGTTTTTTTATACTTCGGCTGCCCTTCAATCACCACCGTACCTTCTAAGGAGGGAATAGCTTGGATGATTAGTTTATTATGTAAATCTTTTGCTGCTATGGAAGAAAATGAGAGTAGAACAAGTGAAGAAAGAAGGATCTTACATACCGTTTTCATTGACAACCTCCTTTATGAACATGAACAATTAGTCATTTATTCTGAAGCCAGATTACGGGGTAAATAAGAGTAAAACAACCGAAGAAAGAAGAACTGTAGCTACGTTTTTCATTAACTTCCTTCTTCATGAACAACTAGTCATTTATTTGGCAATCAGATTTGAGGTAAAACTTAAATCCTGACTTATCGGATTCCTCAATAATTTTGGGACATTCAAAGAAAAGCAGTGGCATAAGTTAAGACTATTTATTATCCATAAAGTTCTTAAAGAAGAAAAAAGCATTTTTTGATTTGTGCCTGAAACTTAACATATAAAATTAAAATAGAAAATAATTTTAATAAAATCAGCTAATTAAGAAAGAAAAATTTTTTTGCGTAGGCTTCAAAGTCTGTACAACCACCAATATGTTGCTCATCAATAAAAATTTGCGGAACAGTCTCAACAGGTTTACCCGCTTTTTTAGCTAAGTCAGCTTTAGTGATCCCCTCTGCTTGTATGTCAATATAATTATAATCAAAATCATCACGTTCATGTTTTAATTTTTCTGCTAATTCTTTTGCGCGGACGCAATAGGGGCAACCGGAGCGACCAAAAATGACAGTAAACATCATATCTCCTTCAACTAAATTTTATTTATTATCTACAGTTCAATTA
>NZ_CACTIE010000265.1 GCF_902713415.1 Arsenophonus endosymbiont of Bemisia tabaci Q2
AATCCGAAATTGCTTCGCTGTTTCTCGGATACTCAACCCTTCTTCTTCCATCGTAAATATCACTTTACGTCTAAAATCAATTGAATAGCTCATATAAATGTCATCAAAATTAAGTCGCCTAACTATAGGCGATCATGACGTTTTAGCGTTAAGAAAATATCCATAAAAACAGCCTTATTAGGCTAAACACGGTTAATTAATTTATTGTGTTATTGCTGTTTATTATATCAAATAGTGAGAATAAAATGAAGGCTTGTTGATTGTTTCTAAGAAATATCTGCTGATAGAGAATTAGTATTGTTAAAATATAGTAATATCTGTCACTAACCGTATTATTGGTGTAAAAAAATGAAAACATCTAGTGCTAGCCTTCAAAAGAGAAAATAAATAGAATAATCTAACTTATAAGGTTACTATTTTTAGTTATGTTCATATTTTACGTAATTGAATAAATCATTATTTTGCTGAGGCTCTCAATCTTAGAAATTTTAAAAATATGCTTTTTTCACTGTGTATGGTGCCTATCATGATGGGCGGCATTATGTTATTAATTTATGGCATTGGCGATCTTTTTAACATATTGTCGAAGGCACAGTTCCGTCATTCAAAGAAACAACATTAATTCGTTTATCTTCTCTTGATAGTTAGCCAACATTTTTCAGGCGCTTTATTATTTATTTTTAATCTGAAATGACATATTTAATATAGACATAACAAATGCCTCAATTATCTCACCGTTCTCTATTCTTTTCTGTTTATTATTTGATCGAGAATAAGCTTAATACTCTATTTAATGTCGTAAAGATGCCAAAATATTAAATAAAATAATCCTTTTAAGTTTAAAAGTATAAATAAACTATAAAACTATAAATTGACCAAGTGATTGATAAAGCGATTTTTATTGCTAACTGTGAAAAAATAGCTTGGTTGTCATTAGATATCACGATAAGTTTATTTATTTTATTTTATTTTATTTTATTTTATTTAGCTTAAGGATAATTACTATGCCGCCATCAACTTTTTGCATTCCTACTATTAATAAAATTGGCCGGGGGTGTTTAGTCGATGTAGTAAATTTAATGAACGATTATGGTTATCAGCAAGTGCTTATTGTGACTGATCCTTTTTTAATGAAAAATGGTTTGGTTGAAAAAGTCACCAGAGCTTTTTTACATAATAAGATTAAAAGTCATCTTTTTACTGATGCTAAATTGCTGTCATCGTTAGAGATCGTAAAGCAGTCGATCGATTGTTATCAACATGAGCAGATTGATTGTATTGTTTCAATTGCTGAAGAGGCAGCCTATGATTATGCTAAGGCAATGATTTATTTACAATCTCATCACGCCATTTTTATTAGTGATAATATTAAAAACCATCGCCTTTAATTACTATCAATACAACTTCCGCCTCAAATATCGATAATTTTAATCCATTCCTTGATCAAACTAAAAATGAGTTAATCAATTTGGCTATTGCCGGATCACGTATTACCCCATTACTTTCAGTGACTGAGCCAGAGTTAATGCTAGGTTTATCAAGTGAATTTATTGCTGCATTAGGCATGAACTCTTTAACCTATGCAATTGAGGCTTATGTTTCAACCCCAGTTAATCCTGTTACCGATGCATGTGCTCTAAGTGCGATAAAAATATTGAGTAATGCTTTACGTCGAGCGGTTAATGATTCATTAGATCTACAGGCGCACGAAAGTGTTGCTTATGCGAAGTTTCTGACCGGGATGGCTTTTAATAATGCTTCACAGGGATATGTACAAACCTTCACCTGAGAAGTGAGGCATTTTTATCATCAACCGTTAACAATTTGCAATACCCTTTTGTTGCCTCAAGTGCAAGCTTTTAATCTAAAGATAGTAGCAAAAAAGTTAAAAAATATTGCTGGGGCAATGGGTATTAGGGTTGCTCATATGACCGATCAACGTGGTGCAGAAGCTTGTATAGTTAAACGACTTAATTTTGATGATATTATTTATATGAGCTATTCAATTGATTTTAGAAGTAAAGTGATATTTACGATGGAAGAAGAAGGGTTGAGTATCCGAGAAACAGCGAAGCAATTTCGG
>NZ_CACTIE010000266.1 GCF_902713415.1 Arsenophonus endosymbiont of Bemisia tabaci Q2
CTCAACCCTTTTTCTTCCATCGTAAATATCACTTTACTTCTAAAATCAATTGAATAGCTCATATAAATAATGTCATCAAAATTAAGTCGCTTAGCTATATAGCGTTTACGAAGGGTATGAAAATCTTGTCAAGCAACAGCACGGTGCTTTAGTTTATTTACAGAATAATGTTGGAAGATGATTGGATGGGTTTTCTGACGAGTAAAAAATTAAAAACAATTAACATTATGATAAAATTGAATAAATTAATTTTTATACTTATATTCACTGAATATTCACTGCCGAAACTTATTTATTTCGCAAAAAATGAAATAAAAACTAAAATACACAACCAATGCTTCATTTTAAATCAACCTTCAGATAACACTTTATCCATACAAATAACAATTAATCAAACTTCCAAAAAATTATTTGTCATAAAATTTTAAATTTTATATTATTTATCAGCATATTGCACACACTGATAAATATACAGTAATTTTTATATCGCTTATCATACAAAGTCTATACTTTGAATAGAAAAATATTCTAATTAGTCCGTGACTATTTTATGTGTAAATCTTATTATTCGAAATAATTTTATTAAGAATTATTTGAATTATTACTATTTTTTGTTATTAGTTTATTAATTTTTGAAAATACGCCATTTTAATAGCGCATTTTTTAAATTTGATTAAATAATTTTTAATTTAAATTAAATTTTACGACTTAAGCTACCTCTTCTACATAGGTCACGCTGGATACGTGTTACACCAATGCTTGGGTTATTATTTTCACTTAAACTGGCTAATACCAGTTCTATTACTTTATCAGCAATAGCTTGGTGACGTTGAACAACCGATAATACTGGACAATTAAAAAAATCTAACAATTCATTATCACCAAAAGTTAGAATCATAATATTATTTGCTAATTGCCCATTACGCTTTAACATCACCTCCATTACTCCTTGTAACAGAGAAAGTGATGTTGTAAAAAACGCTTCCGGCATTTCATTATGATTTAACCACTGCGCAAAAATTTCTTCAGCAGCATGAAGTTCATAACTAATCGCATATAAATAAGTGACAGAATGTGAATTATCTTGCCAAGATTCTCTAAATCCTTGTTCACGTAATAAGCTAACAGAAAGCTCTGGCAGCGCACCTAAATAGAAAACTTTTTTAACCGAAAATTTGTGTAATTCAGTTGCTAACATTTTGGCATCTTGTAAATCATCACCAACAACACTAATAAAATGCTGTTGTTCTAATGCGCGATCTAAAGCAATAATAGGTAATGAACGGTTAGTCCAGCGCTGATAAAAGGGACGTTCCGGGGCTAGAGCGGTAGAAAAAATGATTGCATCCACCTGACGCTTTAGTCAGTGCTCGATACACCGAGTTTTGTTATCTGGTTGATCCTCAGAGCAGGCAATGAGTAACTGATACCCACATTGACCTCCTTACGCTCAAGATAATTTGCAATCTGTGTATAACTAGTATTTTCTAAATCTGGGATCACCAAAGCAATTAAATGGGTACGGCCAGCTCGAAGACCTGCAGCAACCGCATTTGGATAATAGTTATATTCCTTAACAACAGATATCGCTCTTTCAACAGTCTTATCACTGACTCGATACTGTTTAGCTTTACCATTGATAACATAACTGGCGGTTGTGCGAGAAACTCCGGCTAGACGGGCAATTTCATCCAATTTCACGTTGATGCCGCCTTTTAGAAACAGGAAAAGTCTCAAAAGCTTTAAGACAATAAATATTGCGCCATTTTAACTTGCTGAAGAGATATTTTCACCGCAAAATTTGCTTTTTTTACCATGAAAACCCTATAGCTAAGCGACTTAATTTTGATGACATTATTTATATGAGCTTATGAGCTTATGAGCTTATGAGCTTATGAGCTTATGAGCTTATGAGCTTATGAGCTATTCAATTGATTTTAGACGTAAAGTGATATTTACGATGGAAAAAGAAGGGTTGAGTATCCGAGAAACAGCGAAACAATTTCGGATTGGCTCTGCATCTGTATCGCGT
>NZ_CACTIE010000267.1 GCF_902713415.1 Arsenophonus endosymbiont of Bemisia tabaci Q2
TTCTCGGATACTCAACCCTTCTTCTTCCATCGTAAATATCACTTTACGTCTAAAATCAATTGAATAGCTCATATAAATAGTGTCATCAAAATTAAGTCGTTTAGCTATGTTATAAGTACCATAGCGATGGGTGGTATTGGCTATGATCCGCAAAAACCTAGCATGTCAGGTAATGCTGAGGCATATATGGCTTATGCGGAGGAAATAAAAAAAATGTGCTAATGATGGTGGAGGAAGATAAGTTAATTTATCTTAGTTATCGAGAAGAGAACTATAATGATCTGATTGATAAGATTGTAAATATATATGATAGTATTACTGGTGTTGATATGAATAAAATTAAAAATTCTGTTACTCAGTTAGCTAAAGCTGGATTATCTTATTCTGAACAAAAAATACCAATATATTATTTTCCCAAGGTGTTATTGCATCAGGAAGTAAAGATGATATGAAATTTTATATAAACTCTTCACATATCTTATTTGAAAGATAAACTGGTAATACTAAAAGTCAGCCTACCGATAAATATATTTTCCGCATACAAATAAAAAACATTTTGCTAAAATGCATACTTTTATTTATGATAAGAAAATTGCTAAAATTCTACTTGATACGACCAGAAGTGATTTAGAATAATGTATAAAAAAATAAAAACTAAAGCAAAAAATAAAAAAGAAAGTATGAACTATTCTTTTGATAAGAAATAATAATTAACATTTATTATTATTTAGTATCTACATTAAAACATAAAAGGATATTTTATGGGAATATTTAAAGATAAAAATTTATATTTAATTTTAAATGGATCATATAATTCTATTTTAAATAAATATATAGTTAAAGATAAAAATTATCGGAAATATCTTTCAATATTTTTATCTATCCCCCTGTTTCTTTTAGAAACTTCGTCTACCCATAAAATTTATTATGATAATAATAATTATAAAGATTTGTTATCAACAATATTACAGTAATATCAAATGTATCAGAGCAAGAAAAAATATATCAATTTATCATTGAAGACACTGATTAGACGTTCTGTTGCCAATATTACTGATAAAAATAGCGGTATATTATTTACTCATACCGTATTAGATTCAGAATCTTATGTTGTTAGATTATATTTATATTCAGCCGAAATAAAAATATCTTATGATGAAGAGAACAAAAAATATAAGCCTACTAAAGAATCAGCAGAGAAAATTGAGATATCTAGAATAGACCTTAAATTTTTAAGTTCATCAGTATCTTCTGACGATATGAAACTTATTATTGTTCTTAGATTTATTGTTCTTTCCGATTGGGTAGCACAAAATAATATGTTTCCGCAAAAAATTAATCGTAAATTATGTATTGATTAAGCATAGTTATTAAAAAAGAATAATTAATCAAATTATGATTAAAAAATAATCATTAATAAATACTGTAAATTAATTAATAGAAATAAAATTAGATTTCAGTTTAAAATATCTATGAAAGCGATTTGTTATTGTTATTGTTATTGTTATTGTTATTGTTATTGTTATTGTTATGAAATATATTATTAGAATCATATTCATTGTTATGTTTTTTTATTGTAATACTACTTTTATGTATAAGAGCTATACTGTTATTTAACCAAGGAAAAGATAAAAAAATAGAAAATACAATCGCTTTTAAAATTAATAATGACAAAACATTAGAAACATCCCTAGATGAATTGTATCAATCATATTCACAAATTGACGAATCAATAACAGATTATAGTTTTGGTGATCAACTTGATAAATTTTCATTAAAGGAGATAAATGAGTCAAAACTACAAATGGCAGATAGTATAGTTAAAATAGCTAATATTCTGACTGATGCTATAGTTACTTTTCCTGTTGCAAAAGGAACTGTGGTAACAATAGTAGATAATATTAATCAGCTAGATCCTATTAATTCCCTGGCAGCTGTTATTACTCAACATTAATGATCAATTAACAGTATAGCTAAGCGACTTAATTT
>NZ_CACTIE010000268.1 GCF_902713415.1 Arsenophonus endosymbiont of Bemisia tabaci Q2
CAACCCTTCTTCTTCCATCGTAAATATCACTTTACTTCTAAAATCAATTGAATAGCTCATATAAATAATGTCATCAAAATTAAGTCGCTTAGCTATATCTAATAGTGGTAAAGTGACATGGCTGAGATTAATGTCAGGCTGGTCAAGGGAATGAACGAGCTGTAGAACCAATTTTTTTAGTTCACTATACCGGTTATCAATCGTATTAAGGCTAGTTAGCAGACTGCTTTGTTTGTTGAAATGATTCAGTAGTGCATCTAGGGTATCCTCATCCCACTCGCCAGGCAGGTGAAGGGTAAAACTGTTGTGTAAAGAAGCAGCGGCAAAATTAGTGTTACTAATTGTTAACTCTTTTAAGATAGTATTACTCAGATCAGCGTTGCTAACATCGCTGTTCGCAAGGTTAGCCCCGGTTAGGTCAGCTTGATCAAAAATCGCCTCACCTAGTGTACGGCTATTCAATTTGGTTTGCGTTAAATTGGCACTAGTGAAATTTACACCATTGACCTTAGTATCAACTAATATCACACCAGTTAAGATTAGCCTTGGTCAGATTGGCGTCAGTCAAGTTAGCGTTTGCTATCTTAGCTTGTGCCAAATTGGCGCCGGTCAAATCACTATTAGTCAAGTTACTATTATTTAAGTAGGCTTCTTGCGGTATAATTCCGTTCATTGCAGAGTTGACTAAATTAGTGTTACATAAATTAGCCTTAGTTAAGTTACCTCCTGCTAATTGTGTTTCATTTAGATTAGCCATGAGTAAATTAGCATTAGCCAGCTGAGTTTGGTTCATTATCGCTTTTGTTAGGTTAGCTTCCACGATGATAATGTCTTTCAGGTTAGATCTGCTTAGATTAGTACCTTGTAAATTCGCGTGAGCAAGGTTATGGTAGCCACCAAAAACTTGGGTAAGATCCATGTAACTTAAGTCTTCACTTGATAAGTTAAGTTTGCTCCCAATCTGGCGTTTTGCCAATTGTGTGCTTAATGCTTGCAGTTATTGTTGTTGTGATTGGTAGAAAGAGGAAACTTCAGATTGAAGTGGCCAATTTTTAGCGGCTTCATTCGCCCGTTTGCCGCCCATTCCTTGAGTTTTTAGTTGATAAAGCCGCTCGCTGATTGACACTGGTGCTAATTTCAGTTCACCTGTCGAATTGCGCAGATATAGCTAAGCGTCTTAACTTTGATTACAAAATATATGTTTTTCTCCAATATAAATTTACTGATATAGAGTAATTACTTGTAATCATTTTAAAGTCGCCTAGCTATATTTACAGCCAAAAAGGGTATTCGTTTCCAGATTGATCTGCACCCAAATGTCTTTACCTCGCTGTTTACCGATCTTAACTACCTGAACCTCTTTTCCAAATCAGGACGATAAGCCACCTCTACTTTAAACGGCTTAATCGGCTCATCCGGCAAATCTTCCGCTTTTTTTCCAGTGCTTTGATTAATGGGGTGAATCCGCAAACTTTCTGATGGGCTTGCTGCGCGGCGTTTTTTAAGGCATTAATACCTTTTCTTCCCCACGATATTAATAATTCAAAACCGGGATCCGCACCACGAAAAAATTTACGCCTAAGTCTAAGTAAGTTTTAGCCGGTAAACGGCTTGCTATATGAGGAATACCAAATTTAAGAAACTGTTTGCCCCCTTCACGTAATGCTTGCTTGAATGCCGTCTGCTTTAATGCGGTTCGTGTGCTATTAATTGCAGCCTCTCCGATCGCTATACTGAACCGCCCCCAGCTTGCGCGCCTTTATAGCTAAGAGACTTAATTTTGATGAGATTATTTATATGAGCTATTCAATTAATTTTAAACGTAAAGTGATATTTACGATGGAAGAAGAAGGGTTGAGTATCCGAGAAACAGCGAAGCAATTTCGGATTGGCTCTGCATCTGTATCGGGTTGGATTAATCAAATAGAGCCAAAAGCATCGACT
>NZ_CACTIE010000269.1 GCF_902713415.1 Arsenophonus endosymbiont of Bemisia tabaci Q2
ATTGAACATAAATGGGAATAAGCTAAATGCAAAAAAAGAGCGCTCGGATGCGAGAGAGAGATATTTTGTTCGCACTCAATATGGTGTAATCAAAATTAAGTCGCTTAGCTATAGAGAGAATGCAATGCACCCAACTTTCCTTAACGCTATCTATTATTTTTTCACTTATTTTTCTTATTTACAGTGTGTTTTGATGTACTGCTGTAGATATTCCGTCTGCTTTTCGTTTTCAACTATCATCGCTCTGAGACGAAAATAATCCTGTCTAGCTGCCTCACCAAGTTGTGGGGTGGCTTCATCATATCTGCTCTTGGCGGTAGTGGTTTTAGTATTGGACACACGGCGTTGACGCGCAACCGCTTAGTGCCAGCGCGAACAGCATCATCGAGCTTGAAAATTTTAGCTTTGGCATTTTTCATTTCCTCGATGCGTTGAATATCAATCTTTTGCAAAGCATCGATCTTATTCTGTTGTAATTTCACGGCATCAATTTGCTCTTGATAATGCTGTTTTAGCGCTTGATAGTTTTGTTTGATGGGTTTGATAACGTTCGTTGATGAAAACGAGTGACAAAACCAATGCGAAAATAATCGCTACGATAAATGTGTAAGGTCGCCATAACATATTACGCTCTCTATTTCCCGAGGGGTCATTAACCCTTTCCACTTTTACCATCAACATAAACTCATCGCTTCATCTCATCACAAGCGCCCTTTCCGTCATTGGCGTTGAGGTTTTTGAGTAATCTGGATTTCGCAAAATTCCCCACGTCCACGTTGTAAGCAAATGAGTAAAGCGCTGCTTGAGTCAGTGTATTGATATTGACTTTAACCAGCGGGTCAACATGACGCTTTATCACTTTCAAATCCGTCACCAAGCCACTTATCACATTCGGCTTTGGTGTACGTTCGGTTACGCTCAATATCATTGCCTGTGTGACCGTAGGAAACAGAAAGAATACCAGCCCCGTCAAAATACGGTTTAAGTCTCAACCCTTCGAAATGCGTTATCATGCTTGAGGCCAAAAACAAAGCACTACCGCCCATTGCCATCAATATTTTTTCGGTATTTTCATACTGACGCTCCTTGAGTTTGTACTACCTTCGGCGGTAGTACACGTTGACTAAAAATGTCCCTATCGTGCAGATGATACCTATCACCTCTACCCACTGTTCGAGCGTGAGAATACCAATAACAGTTGTCGCCCCAGCCCATAGATACGACGATACGACAAGGGGCTGGAATATTTTTCCATCATGTAATTTCTTCCGGTGAGGTTTTGAGGTGGTGAGGCGTGAATGTTTATTAAATTTTCTAGTTTTGATGATCTCGGTAATAGCACTTGCCTTTTTTCATTTTCGGCTTCCCGCTTAAAGGCCACGTATCTTGCATCGCCTTGGTTGATTTCCCAAATTTTTCAATATCTTTTTGCGCCTTAGTCCACTGGCTAGCAAATTCATTAAATTGACACTTCTTACTCTGTCTAAACCAGTGTGTAATCATGATTAATGCACACACAAGGCTCTCTGTATCGCCTAGTCTTTCACAAGAATAAGCGAATGATTTCAACTTTTCTCTCTCGCAATAATTCATGGATTGCCGTGTGTCTGGGATAGTGGACAATTTTTCATTTGAATTATCCTTGCTTTCCATATTTGACCTCCTGTTTGTTATTGAATGTTCCGGCGGTATAGCTAAGCGACTTAATTTTGATGATATTATTTATATGAGCTATTCAATTGATTTTAGACGTAAAGTGATATTTATGATGGAAGAAGAAGGGTGGAGTATCCGAGAAACAACGAAGCAATTTCGGATTGGCTCTGCATCTGTATCGCGTTGGATTAATCAAATAGAGCCAAAAGCATCGACTACGCATCAGCGAAAAATCGATAAATCCG
>NZ_CACTIE010000270.1 GCF_902713415.1 Arsenophonus endosymbiont of Bemisia tabaci Q2
ACAAAATATATGATTTTTCTTTAATATAAATTTACTGATATAGAGTAATTACTTTTAATCATTTTAAAGTCGCCCAGCTATAAGGCTGATGAATACGCTGCATGGTTACTGGCGCTGGAAACGACAGACGGATTCGATGAAGTCTTGTACGATGTTACTCAGAAAGTTGAACAAATTTTATATTTGATGCGATAACGTGATGCTTACTATGAGGTGCCAGCATAATGCGGTGGCATGATGTAGAACAAAATACCGAAGCATGGAATGAACTGAGAATAGGAAAAGTGACTGCATCTCAATTTGGCTGTTTTATGGCGAACATGGGGAAAGCTTTTGGTAAACCGGCAAAGCGATATGCACTTCAAATTGCGGTTGAGATTATCAAGGGCAAAAGGTCTGAATTCAGCTTCACTAGAGCACATACAGCGTGGTCATGAACAAGAGCCAATGGCTAGAATGCTCTATGAAATTGAGAGGAATGCTGACGTCACCAATGGCGGATTTTTCGACCTCGGTGATTATGGCGATAGTCCAGACGCCCATGTAGAAAACGATGGATTTGATAGAAATCAAATCCGTTACTGCTGCTATGCATTTTGAAACGTTAAAACGTGGCTCTTTTGAGCCAGCTTACAAATGACAGCTTATCGGACATCTTGATTGTACGGGAAGGGATTGGGTTGATTTTGTTAGTTATTGTGCTGTTTTTCCAGAAGAAAAACAACTCATTATTTATCGTCTAGCGAGAAAAGACTGTCAAGACGAGATAAATCAACTTCGTCTGAGACGAAAGGATTTTCTCAATTTAATAGAGGATATAATCGATGTCATTATTCAATAATATGATTAATTTGGAGAAAGCATTTCATGCAAAAATTAGAGAAATACAGCGTGATTTGAATGCGCCAAAAAGCGAATGGAACAGCTTTGCAAAGTATAAATACAGAACTTGTGAAGGCATTCTTGAAGCCCTTAAACCGCTACTCTTAAAATGTCAATTGGACATTAATATAGATGATGAAATCACCTATATTGGTAATCGTCATTATGTCAAGTCAACAGCAACATTAACAGATGGACAATTTAAGGTTTCGGCAACATCTTCTGCTCGTGAGCCGGAACAAAAAAAGGTTTTGATGAGTCGCAATTAACAGGTGCAACTATTTGATACGCCAGAAAGTACACGTTAAACGGACTGTTTACTATTGATGACTCTAAAGATGCGGATACAAACGAATATTCACAACAAAAACAGAGTATAACCATTAACGCAAGTTCAGACGAAATTTTAAAAAATTTACTGATGGAGCGACGCAAGCTAATTCTTATGAGGATCTGAAAACGTCGTTCAGATATGCCTTTAAGAATTTGTCTGGTGAGCATCAGAAGAAAGCAAAACAAGTTTATAACCTGCGTAAATCAGAACTGGAACCAACACAATGAGCATAAACATCGTGATATTTTCCGGCAATCTTGGTGGTCACTGTACGACTCGTAGCACCGCAAACGGTAAACTGATTGCCACATTTTCTTTATCGGTCAAACAAGCATACGGCGAGCATGAAAAAATCTCTTGGGTGCAGTGTCGAATGTTTGGTGCCAAAGCTGAAAAGTTACCCATTTATCTGACACGAGGAACCAAAGTTACTGTTATCGGACAATTTTTGCTCGAAAGTTGGACGGGAAAAGATGGTACAGAAAAAACAACCGCTGTTGTGCTTGTCAACGAGATTGATTTTTCTAGCAAGTCGGACAATATAGCTAAGCGACTTAATTTTGATTACACGATATTGAGTGCGAACAAAATATCTGTGTCGCATCCGAGCGCTCTTTTTTTGCATTTAGTTTGTGCCCATTTATGTTCAATTGGATTAAGATCTGGCGAA
>NZ_CACTIE010000271.1 GCF_902713415.1 Arsenophonus endosymbiont of Bemisia tabaci Q2
GATACTCAACCCTTCTTCTTGCATCGAAAATATCACTTTACGTCTAAAATCAATTGAATAGCTTATATAAATAATGTCATCAAAATTAAGTCGCTTAGCTATTCTCCATTATTTTGTAATCAAATAGCATAAATTGCTTTGCTATAGACAACTTTCGATAGTGTTTTTAATTCATGATATTGATTAAGCCAATGAATTGGTAAAACAGAGGCAGATTTTTCTGGATATAATAGCTCCCGCGCAAGGTTAGCCGATCTTGTAAGTAGTGTCGGCGAATTTTCAACTAAAGATGATTTTTCCGTGGTATTGAAATCAGGACTCTATTCAAGTTTGATGTAATTGAATCTCGACAGAGTTAAATTTTTTTTTGGCATTAATTGTAATTTTATTTCACCAATAATGGCGCTTTCAAATTCATCCATTTTTGGCGGTTCAATTGCAATGGTTCAATTGCAATAAGTAAATCAAGTTCGCGTGAATGAAGCTGTTTTACTAAAGATTGTCGCGTGGATATTCTGCATTCAAGATGAATGCTCTTTGTGTTTTTGATAGATAAGTTGTATCCAATTTATTAAGCATCCTTCCCATATTGATATTGTTGGGCCTATTAAAAATTCTGTGTTTAATGATCGATGAGAAATTTCTTCTTTAGCTTGTAGCCAGGTATTTATTAACGATTCAGCGTAGGCAATCAAACGTTCGCCTGCGGCAGTTAAATGAATATTATTGCGATGACGGGCAAATAAAATAGTACCTAATCGTGTTTCTAATTGACGTATTTGAAAACTTACCGTTGATTGTGTAAGGTATAATGATTCGCCTGCTCGACCAGAATGTCGGGTTTTAGTAACTTCTAAAAAAGTTTTTAATAATTTAGTATCCACAGCACAAACTCCAAAATTTTTAATCTTAACGATTTAAATGTTTTGTTTTACAGAATGCAATTGCTAACTAATACTCCGCGCCATAATGAGTGTGACATTAAAGAGGTAGAAGTGTGTTAGATGGCAGAAAGCTTTATCACGACTAATCGTTTTTTTGATAAAAAATTATCCTCGAGGTTTTTCTCGTCATGGTGATTTCACCATTAAAGAAGCTTAGTTGTTAGAATGTTGCGGTCAAGCTTTCAATGAACTTGATTTAGGTAAGCGTCAACCTCAGACAGAAGAAGAAAAACTTTTTGTTGCTCTGTGTCGCGGTGAATGCGAACCTGTGACACCAGAAGAAAAAGTATGGTCTAAGTATATGACTCGTATTAGCCGACCTAAGCGTTTTCATACTTTATCTGGAGGTAAACCACAACTGAATCCTTCAGAAGACTATACCGATAGTGATGATTAATATCATTATAGTTGTAAAAAGGGGGTTCAATACCCCTTAATTATTCAATTTGTTTCTGTAATTGAATAAGTAGCTTATTCATATTGCGATAGCTAATTGCTTCAATAATATCAATTCTTTCAATTTGTTTCTGCTGTTTTAAATCGGCAATGGTCCGTGAAACTTTCAGTATACGATACCAAGCTCTGATTGAGAGGCCAAGTTTATTTAATGTTTTTTTCTAAAAAAAAGGCGTCATTTGGTTTTAGTTTACAAAAAAGTGCAGCTTCTTTGCTATTTAGTTTTGCATTAATTTTACCTGAACGTTCAATTTGTTGCTTTCTTGCCTGTATTACACGTTTTTTTATATCGAAACTGCTTTCATTTGTAGGTGTAGAGTGGCTTAAAGTACCTAGCGGTAACTGTAGTGGTCTAATAAAACTGTAAAGATTTATAGCTTATAATTAAGCAAAATCTTATAGGTATAAGTATGCCACGAAAAGTAAAAGTGACCTTTAGGGCAAAGCAAAAACTGGAATATGCAAA
>NZ_CACTIE010000272.1 GCF_902713415.1 Arsenophonus endosymbiont of Bemisia tabaci Q2
CTCAACCCTTCTTCTTCCATCGTAAATATCACTTTACGTCTAAAATAAATTGAATAGCTCATATAAATAATGTCATCAAAATTAAGTCGCTTAGCTATATTAATTAAAGCACAGAAAATAGTTATTATTTTCTACTTTAGTATTATTTTGTTTTAACAAATCAAAAAGTAGCGTAAATTTAACTTGAATAAGACTTTTTTATATCATCAGATGATAAGTTAAAATCCATAAAGTGAAGTGTTAATGTTGATAAATCAATTTCAAAATTATATTCTTCATCAGGTTTATTTTTTCTGTTTCTTTATCGAAGCTAAAAGTTACTTTTGAGGAGTAAAGTTGTAGTTTAACTATATTTTTTGAACTTAAAATAGTATGTGTAAATAAAATTATAGTATTATCTTCATTAACTTTAGCTAAAGAGTTTTTTGATTAATTCTTTTAGTAATGAATAAATTTCTTGATATTCTTTTTGAGAAGTATATGAATAAAAATCAGTTATTTTTCAAGTAATTGTTGATAATTATCAGCTTCGTAATTGATTTTGCTGCTAGCGTATTTATCAGTGACAAAGATGTTTTTTCTTTTAGAGCAGAAATATATTCATAATATTTTTTCATTGCGTTTATTATCAGGTTTATCAGGCGCCCAACCGCTATAGTCTTTCGCTATGGTTAATAAACAAGTTACCACATGTTGTGGGTAGTCAAGTAATTTTGTCACAAGATTAACATGATTATATCGATACATATCTTTTAATAGGGATTCTTCCGTTAATACTTTTTCGATATTGTCCCCCAAGTTCAAAGCGCCACTGGTTACTAACTTTGCTTGCTGGCTAGTATCTTGATTTTAAATATTATTAATAACCTCAGATTTTTATTATAGGCTTTATTTAATAGTAAATGTAGGATTTCATTTTGTTTTTTGACATAATTCAATTTCTTTGATAATAAATATTATTAATATATTTTGTCTTATTAAGTCATAATGATGAATAATTATGATTTATCTAAACAGGGTGCACAATCATCTTTATTTCCTTTATTTGGTTTTTTTACCAGACATAACCAGCATTTTAGGTCGTTTCTTGTTTCACCAACGATCATTTTTGCCATTTATATATCCAACATATGAGTATGAAAAGTCATAACCAGGTTATTCAATTGTACACGTGATTTATATTTATCAGCTGGTGCATTTTTACCGTTTCCAGCACTTTTTCTTGCTAATTTGATATTAGAGGTATTAATATTAAAATTTAAGTCATTTTTACTTTTGAAATCAATGACTCTCTGGGTAAATGTAGTATAGTATCAGTATTTTTCAGTTCTGCGTGGGATAGTGCTGCCTTGGCCAGATCAGTTACTGATTTTTTAATTTTATTTTTATCAAATCCGGAAATTCCCTCAAATATATTAACGACCTTATCAATTAAATCATTATAATTCTCATATTGATAATTAACGTCGATAGCTCTATCTGATGAAATCATCAAAAAAGGATTCTCTCTCTCATCAGATTAGTATAAGTTGCGTAAGCATTGACATTGCCGATTAGATTGGGTTTTTTCGCATTGTATCCAGCACTCGTCATTGCCATGGTACTCATCATTGCTAGTGCATTAGCGGGTGATTTTACTAATTCTTCTGCGGTTTTATCAGGTAAAGCACCGCTACTGTTCATTTCGTAAAGAAGAACAGAAACGCCTAATTCAGCATCTTGCTGTGCGCCAATAATTTCTCCTCTAGAAGCGATAATCTTTGAATCATTATAACCTGTGAATTTTCCTGCTGGTATTCCTTTAAGC
>NZ_CACTIE010000273.1 GCF_902713415.1 Arsenophonus endosymbiont of Bemisia tabaci Q2
GATTAATCCAACGCGATACAGATGCAGAGCCAATCGGAAATTGCTTCGCTGTTTCTCGGATACTCAACCCTTCTTCTTCCATCGTAAATATCACTTTACGTCTAAAATCAATTGAATAGCTCATATAAATAATGTTATCAAAATTAAGTCGCTTAGCTATATCTATCTGCTCATTTTCTGACTACTAATAAAACTGACAGCATCCCTTTCTTCTGACAAAATAGCAGTATCAGAATGTTTTTATGGATTTATGAAATAAATGTCAGCAAAAATTATTGACGGAAAAATGATTTCCGAAACAATCAAACAGGAAATTGCCGAAAAAGTTAAATTGAGACTGTCACTAGACAAGCGAGCTCCCGGACTTGCAGTCATTTTAGTCGGTAATGATCCGGCTTCACATATCTACGTAAATAGCAAACGTCGTACTTGTGAAGCGGTTGGTTTTGTTTCTCGCTCATATGATTTAGCGGAAAAAACCACTGAGTCTGAACTTTTACAATTAATTGATCAACTTAATAATGATAAGGCAATTGATGGCATCCTGGTTCAATTACCACTGCCCAAGACTATTGACTATATCAAGATACTAGAACATATACATCCAGACAAAGATGTTGATGGTTTTCATCCTTATAACATAGGCTGTCTTTGCCAACGAGCCCCAAGACTACGCCCTTGTACACCTCGCGGCATTATTACCTTACTTGAGCGCTACCAAATTAATCTACTTGGTTTAAATGCAGTTATTGTTGGTGCTTCAAATATCGTAGGTCGCCCAATGAGCCTGGAATTGTTACTTGCTGGTTGTACAACTACTGTCAGCCACCGCTTTACTACTAATTTACGTCAACATATAGAGCAGGCTGATTTATTAGTTGTCGCTGTTGGTAAACCAAATTTTATTCCGGGTGAATGGATAAAACGGGGTGCCATTATTATGGATGTGGGAATTAATCGGCTTGAAAATTGCACAGTTACTGGCGATGTCTGCTATCAAGAAGCACAACAACGCGCTAGCTGGATCACTCCTGTGCCTGGTGGCGTTGGCCCAATGACAGTGGCAACACTTATGCAAAATACCTTACAAGCTTATGAAGAATATCATGATATTCAAAATACTAACCAATAGGCGATAAAATGGAAACCTTTCATCTAAATAGGCAGGCTTATATTAAATTATGTGATTTATTGAAATTGCAAGGTTGGGTGGATAGCGGCGCTGCAGCCAAAGCACTTATCGCCCAAGGCGATGTAAAAGTTGATGGTAAAATTTAAACCCGTAAACGCTGTAAAATTAGCAAAAATAATATTGTCACTTTAATTAATAACAGCGTAATAGTTAAAGAGTAATCATCAATTATAAAAAATATTTAACAATGCACCTTATAATGGGGGCTAATTTTCTGCTTAATTTTTTACTCATTTTTAAGTAATGATTTACAGCTTTTAAAGCTAATGAGTGAATATTTCATAATATTATTCTTATCAGGTAACAATAGTAAAATTTTCTTCTGTCTCTGGAGCAGAAATTATTCTGGCTAAACTTTCTAATGTTTTAAAGGTACAAGAACATCTTATATAGCTAAGCGACTTAATTTTGATGACATTATTTATATGAGCTATTCAATTAATTTTAGACGTAAAGTGATATTTACGATGGAAGAAGAAGGGTTGAGTATCCGAGAAACAGCGAAGCAATTTCGGATTGGCTCTGCATCTGTATCGCGTT
>NZ_CACTIE010000274.1 GCF_902713415.1 Arsenophonus endosymbiont of Bemisia tabaci Q2
CTATATTGCGCGAGATTATAGTGATTTGTAATAACAAAAACCAGAAATTAATTAATATTATCACAATTAACTAAAGGAATAGATGTTAGAAGGTGATATTCTGAATTAATAATATAAATAATATTTACCAAGACTGCGGAATTAATTAGCAATCTTAATAATAAGGGTAGTATAATAGGAGATAAAAAGGTGTCTGAACTTTCACAGCTTTCACCACAGCCGCTTTGGGATATTTTTGCACAAATTTGTGCGATTCCTCATCCATCTGGACATAAAGAAGGACTTGGTTCCTATATTATTCAATGGGCGGAAAGCAAAAAATTTAACGTTGAACGCGATAAAGTCGGTAATATTCTTATTCGCAAACCGGCAACCGCCAGCTTGGGGAATCTTCGAGTTGTCGTGCTTCAAGCCCATTTGGATATGGTGCCACAAAAAAACAGTGATACTCAGCACGATTTTACTCAGGATCCTATCCGTCTTTACGTAGATAATGAATGGGTGAAAGCACAAAGTACCACATTAGGTGCAGATAATGGCCTCTCCTTTAGCTGTACTGGATGATGAGCATGTTAAACACGGATTAATAGAGGTTTTACTCACCATGACGAAAGAAACCGGCATGGTTGGTGCTTTTGGCATACAGCCAAATTGGCTACAAGCAGATATTCTGATCAATACCGATTCCGAAGAAGAGGGCGAAATCTACATGGGTTATGCCGGCGGCGTTGATTTTACCACCACCTTTAAATTGACAAGAGAAGCCATTCCAGCTGATCATATAATCTTCAAAATAACACTTAAAGGGTTAACCGGTGGTCACTCGGGTGGGTGATATTCATTTAGGATTAGCTAATGCGAATAAGCTATTGGCGCGTTTTCTAGCAGGTCATGCCAGTGAATTACAATTAAAGCTCATTCATATTCAAGGGGGTAGCTTACGTAATGCGATCCCTCGTGAGAGTGAAGCAATTTTTGCAGTGCCCATATCAGTAGCAGATAATTTAGAAACCAGTAAAAATCACTATCTAGCGATGCTAAGATCTGAATTTGCCGCGCTTGAAAAAAACTTAGTCATTACGCTTGATGAGACAACAACAGAATTATTTGCGCTAACCGCAGATTGTAAATCTCGCTTATTACATTTTCTCAATGCTGCGCCTAACGGTGTTATTCAGATGAGTGACGACATAAAAGAGGTTGTTGAAACTTCACTCAATACCGGCGTTGTTAAAATGGATGAAAAAAAGGCCGAAATTACTTTTTAAATTCGCTCATTAATTGAAACGGGCAAAGATTATGTTGTTAACATGTTGACATCATTATCGATGCTTTCTGGTGGGGAATGTGAACATAAAGGCAGTTATCCTGGCTGGATACCAGATCCGAAATCGCCAGTCATGGCACTTTCTAGCAATATCTATCAGCAACTATTTGCCAAAACTCCTAAGATCATGGTGATCCATGCTGGTTTAGAATGTGGGCTATTTAAAAAACCTTATCCTCAAATGGATAAGGTTTCCATTGGGCCAACGATATATGGCGCCCACTCACCCGACAAGCGAGCTAACATTAAAAGTGTCGAGAAATACTGGCAACTGTTATAGCTAAGCGACTTAATTTTGATGACACTATTTATATGAGCTATTCAATTGATTTTAGACGTAAAGTGATATTTACGATGGAAGAAGAAGGGTTGAGTATCCGAGAAACAGCGAAGCAATTTCGGAT
>NZ_CACTIE010000275.1 GCF_902713415.1 Arsenophonus endosymbiont of Bemisia tabaci Q2
TTGGTCTCAAGAACTGGGGAGCTAAAGGAAGAACAAATGTTATCGGCGCTTTATTGGGCAAAACGCTGTTTGCTATCGGATTATTTGATATCAATATTATAGCTGGGCGACTTTAAAATGATTACAAGTAATTACTCTATATCAGTAAATTTATATTGGAGAAAAACATATATTTTGTAATCAAAATTAAGACGCTTAGCTATAACAGCGATGTTTTCTATGCATGGGTCACCCAAGTCCTTATCCAAGTACTTCCTAAAAAGAGTGTAATCATGATGGATAATGCAACTTTTCACAAGAAACAGACTATTCAACAAGTCATCATCGATGCGGGGCATATGGTGGAATATTTGCCTACCTATTCGCCAGATCTTAGTCCAATTGAACATAAATGGGCACAAGCTAAATGCAAAAAAAAGAGCGCTCGGATGCGACACAGATATTTTTGTTCGCACTCAATATGGTGTCATCAAAATTAAGTCGCTTAGCTATAACTGCGGTTGGACTCACTTGTGCTTGCGCGGAATTTTTGTGCTTTATGTGTCGATTTCTTATCGTAAATTAGTCTGGATACTTTTCATCTTTTCTATGGTGATCTCGAATTTAGGATTGAGTAAACTGATTGAATTTTCTATTCCTGTATTAATCGCGATTTATCCACCATGTATTATATTGATTTTAATGAGTTTTACCTTGAAATGGTGGAAGTGCCCATCCAGGGTGGTTGCGCCAACTATGTTGACGAGTCTAATCTTTGGCTTATTAGGTGCGATGAAATCTTCTGAACTTTTGCAAGGATTTATTCCTGATGTTGCGAAAAAATTACCACTTTATGTTCATGATTTAGCTTGGTTGGTACCTTCATTAATCGTTTTAGTAATTTTTGCACTCTATGATCGTAAAGCGAGCTACCTAAAGAGTGGTATTTAATCGGTAATAAACCCCCCTAGCCTCTAATCAGCTAGGGTTTATTTGTTTTCATTAATAGCGTTCTTTTTTCTGATAGAGTTTCGGCAAAAGCGATCATTGCTGGATAAAGTTGCCAAAAAAAAGCAAAAAAATCGTGGTAATGCAGAATAAAATCATCAAAGGAGCCGATTAAATTAGCCAATTTAGGACGCCTGCGCGCCATGCTGTTTAATACATTATTAATATATTCAGGTTCTGCATAATGGATCAGCCAGTTTTGTGAGCATAAATACTCATTTAATTCTTGAAATTTTTCTGGGGTATAATATAGGTTTGGTTCAATTTGCTGGCGCACATAATTTTCTGGCGCACATAATGAACAAATTGGGGTAGAGTCTGTTTTGCTTCGATTTGATCCCAATATCCAATATGATCCCAATATCCAATATAAAGCTAGAAAATGATCCCAAACTAAATCGAGAGTGATCGCTGCGACTTGGCGGTATGGCGGGCAAAAAAGTTGCTTGGCATTAATCACAATGGGGTGCTGGTCGGTGAATTTATCTACCTGACGATGCATTCTGATCCCGGCCAAAACATCTGGTGAATATAAGCTTTCAGGATCACCGTGAACGAAATCCGTCATTAAATTTCCTAATAAGGAACTTTGTGCTCGTTGAGCTAAATGTATAGCTAAGCGACTTAATTTTGATTACACCATATTGAGTGCGAACAAAATATCTGTGTCGCATCCGAGCGCTCTTTTTTTACATTTAGCTTGTGCCCATTATGTTCAATTGGATTAAGA
>NZ_CACTIE010000276.1 GCF_902713415.1 Arsenophonus endosymbiont of Bemisia tabaci Q2
GATTAGAATTTTTATAACTACGCCAGAAATATATATGGAACGGCCTTCTCTCTTACTAGCATCAACAGGTATACTCTCGCATATTTTATCTTTAAGTCGAGAGTAATGCTTCCGCTAGGATAGCTAACGCATTATGAATCTAGATGCACCACCTATCATTACATCACTGCTAGATACTGATGCTTATAAACTGCATATGCAACAAGCCGTCTTTCATCACTATAACCAAGTATCGGTTATGGCAGAATTTCGTTGTCGTAGTGATGAACGACTTGGTAACTACGCTCAGGCTGTACGCCAACAAATAGATTTAATGGCAAATATTGCATTAACGCCAACTGAATACCGCTATCTGCGTGGACTGCCTTTTTTTAAAGCTGATTATCTTGATTGGTTAAATAATTTTCGCTTCAATCCGACGCAGATTAATGTTTATACCACACAAGAAAATCAGTTAGCGCTAAGAATTAGCGGCCCATGGCGTGAGGTTATTCTTTGGGAAGTACCTCTATTAGCCTTAATCAGCGAACTGGTCCACGGCGATCGCTCGCCCAATGTAACAACCGAAGATGCCATTGAACATTTACATAAATTGATTAAGCATTTTTATCAAAACCCAAAAACACAAAATATTGATTTAGCTAATTTCAAATTAATGGATTTTGGTACTCGCCGACGTTTTTCTCATGCGGTGCAATACGCTATTGTCAATGAGCTCAAAAACCATTTCCCTTATTTTACCGGTACAAGTAATTATAAGCTGGCCCAACAACTCCAGCTTAAACCTGTTGGCACCCAAGCCCATGAGTGGTTTCAAGCTCACCAGCAAATTAGTGCTGATCTCGCTAATAGCCAGCGCGTGGCGCTGCAAAGTTGGCTGGATGAGTATCCCAATCAATTAGGCATTGCATTAACAGACTGTATTACGATGGATGCTTTCCTGCGCGACTTCGATATCACTTTTGCCAATCGTTATCAAGGATTACGGCATGACTCGGGTGATCCGTTAGAATGGGGTGAAAAAGCAATTAGTCATTATAAGAAGCTGGCTATCGATCCGATGAGTAAAACGCTGGTTTTTTCAGATAACCTTGATTTACAAAAAACATTGATCCTTTATAAACATTTTTATAAACGTATCAATCTTATTTTTGGTATTGGAACCCGTTTAACCTGCAATATCCCTCAGGTTAAACCGCTTAATATTGTGATTAAATTGGTTGAATGTAATAGTAAACCCGTCGCTAAATTGTCTGATAGCCCAGCAAAAACCATCTGTGATGACGATGAATTTATCGTTCGCTTAAAGAAAGCTTTTGATATCCCAAGTACAACGAAGCGGATTGATAAGAAACCTAACTGACTATTGTAATGGTCAACAAATTCTGTAGAAGATCTAAGCGGCATTCTTTAGTTCATGATATTTTTGATGTGGCGTTAAATAACCAATCGTTGAATAGCGTCGATAATAATTATAAAACTGAATGTAATTTTCAACTTCATAGACAACAGATTGATGATTGATAAACGATAAATGGTTAAGCTTTTCTGTCTTTAAACTCCTAAAAAATCTTTCCATCACGGCATTATCTAGGCAATTACCTTGTCGACTCATGCTTTGAGTTATGCTCCTTTCAAAGAGGTGCGCCCTAAACTCCTCCGATGAATATTGGCAACCTTGATCTGAATGGAAC
>NZ_CACTIE010000277.1 GCF_902713415.1 Arsenophonus endosymbiont of Bemisia tabaci Q2
AGCGTCTTAATTTTGATTACAAAATATATGTTTTTCTCCAATATAAATTTACTGATATAGAGTCATTACTTGTAATCATTTTAAAGTCGCCCAGCTATAAGACTTCGCGATTACTATTGTGGCCTGGTTCACTAACGATCCCTTGCGCTTCCATCTGTTCAACAATCCTTGCGGCACGCTTATAACCAATGGGGAACTGTCGTTGAATGCCAGATATTGAGACGCGTTGCTTTTCCGTCACAAATTCAACCGCTTGATCAAATAGTGGATCAAGCTCTTCATCACCATCATAACCATTACCACTCTCACCCTCATCGCAAGCCTTAGTAATGTTATCAATATACTCGGGCTTACCTCTAGCTTTCCAATCTTTAACCACATCATGCACTTCCTGATCGCAAACAAACGCGCCATGGACACGAATTGGAATAGAGGAGTTAGGCGGTAAGTAAAGCATATCGCCCATGCCTAATAAAGATTCAGCGCCACCTTGATCAAGGATGGTGGGAGAATCTATCTTGCTTGATACAGTAAACGCAATCCGAGAGTCGGTATATTCGCCTTAATTAAGCCGGTAATAATATCAACCGATGGCCTTTGCGTCCCCAAAACAAGGTGAATACGGGCTGCCCGCGCTTTTTGTGCCAAACGCGCAATTAGCTCTTCAACTTTCTTGCCAGCGGTCATCATGAGATCGGAAAATTTATCAACCATAACAAAAATATAAGGCTCTTTTTTTAGTACCGGATGATTACTATCCATGCTATCACCTGGCTTCCAAAATGGATCAGGTATCGGGCGCCCCATACGTTCAGCAGCATTAATTTTATCGTTATAGCCCACTAAATTTCTTACCCCTAAAGCAGACATTAGCTTATAACGACGTTCCATTTCATTAACACACCAACGCAGTACATTAGCTGCATCTTTCATGTCGGTGACAACTTCGGTCAGGAAATGAGGAATTCCTTCATAAATGGAGAGTTCCAACATCTTAGGATCGATCATGATAAAACGAACATCCTCAGGCTTTGCTTTATACAAAATACTGAGGATCATTGCGTTAACCCCAACCGATTTACCCGAACCAGTGGTACCGGAAACCAACAAATGGGCATTTTTTCTAAATCGGCGATAACCGGTTCACTTTCAATATCTTTACCTAACACAATGGTTAATGGTGAGGGGTTGCGGCGAAATTTATCACAATCAAGCACTTCGCGTAGATAAACCGTCTGACGCTTTCTATTGGGCAATTCTAACCCTACATAAGGTTTACCCGGTATCACCTCAACAATACGTACGGCGGTTGCTGATAAGGAACGGGCTAAGTCCCTTGATAAATTAGAAATATGTGCCGCCTTCACGCCAGGAGCTAACTCCAATTCAAAGCGGGTAATAACCGGCCCTGGAGAAAAACCAACGACTTCCGCTTTTACCCGATAATCGCTTAAACGCGCTTCAATTAAACGGGATGTTTGCTCCAGTGCAAACATATCAACCGGCTCATTTTGGGTGGGTGGACTGGCAAGTAGGTCTAATGATGGCATCGGTGTCGTGAGTTTTGGTAATGGTTGATCACTACGTATAGCTAAGCGACTTAATTTTGATTACACCATATTGAGTGCGAACAAAATATCTGTGTCGCATCCGAGCGCTCTTTTTTTGCATTTAGCTTGTGCCCA
>NZ_CACTIE010000278.1 GCF_902713415.1 Arsenophonus endosymbiont of Bemisia tabaci Q2
TCGATTTTTCGCTGACGCGTAGTCGATGCTTTTGGCTCTATTTGATTAATCCAACGCGATACAGATGCACAGCCAATGCGAAATTGCTTCGCTGTTTCTCGGATACTCAACCTGTCTTCTTCTATCGTACATATCACTTTACGTCTAAAATCAATTGAATAGCTCATATAAATAATGTCATCAAAATTAAGTCGCTTAGCTATATTAAAAGCGCTAAATCAAGCCGATGCAGGAAGAGCTATACTCAATATGGAAAAAGAAATTCTTGTTATGCAAGAAGATGCTAAACAAGCAGAAGTTTTGCAACGAATAATCGAACAAATCAAAACAGCCTATCGAAGTTAATAATCAATCCCACCTCATTAGGTGGGATTGATTATTGTTTTACCGATTAAGATAAGTGCCCATACGTAAAGCTTCAATGCGCTTATCAAGAGGAGGATGGGACAAAAACAACTCACTAAAAGATTTAGAACGTCCGTTGATGCAAAAAGCCATCATACTGCCAGCTTCCTGAGGTTCATAACTTCTTTTCAAACGCTGTAATGCAGCAATCATTTTTTCTCTACCCACTAAATGCGCCGAACCTGCATCTGCACGGAATTCACGATAACGCGAGAACCACATAGTAATAATACTGGCCAAAATACCAAATACAATTTCTAACACCATTGATACCGCAAAGTAAATCATTGGATTACCCTGGCTACTTTCATTGTCATTATTACTATTTGATAAAAATCCAGACGCCAGCTGAGCAATAATACGTGAAATAAAAATGACAAAAGTATTCACTATTCCTTGTAATAAAGTCATTGTTACCATATCACCATTTGCTATATGGCTGATCTCATGGGCGATAACCGCTTCGGCTTCATCACGTCCCATACTTTCTAACAAACCTGTACTAACAGCAACCAATGACGCATCACGACGAGCCCCGGTGGCAAAAGCGTTAATATCGGGTGCATGATAAATAGCAACTTCTGGCATTTTTATGCCAGCTTGATCAGACTGACGCTTGACGGTATTTAACAACCAATGTTCCATTTCTGTTGTCGGACTTTCAATCACCTGCCCACCAACAGAACGTAATGCCATCCATTTTGACATCAATAATGAGATAAATGAACCACCAAAACCAAAAAAACCAGCCATAATCATTAGCCCTGGAACGCTTTGTCCCTGGATGCCGGTCAAACTCAAAATAATTCCAAATACAAACATTACTGCCAAGTTTGTAAGTAAAAACAAAGCTATTCGCATCATAAAAATTGCTTTCCTTTATTAATTAACAATGATTAACATTAAATTAGTAATTTAAATAATGTTTTTTTAACTACTTTTCAAGCCCTTTGTTGTGCAGATATGAAAAAAACACTCAACTTTACATTTTTACAAAAAACTAGCACAAACTGGCATTTTTATTATCTTAAAACAACAATTTTCTTATATAACTTATTGTTTTCTATAAACCACTATAGTTAAAAACTATACAAAATAACCGTATGCGGGTCAATTATGGCTTCTTTTTTTAGTCAATGAATTAAAAAAATTGGTTTAGCTAAGCAAAAACGACTTAACTAGTCAGCAAAAAAATAATATTCATATTTTATTAATTAATCATCAAATTAATAACAACTCATTAAGTTAATAACAATTCATTAATAA
>NZ_CACTIE010000279.1 GCF_902713415.1 Arsenophonus endosymbiont of Bemisia tabaci Q2
GTTTCTCGGATACTCAACCCTTCTTCTTCCATCGTAAATATCACTTTACGTCTAAAATCAATTGAATAGCTCATATAAATAATGTCATCAAAATTAAGTTGCTTAGCTATATATTACATATGATGTGTGATTTAACCATTGCTGCTGACAATGCCATATTTGATCAAACGGAGCCTAAGGTTGGTTCATTTGATGGTGGTTCGAGAGCGTCTTATATGGCACCCATCGTTGGACAAAAAAGCACGCGAAATTTGGTTTTTATGCCGTCAATATGATGCACGCTCAGCAGTAGATATGGGATTGGTAAATCAGGTTGTACCTTATGCTGAATTGGAGCGTGAAACGGTAGGCTGGTGTCGTGAGATATTAAAAAATAGCCCAATGGCACTAGGCTGTCTGCAAGCAGCGCTGAATGCGGATTGTGACGGCCAGGCTGGTTTACAAGAGTTAGCCGGTAATGCAACATGTTATTTTACATGAGCGAAGAAGGGCAGGAAGGGAGAAATGCTTTCAATGAAAAACGACAACCTGATTTTTCAAGCTTTGAGCGTAATCCATAATGCGTAAGGCGGCAATATATCAATTTAGTCTACCTATCGAAGCAGGGATCGTATTAAAGCAGCAGCGATTAAAAACCCGTGATGGTTTTCTTATTCATTTACAGGAAAATGACGCCCAAGGTTGGGGTGAAATTTCACCTTTACCTGCGTTTAGTGTTGAAACACTAGAAATGGCCAGGCAATCATTGCAAACAGGCTTACATAACTGGTGCCAGGGTGCAACAGTTAAAACGTGCCATATTCCATCAGTGGCTTTTGGGCTCAGTTATGCGCTGGCTAAATTAAAGGCTGAATTACCTGAAATAACCCATTATCCAAAAGCACCCCTTTGTACCGGTGATGTGGATGCGCTTATTTTACAATTAAATGGTGTTAGCAGTGAAAAAGTGGCTAAGGTTAAGGTTGGCCTTTATGAGTGGGTGCGGGATGGGATGGTGGTTAATTTGCTACTTGATGCGATTCCTTTGTTGCGTTTACGGTTGGATGCTAATCGAAGCTGGAACCAATCACAAGCCGCCGCGTTTGCCAAGTATATTAAGCCAGCCAATCGCAAGCGTTTGCTCAACAAACGGCGATCGCGCTATTGCTTGGGACAAAAGTGTGCGCGAACCTAATTTTAAACTTGAAAAACAGCCAGGTGTTAGCGCCATTGTTATTAAACCTACCTTACTGGGGTAGCTTAAATAATCACTGTAAGCAACTTATTGATGACGCTAGGGCTTTGGGATTAAATAGTGTAATTAGTTCAAGTCTTGAAAGTAGTTTTGGTTTAACACAATTAGCCAGAATAGCATGCTGGTTAACACCAGAAACCGTTCCCGGATTAGATACCTTGTCTTTGTTCCAGACTCAACTGGTTCGTCAATGGCCTGAAAGTTCATTGCCATTAATCGGATTAAATGAATTAGAACTAATATGGCAGAATGAATGATATTTAATCAATGGCCTTGGATCTATTGGGCAGAAAAATCGCCTGCTGACATTGCACTGATAACTGAGCATAGACAATATATAGCTAAGCGACTTAATTTTGATGACATTATTTATATGAGCTATTCAATTAATTTTAGACGTAAAATGATATTTACGATGGAAGAAGAAGGGTTGAG
>NZ_CACTIE010000280.1 GCF_902713415.1 Arsenophonus endosymbiont of Bemisia tabaci Q2
ACGTAGAGTTCTTTTTATAGGTCAATCCCATTTTTTTAAGATCTTGCCAAATGGCCTTCTGACAAACGCCAAAACGCTCTGTACGTTCTTTTTGGTAAGCATCTGGATATTGTTCAACATCTTTTATCAACTCGGATTTATCGATTTTTCGCTGACGTGTAGTCGATGCTTTTGGCTCTATTTGATTAATCCAACGCGATACAGATGCAGAGCCAATCCGAAATTGCTTAGCTGTTTCTCGGATACTCAAACCTTCTTTCATCGTAAATATCACTTTACGTCTAAAATCAATTAAATAGCTCATATAAATAATGTCATCAAAATTAAGTCGCTTAGCTATATCAGCCATGGTTTTCAATTTTTGTGATAACTCCCGACGTTCTTTTGATAATTCTGCGTTCTTGATAATTATAATCATCGATCCGATCTTCATAATCACTACGCATATTAGCAATTATTGCTCTGATCTCTTCAATGGTCATATAGCTGGGCGACTTTAAAATGATTACAATTAATTACTCTATATCAGTAAATTTATATTGAAGAAAAACATATATTTTGTAATCAAAATTAAGACGCTTAACTATAATGTTCCTAGTATTAGGCAAATCACGGAAAATTCATTCATTATTTTTTCCAACTTATGCTATGCATTTAATAATTTTACTTATTAGTAAGGACAATAAAACCTTCGCGGTAATATCGAATACATTTTCAACAAATTGTTCTTTATTTATCTTGTTAACTGCAAAAAAAGACAAAAGTTGCAATATATTATTGACGGTTAGTCTGCTTTTTCCTATAGTAGCGCCGCATCATTCTAGTATCCTACTATATTAAAATGATAACCGGTGAGGTGTCCGAGTGGCTGAAGGAGCACGCCTGGAAAGTGTGTATACGTGAAAACGTATCGAGGGTTCGAATCCCTCCCTCACCGCCATATAAAATATCTGCCAAAAACCTATTTTAATTCCCTCCACTAACTTAAATTGCAGAGCCCTGGCCGCCATACTGACAGAGATATTGATATAACGCATTCATGCCTAACCAACGATTTGCACACCAATCTGGCGCGAGTAAAGTCGGCCGACGCGCATTGGCACAAATACGATGATAAATAATATTTTTTGGTGTGTGACGGATCATTTCTCCGGCTATTTCCACGTACTCAGTTAATTCAAGTGATAACAAACGCCCAGCACGCCAAGCCTTCGCCATTATACTACCATCAACAATATGTAATGGATGCAATTTAATACCATCAACACCAGTATCGATAACACGAGATATTGTTTGCAGATTTTCGCTAGCTGTTTCAGCTGGTAAGCCAACAATTAGGTGAACACAAACATTTAATCCCTTTTTGCCGGCAATTTGCGCAATTTTTTGATAACTAGCAGCATCATGGCCTCGATTGATCTTTTTCAGGGTTTTATCATGGGATGTTTGTAAACCTAGTTCCAACCAGATTTCATATCGTTGCTGCTGATATTCTACTAATAAATCCAATATAGCTGGGCGACTTTAAAATGATTACAAGTAATTACTCTATATC
>NZ_CACTIE010000281.1 GCF_902713415.1 Arsenophonus endosymbiont of Bemisia tabaci Q2
AACCCTTCTTCTTCCATCGTAAATATCACTTTACGTCTAAAATCAATTGAATAGCTCATATAAATAATGTCATCAAAATTAAGTCGCTTAGCTATAGCGTTTTGCCATATGCCATTGGCGATAAATCAAAGTATTGCGCAACGGTTTGACCAATATCAGAAAAGGTCTGTAGATGACCTAGTTTCCCAGGTTTTACTTTCGGACCATAAATTAAAATAAGAATATTTTCCCGCGTATGATCAGTTCCTGGCCAGGTCGGGTCACAACCATGATCTGCGGTAATAATCAAAACATCCCCATTCTCAATTAATGCCAGCATTTCAGGTAAAAGAGTATCAAATAAAGCTAGTTCGGCCGCATAACCCGCAACATCACGACGATGTCCATATGAAGAATCAAAATCCACAAAATTAGTAAACACAATGGTATTGTCGGCCGCTTTTTTGATCTCCTCAAGGCTTGCCGCAAATAGCGCTTCAATACCGGTTGCTTTCATTTGCTTAGTAATGCCGACATTGGGATAAATATCTGCAATTTTGCCAATTGAAACCACCTGGCCGGCTTTTTCTTCAACCAGTTTTTGCAGGATGGTTGGTGCAGGTGGTTCAACTGAATAATCTCGACGATTACCGGTACGCTGAAAACAGCCAGCTTTATTGCCGATAAAAGGACGAGCGATAACACGTCCAATATTATAAGCACCTTCATCTGGTGTCTTTCTCGCTATTTCACAAAGCTGATAAAGATTTTAACCCCAAAAGTCTCTTCATGACATGCTATCTGAAAGACTGAATCGGCTGAAGTATAGAAAATAGGTTTACCTGTTTTCATATGCCATTCACCTAATTGATCCAAGATCACCGTGCTTGACGAGTCACAATTTCCCAGATAACCGCGCAAATTAGGCGCTTCAACTAACTTATCCAATAATTGTTGCGGAAAACTATTTTTTGCTGTTTAAAATATCCCCATTCAAATGAAACCGGTACCCCGGCAATCTCCCAATCACTTGATGGGGTATCTTTTCCGGAAGATAACTCACTCGCATAACCAATAGGCACCGATAATCTCAGCGTCTTCATCCAGGCCGATTGGAAATGTTCCTGATGACCCCTCAGCGGCTTTTGCTAACACTAAACGGGATAAATTGGGCAAAAAGAGTTTACCTTTACGACCCTTATCAGCCTTCCCTTGCGCACAAGCGGTCGCAATATGGCCTACAGTGTTTGCCCCAGCATCACCAAATCTATCCGCATCCGGCGTAGCGCCAATACCAAAAGAATCAAGCACCATAATGAATACACCTTTCATAACTACCCTTGGTTAGTCCAAATTCAATTAATCCATTATTAAACAAAAAATAACGCATTCCATAATTCGAGCTCATAATAACTATTTACTATCGTCAATAAATACAAAATACTCATCGATGCTATTATAGCTAAGCGTCTTAATTTTGATTACAAAATATATGTTTTTCTCCAATATAATTTTACTGATATAGAGTAATTACTTGTAATCATTTTAAAGT
>NZ_CACTIE010000282.1 GCF_902713415.1 Arsenophonus endosymbiont of Bemisia tabaci Q2
TTTTTTTAAGATCTTGCCAAATGGCCTTCTGACAAACGCCAAAACGCTCTGTACGTTCTTTTTGGTAAGCATCTGGATATTGTTCAACATCTTTTATCAACTCGGATTTATCGATTTTTCGCTGACGTGTAGTCGATGCTTTTGGCTCTATTTGATTAATCCAACGCGATACAGATGCAGAGCCAATCCGAAATTGCTTAGCTGTTTCTCGGATACTCAAACCTTCTTTCATCGTAAATATCACTTTACGTCTAAAATCAATTAAATAGCTCATATAAATAATGTCATCAAAATTAAGTCGCTTAGCTATATCAGCCATGGTTTTCAATTTTTGTGATAACTCCCGACGTTCTTTTGATAATTCTGCGTTCTTGATAATTATAATCATCGATCCGATCTTCATAATCACTACGCATATTAGCAATTATTGCTCTGATCTCTTCAATGGTCATATAGCTGGGCGACTTTAAAATGATTACAATTAATTACTCTATATCAGTAAATTTATATTGAAGAAAAACATATATTTTGTAATCAAAATTAAGACGCTTAACTATAATGTTCCTAGTATTAGGCAAATCACGGAAAATTCATTCATTATTTTTTCCAACTTATGCTATGCATTTAATAATTTTACTTATTAGTAAGGACAATAAAACCTTCGCGGTAATATCGAATACATTTTCAACAAATTGTTCTTTATTTATCTTGTTAACTGCAAAAAAAGACAAAAGTTGCAATATATTATTGACGGTTAGTCTGCTTTTTCCTATAGTAGCGCCGCATCATTCTAGTATCCTACTATATTAAAATGATAACCGGTGAGGTGTCCGAGTGGCTGAAGGAGCACGCCTGGAAAGTGTGTATACGTGAAAACGTATCGAGGGTTCGAATCCCTCCCTCACCGCCATATAAAATATCTGCCAAAAACCTATTTTAATTCCCTCCACTAACTTAAATTGCAGAGCCCTGGCCGCCATACTGACAGAGATATTGATATAACGCATTCATGCCTAACCAACGATTTGCACACCAATCTGGCGCGAGTAAAGTCGGCCGACGCGCATTGGCACAAATACGATGATAAATAATATTTTTTGGTGTGTGACGGATCATTTCTCCGGCTATTTCCACGTACTCAGTTAATTCAAGTGATAACAAACGCCCAGCACGCCAAGCCTTCGCCATTATACTACCATCAACAATATGTAATGGATGCAATTTAATACCATCAACACCAGTATCGATAACACGAGATATTGTTTGCAGATTTTCGCTAGCTGTTTCAGCTGGTAAGCCAACAATTAGGTGAACACAAACATTTAATCCCTTTTTGCCGGCAATTTGCGCAATTTTTTGATAACTAGCAGCATCATGGCCTCGATTGATCTTTTTCAGGGTTTTATCATGGGATGTTTGTAAACCTAGTTCCAACCAGATTTCATATCGTTGCTGCTGATATTCTACTAATAAATCCAATATAGCTGGGCGACTTTAAAATGATTACAAGTAATTACTCTATATC
>NZ_CACTIE010000283.1 GCF_902713415.1 Arsenophonus endosymbiont of Bemisia tabaci Q2
TTATAGCTAAGCGTCTTAATTTTGACTACAAAATATATGTTTTTCTCCAATATAAATTTACTGATATAGAGTAATTACTTGTAATCATTTTAAAGTCGTCCAGCTATAGCTGTTGCAAAATATATATCATGATTCTCATCAAAGTACATTTTCATATTGCTTATAGAGTCGTGTAATCTGATTGCTATATTGGCTAGTATATTATCATCTGTAGTGACAAAGACCTTTTCTGCATACTTCACTAATGGATGTTCATGATTAATTTCAAATCTACCTTGTTCGTTATTCATGAATGTATTAGTTAATTTGTTAAGAGCTACGTCTACATAACCTTTTGCAAGGTTTAGAGCACCCCTAAAATACTCTATGTTGTTTCTTAGGTAAGCGTATTGTGTAGAAAAATGAACTGGAAAATCCCTCTTGTTATCGTAGCGCTACTAGCTTCAATGTTAGGCGCAACCCTATATTATCGAACACTGTATTATCAAACGGAGAAAGCACGAAAGATTGCTATATCGGATAGAGAAAAACAGCAGGTTGTATTTGAGCAGTTAAGCCATCAAATACGGACCATCTCGGCGTTAGATACACAACACACTAAAGCACTTGAATATGATAAGAAACTTATTACCCAGCTTGAGCACGATGTGGCTACTAGTCGTCGCCGGTTGCACGTCAAAGCAACCTGTTCCAATGTGTCCGCCAATACCACCCCCTCCGGCTTGGATGATGCAACCAGCGCCAGACTTGACTACACCGCTCAACGAAATTATTTCATCCTCAGACGGCGAATCGAAATTGCGGAAGAGCAGATAAACGGCTTGCAGAACTATGTGCGGCAAGTCGTCTTGTCTCATCAACAGGAAGCGAAGAATTAATGAACTGGATTGATTGTCGTGTTCGTCTGCCAGATATTGTGACGATAAAGTACTTATTTTATAATAACAATACAAAAGGTCAGCTAGTTGGCATTGATCTGGGTAATTCCCACTTCCACTATTCAGATTGTTGTCAAGGTATCCAGAAAACGTGCACAGCAAGCCACTGAATGCCATTGTCTGAATCGCCAAGTGAAGATGATATTGAAGCGGTTAAAAATGCCAAAGATCCTTGTATGGAGTCTTTGTCTGGAATACAGAAAAGACATCCTCTAATCATTAAGATGTTGGGTAAATGATAAAGAGGAATTAAAAATGACATTAAATCAAGCGCCACATTATGAAGCAATAGGTCACTGCGTGTTTCTAAAAGAAAAAATTAAATCATGGATTAAATTTCTTGAAAACAGGCTGTCTCCTCTTGGAGAATGAATAATGATGACAAGAATTAGGCCAATTGGCCCTTATGCAATACAGGTTTCTTTTTATGAAAGCGATACTCAAGAGGGGTATGTATCAATATATGAACCAGTAATAAATAATAATTTTTTGAACTTTACAACGGTTGAGCGAATAGAATTATTTATACCTACTTCAAGAATAAAATATGTGAAGACTTTTCCTATAGAAAAATATAGAAA
>NZ_CACTIE010000284.1 GCF_902713415.1 Arsenophonus endosymbiont of Bemisia tabaci Q2
CTCGGATGCGAAACAGATATTTTGTTCGCACTCAATATGGTGTAATCAAAATTAAGTCGCTTAGCTATATTTGATTAATCCAACGTGATACAGATGCAGAGCCAATCCGAAATTGCTTCGCTGTTTCTCGGATACTCAACCCTTCTTCCATCGTAAATATCACTGTACGTCTAAAATCAATTGAATAGCTCATATAAATAATGTCATCAAAATTAAGTCGCTTACCTATAAATCAGCAGTTGCGAGTGGGATCGCTCAAAAAATAGAGCTGCGTTTTTAGATGGTGATTTTTTGCATCCACGTGCCAATATTAGAAAGATGTCTTATGGCCATGCGTTTAATGTTTCTGATTGACTTCCTTGGCTTAAGGCATTGAGTGATGCTATTTTGCTATGCAGAGAACAAATAAGGTTTCTTTGATTGTTTGTTCCGCGTTGAAAAAATATCGAGATATTTTAAGAGACGGAAACCAACATTTATGATTTTTTTACCTTGAAGGAGACTTTAAATTAGTATAAGACCGATTTAAAAAGCGTAAAAATCATTTTTTCAAACCAAATATGTTGGTCTCGCAGTTTGATACTTTGGAGTACCTAGTAATGATGAAAAAGATGTGTATATCGTCGATATTAAGCCATCATTAGCTGAGCTTATTGATAATAAAGTAAAATTAATTGATAAAATTATTACTAAGGAAAAATAGATGAACACGCCTATACCTGAAACATTAAATATGCTGGTATTGACATTGACTGCCGCAGGGGCTGTCTTTTTATTGTTGTTTCTGGTTATGTATGCAAGATTACATGCGTTCATTGTGTTGATGGTGGTTTCTATTTTAGCGGGATTATTTTCTGGCATGCCGGTTAAAAAATCATAGAAATAATGCAAGAAGGTATGGCAGGAACATTAGGATTCTTAGCAATTGTTGTGGCATTAGGCGCAATGTTTTGACGGATACTCCATGAAACAGGCGCATTAGAGCAAATTGCGATCAAATTAATCAATTGTTTTGGTGAAAAACGGGCTAATTTAGCCATTGGTATTACAGGATTGATTTGCGCATTGCCACTTTTTTTGGTGTACAAATAGTATTGTTAATTGGTATTGTTTTCACCATTACTAACCGTTTAGGTGGCAATGTTGTTAAAACAGCTATTCCCCTGTTTGCCGGTGTAGCCGCTGCTGCTGCTTTTTTACTTCCGGATCCAACGCCAATGTTAGTTGCATCTCAGATGAATGCTGATTTTGGTTGGATGATTTTGATTGGCGTATGTGCAACTATTCCAGCAATGCTTATCGCCGGACCATTATGAAATAATTTCTTAACGGTAATACTTAATTTTGTTAAACAAGAATAAATTAATATGCGAAAACGTAGTAGCTATAAATAAACACCTTATTTTCTATTTCTTTTTAAAAGAATTTTAATAAATAAAGTTTTAAATAAATTTATCGATAAAAATACTTACAATTAATAAAT
>NZ_CACTIE010000285.1 GCF_902713415.1 Arsenophonus endosymbiont of Bemisia tabaci Q2
CTTCTTCTTCCATCGTAAATATCACTTTACGTCTAAAATCAATTGAATAGCTCATATAAATAATGTCATCAAAATTAAGTCGCTTAGCTATAAATAAAATTTGTATAAATAACTTTATTTAAATGATAAGCAAAATAACGGTTTTTTATCAGCTAATTCCAGCCATTGAAATTTTAAGCTGATTTTTTTATTAACTATCAATATGATATGATTATTTTTATTTTTTGTTAATTATCTGTTAACAACAGATGGTTAGCAATTGTTATACCGCTCATTTATTCTGTTTACCACTGTTTTTAACTAACTAGGACAATTTAATTTTATCCATATCATACGGCTTTCATTATTTGTTATACCCTGATATATATAACGATAAAAATAATGAAAAAGGTATCAATAATGAAAAAATATATTGCCAAAATAGTGGCAGCAGTTGCACTTTTTTGTTGGTCATTGACCAAAATTGGGCGGCGGAGAATACAGTGACCGTTTTTGCTGCCGCATCGTTAACCAATGCCTTAAATGATATCGTAACGCAATATGAAAAGGATCATAATACTAAAATTATTGCCGCTTATGCTTCCTCCTCAACGTTAGCCAGACAAATTGAACAAGGTGCTCCCGCCGATATTTTTATCTCTGCTGACCAACAATAGATGGATTATGTGCAGCAGAAACAATTTATGGTTAATGCCAGTCGCTATACTTTGTTAGATAATAATTTAGTTCTTATTGCGCCAATAAATTCAACACTAAAATCAATCACAATTAGCCAAAAAACTAATTGGCGCACACTTGCGAATAGTGAACGAATTACCGTCGGTGATCCTGATCATGTCCCGGTTGGTATCTATGCTAAACAGGCACTAGTTGCTTTAGGCGCCTGCAAAACCGTTGATATAATGTTAGCTAGAACCAATAATGTTCGCAATGGTATGGCATTAGTTGAGTTGAATGAAGCACCATTAGGCATAGTGTATGACTCTGATGTGGGGGTGAGTAAAAAGGTTAAAGTAGTTGGTATATTTCCAGCGAACAGTTATAACGCTATCCAATACCCGATAGCGATTGTCAAAAATCATCAGACTAATCAGGTTAACGATTTTTTTGTCTATTTAAAAACGCCGGCCGCACCGGCAATATTTAAACATTATGGTTTTAGGCCATTATAGGAAATTAATTTTTGCAGATGTTAAGTGAATATGAGTGGCAAGCTATTATTTTAAGCTTAAAAGTATCGAGTGTTGCGGTATTGGTGAGTCTGCCTTTAGGAATATAGCTAGGTGACTTAATTTTGATTACACCATATAATATTGATATCAAATAATCCGATAGCAAACAGCGTTTTGCCCAATAAAGCGCCGATAACATTTGTTCTTCCTTTAGCTCCCGAGTTCTTGAGACCAA
>NZ_CACTIE010000286.1 GCF_902713415.1 Arsenophonus endosymbiont of Bemisia tabaci Q2
TAACCGAAGAATTTTCACTTTATCAGAAAAATTTAGCTCTTGTTACTACAAAATTTTTTAGCAATCTTCCGATAACTATTGATAAATTAACAGAAATAGATTCTTCTCTTGTGCAAGAAGCGCATTATTTACTGAGAAAAATATCTCATGATCCCGCTGGACAATCTCTATTTATTCAACGCTGGCGCCTTAATCTTATTTTTGAAGTGACAACGTTTAATAAATTATTATTAGAGCAGGAAAAAGAACAGTTATTGGCTGAATTAGAGAAACGATTGAAATTAATTGGAAATTTAACAGAAATGTTTAATCAAAATAATCAGTCTTCTGGTAAATTATGGGATATGAGTAAAGGAGCTTTAACCCAATCCTGCAATAATATTCAATTATTAATTCAGTATAGCCATTTTTTACAACAACAACCTGAATTAGAAAAATTAGCAGAACTTTTAGGTAGAAGTAATTCGTTGAAATCTCAACAAAAACAGCAGAAAATATTAGAATCAATAATCTTCTTGGAAAAAATCCCTGACCAAACTACCTGAGCAAATTAGAGGGATAAACCAAGGTAATGATATTTTACGTCTTCTACCTGGTGTGAATTAGCATTGCTGGGATTAGAAGAACTCGAATTTGAATTTTCTAAAAATTAGTTAAAAAACATTTACTTACCTACAGGTTACAAGGCGATAATTGGCAGGAACGAAAAATATTACGTCCAACGGTCAAACATCACGATAAACAACAACCAAAAGGGCCATTTATTGTATGTATAGACACTTCAGGTTCAATGGGAAAATTTAATGAAAATTGTGCTAAAGCTTTCTGCCTCGCTTTAATGAAAATAGCCATGAGTGACACAACCGTCAGTGTCACATTATTCTATTTTCAATGTAAGTTATTGATTATGATTTATTAAGCAATGATGGATTATAACTAAGCGTCTTAATTTTGATTACAAAATATATGTTTTTCTCCAATATAAATTTAGTGATATAGAGTAATTACTTGTAATCATTTTAAAGTCACCCAGCTATAGAGAAATTAATGCAATTTCTTAATCAAACATTTAGTGGGGGAACCGATTTGCCTGCCTGTTTAAATAAATGTTTAGAAAAATGCAAAAATAGCAATGGAAAGATTCAGATGTGGTTGTGATTTCAGGTTTTATGGATCAACGGTTACCTGATAATTTAGTAAAAAAAATAAAAGTTCATCAAACGCAACAGCATCGTTTTCACGCTGTTATAGCTAAGTGACTTAATTTTGATGACATTATTTATATGAGCTATTCAATTGATTTTAGAGGTAAAGTGATATTTACGATAGAAGAAGAAGGGTTGAGTATCCGAGAAACAGCGAAGCAATTTCGGATTGGCTCTGCATCTGTATC
>NZ_CACTIE010000287.1 GCF_902713415.1 Arsenophonus endosymbiont of Bemisia tabaci Q2
CTATTCGCCAGATCTTAATCCAATTGAACATAAATGGGCACAAGCTAAATGCAAAAAAGAGCGCTCGGATGCGACACAGATATTTTGTTCGCACTCAATGTGGTGTAATCAAAATTAAGTCGCTTAGCTATAACTATAGCTATGGTAACGTTGTGATTTGCATTTTGCCTACTGTGGACCCACGCAAAACTTGGTTGAACAAGCTAAAGTTGCTAAAGCCAATGATTCTATAATCATTACTACTACTACCGCTAATTCCTCTCTGGCACAAATCGCTTCCTTATCTATCGCGATTACTGTACCTGAATATACTAATATTTACATGCCGATGGCATCACGACTAGCACAGTTGACATTAATAGATGTGCTAGCAACTGGCTTTATTTTACGTCGAGGGCAAAAATTTAGAGATAACTTAAAGTGCGTAAAAGATATATTACATGATGTATATCCTGATAAACTCTAGTGCTATTTACCTTTAGCAAACAGATCAATATCAGCAAACTATAGATCCGTTCGTTTTACTGCAAAAAATATTCTCTCTAGCTAAAGCATTTAAATGATACAACAGCACACTTTAATAAAGGGATTAATTTCATTTCTATGTAATAATCTATCAACCAACACCAATTTTAATAAGTAACGGAGTCATAAATGTCGAGACGACTTAGAAGAAAAAAATTGTTACTACTCTCGGTCCCGCGACTGATCGTGATAATAACCTGGAAAAAGTGATTAAAGCCGGCGCAAACGTTGTTCGTCTAAATTTTTCTCATGGCTCAGCAGAAGATCACTTACAACGGGCAAAAAAAGTACGTGAACTTGCGAAATCATTAACACAACATGTCGCTATTCTTGATGATCTATAGCTGGGCGACTTTAAAATGATTACAATTAATCACTCTATATAAAATGATTACAATTAATCACTCTATATCAGTAAATTTATATTGAAGAAAAACATATATTTTGTAATCAAAATTAAGACGCTTAGCTATACAAGGACCTAAAATTCGCGTTTCAACATTTAAAGAAGGAAAAATTTTCCTTCATATTGCCGATAAATTTATCTTAGATGGCAATTTAGCCAAAGGTGAAGGTAATCAAGAAAAAGTCGACATTGACTATCAAGGTTTACCGAATGATGTGGCATCAGGTGATGTTCTGTTACTCCATGATGGACGCGTTCAATTAAAAGTACTTACGCTAAAAGATCAACAAATTCTTACTGAAGTACTGTTGGTGGACAACTATCAAACAATAAAGGGATCAATAAACTTGGTGGTGGTCGCTAGCTAAGCGACTTAATTTTGATTACACCATATTGAGTTCGAACAAAATATCTGTGTCGCATCCGAGCGCTCTTTTTTTGCATTTAGCTTGTGCCCATT
>NZ_CACTIE010000288.1 GCF_902713415.1 Arsenophonus endosymbiont of Bemisia tabaci Q2
ATTTAACGCCACATCAAAAATATCATGAACTAAAGAATGCCGCTTAGATCTTCTACAGAATTTGTTGACCATTACATTTTCTTGCCTGAATTTTCTCCTTCACAATGCCGTAGGTATTTTCTTCAACTATTTGGTATTCAATACCGAGTTTGTTGAGATAGGATGGCAAAATGTCGGCAGGGAAACCTGGTTATTTTAGTTTTACCCCACATACTGGCAATCAACGCTTCGATTATCTTACCATCGTGATGATATAGTTTATATTTAGGAGTATAAATGAACGAATTTGCATATCTATTAATATCGATTGTGGCTGAAGTGATTGCAACTACATCATTAAAGGCTTCCGATGGTTTTACCCATTTGTAGCCATCGATTATTGTTGTTATTGGTTATAGCATTTCATTTTTTGGTTTATCACAAGTAGGCAAAATGATGCCATTAAGCATTGCCTACGCTATTTGGTCTGGTTTAGGGATCGTGCTGGTGTCTGTGGCAGCGTTGTTTCTTTATCAGAAAAAATTAGATTGGCCAGCCATTTTAGGTATTTTTTTGATTATTTCCGGAGTTTTAGTTATTAATCTGCTTTCTAAAAGTAATATTCATTAATAATCATTAAAGGAGCATTAGTTAATGATCTTTTAGCCCTAATACTTATTTAGCTATTTGATTATTTTTAGCTGAAAACCTGCACTATTTTCATCAAATGACCATAGCAAAAGCTGGACTGATAACTATTAGTCCAGCTCAAATTGTCTTAATGACTATTTTTTAAACCATAAAAATTGGCTTAATAAGACAATTATTGCCACCAAGAAATAAGCAATAAAAATAATTAATAACCATACGGACATTTCAATATTCAAAAATGACCATTTTTTTGGCTACAGTCACTGTAGGCTTCAAAAACAGTCGGTAACCAGCCGTTAAGTGGCAGCCATGAAGGAAAGTTAACGACAAAATCACATGAATCAAAAGGAGAGGGATAGAGTTGTAGTCGGGTATATTCGAAGGTTAATTTCAATCCTTCCCAGCTACTATATATAAGATAAGCATAAAATTAGCGCTACTAAGCGAAAAGCACTTTTTGGTGCCATGGCAGCAATTAAACCTGCCGCTAAGATAGCAAATATCGCTATCCGTTCGTAAATGCATATAGCTAAGCGACTTAATTTTGATGACATGATTTATATGAGCTATTCAATTGATTTTAGACGTAAAGTGATGTTTACGATGGAAGAAGAAGGGTTGAGTATCCGAGAAACAGCGAAGCAATTTCGCATTGGCTCTGCATCTGTATCGCGTTGGATTAATCAAATAGAGCCAAAAGCATCGACTACGCGTCAGCGAAAAATCGATAAATCCGAGTTGATAAAAGAT
>NZ_CACTIE010000289.1 GCF_902713415.1 Arsenophonus endosymbiont of Bemisia tabaci Q2
GCTTAGCTATAAATGCAAAAAAAAGAGCGCTCGAATGCGACACAGATATTTTTTTCGCACTCAATATGGTGTAATCAAAATTAAGTCGCTTAGCTATAACCACTAACTAAAAACTTTATATAGATAAATTATTCGACATTAATTTTGTTAGTTAATTTTAATAATATTACTTGCTTTGTCTGTTAGCTATTTTACCATTATGACTACTCTTATCCAGGTTATTAGCGGATAAACACATGACAAGCCTAAATAAATTTACACCAGCAACTTGTGAAATAGACCATCAATTACCCTTAACGTTAATGTCACTTAATGATTGGAGTTTCATCACAGCAACAGGGGTTGATGCTGAAAAATATCTACAGGGTCAATTAACAGCGGATATTGCTACATTAACTGCACAACAACATATATTCACCGCCCACTGTGATGCCAAAGGAAAAATGTGGAGCACACTACGTTTATTTCATTATAATCAAGGCTTTGGCTATATTTTACGCACTAGTATGACAGCAAAACAACTTACTGAACTGAAAAAATATGCGGTTTTCTCGCAAATAACACTCAGCCAGCAGCACAATACCCTGCTGTTAGGTGCTGCCGGCCAAGAAGTTCGTGACGCATTGAGCAGCCACTTTTCTCTATTACCCGATAAGGAAAGGTCCGTTATTCATCTAGGGCAGACGACTTTACTGCACTTTAGTTTACCGTTTGAACGTTTTTTAATTGTTACTGATAGCGCAACTGCTGCTGAACTAACAAAACATTTCCCCCAACATGGTGATAGTCAGCAATGGTTAGCTTTCGATATTGCCGCTGGAATTGCTAATATTGATATTGAGAATAGTGAACAATTTATTCCTCAAGCCGTTAATCTGCAAGCATTACCCGGAAGTATTAATTTTCAGAAAGGCTGCTATAGCGGGCAGGAAACGGTCGCTCGAGCAAAATATCGCGGCGCCAATAAGCGTGCCATGTTTTGGTTAACCGGGACAGCAAATACGCTGCCAAAAACTGGAGATGCTATCGAGTGGAAAATAGCTGATAACTGGCGGCGCACTGGAACAGTATTAGCTGCTGTTACCATGACAAAAGGTTTTATTAGTGTGCAAGTTGTCATGAATAATGATATGCCTAAAGAGAGTATTTTTCGGCTGGTTGGCGAAACCAATAGTCAGCTCATTATTCAGCCTTTGCCTTACTCATTGTCCGAAGAGGAATAACATATCCGTCGATTACTAATAAAAAGGTATTCCGATAAACCGTTTTTATAGCTAAGCGTCTTAATTTTGATTACAAAATATATGTTTTTCTCCAATATAAATTTACTGATATAGAGTAATTACTTGTAATCATTTTAAAGTC
>NZ_CACTIE010000290.1 GCF_902713415.1 Arsenophonus endosymbiont of Bemisia tabaci Q2
GCGTAGTCGATGCTTTTCGCTCTATTTGATTAATCCAACGCGATACAGATGCAGAGCCAATCCGAAATTGCTTCGCTGTTTCTCGGATACTCAACCCTTTTTCTTCCATTTTAAATATCATTTTACGTCTAAAATCAATTGAATAGCTCATATAAATAATGTGATCAAAATTAAGTCGCTTAGCTAGCGATACGAAATCGCCGTCTAAAATCTGCTGACACCCGAAAATTTAGCGGGATAGAATGAGTGCTATAGATAAACGACTTAATTTTGATTACACCATATTGAGTGCGAACAAAATATCTGTGTCGCATCCGAGCGCTCTTTTTTTCATTTAGCTTGTGCCCATTTATAGCTAAGCGTCTTAATTTTGATTACAAAATATATGTGTTTCTCCAATATAAATTTACTGATATAGAGTAATTACTTGTAATCATTTTAAAGTTGCCTAGCTGTACTGTATTCGGTTTTACTAGTATTTATTTTTGTAGAACTAGCTATGCTCATGTTCTTTAACTATCAAATAACCTCGCCAATGATTATGATCATAAGTATTTATTGCTCGAAAAAGATCAAGGCTATTTACCTAAACCTAATTATATTTGGTATTGGAAACATCCATAATAAAGAATGAATCGCTACTTTTATCCCAAGCTACCAAAGGGGAAAAATGCCCTCCGCCGGATTGTCCAAGAGAAATCCGTAAATAATTTATGATAACATAACTATCAGATTCATTTATTGAACTAATAATCTCCTTCTTCATTTTTTCAATATGATCTAAGGAAGTAACATGGACTTTTTTTACCTGTAAATCTAAAGCTGTTAGAAGCATTTTTTCGTCATTTAGATTTAATCCATAATCTTGTAAACCATTTTCAATTATACGCTTACCGAAAATATTTATTTTAGCTTTAGGGCTTAAATTTACCACACTTTCCTGGGTGTAACGGTTCCAAAATGGAGTCCAATTCTCAGTTTTAGGAAAATAAATTTGCTAATCCAAGGAAATTCTTGTCGAATCCGGTTTAATCTGATTAGCTTTTTCTTTTTTAACAGGCAAAGCGTTATAGCTAAGCGACTTAATTTTGATGACATTATTTATATGAGCTATTCAATTGATTTTAGAAGTAAAGTGATATTTACGATGGAAGAAGAAGGCTTGAGTATCCGAGAAACAGCGAAGCAATTTTGGATTGGCTTTGCATCTCTATCGCGTTGGATTAATCAAATATAGTTGGGCGACTTTAAAATGATTACAAGTAATTACTCTATATCAGTAAATTTATATTGGAGAAAAACATATATTTTGTAATCAAAATTAAGACGCT
>NZ_CACTIE010000291.1 GCF_902713415.1 Arsenophonus endosymbiont of Bemisia tabaci Q2
TAGCTGGGCGACTTTAAAATGATTACAAGTAATTACTCTATATCACTAAATTTATATTGGAGAAAAACATATATTTTGTAATCAAAATTAAGACGCTTAGCTATATAGGCGGCAGAGCATCCCCATTCAGCCAGACCAATCCCTATAATACGCGTATCAGGATGATATAGCCCGTTTTTTCCAATTCATAAAGGGAAGGGGCAATAATTTGCGGCGAGCCAAATCTCCTTTTTCGCCGAAAATAATTAAATTACATGCCTGAACAGCTTTATTAATTGCCATGATATAGGATTCTCCTTAAATACCAATTCTGTAGTGCTATGATAGCTTCAATAGAGAAAACAAATGTACCTTTTTGACTCGAACAGGTAAACAAAGCCACGATATTTTACTTTGCTCAAAAAATAATTCCCAACAAATTTGATTAGTTATATATGATTTTTAATTCTTCATATTTATTAAACTAAAATGCAAAGTAAATTAGACGCTCGTCATATTTTTAATAAAATTCAGTTAATAACTTCCTTTTTTCATTACTGACCAAACAACGCGTAGTACATTTTGACTTAAGTAACAAGATTTCCCCTTTGGCAATATTAGTAAAACGGGTAGCTTTTCAGTATGAACACATTAGAACAAATAAATAATAACTTTGAGTATTTCAGTAAATCAGAAAAGAAAGTTGCCAATTCAATCCTTGAAAGCCTGCAAAAAGCGATTCACTTTTGTATTGCAAGCCTAGCTAAATTGGCTAATGCGAGCGAACCCCCTGTAAATTGTTTTTGCCGTAGAATAGATACCAAGGTTTTTCCTGATTTTCAATTACGATTAGCACAAAGCTTCGGCAATGGAACATCCTATGTTAATCGTTTGGTTGATCAAGCTGATGCTGTCAGTTGCCATACGCAAAAAGTTTTTGATTCCGCCATCGCGCAATTATGTATTCTAAAAGATAACCTAAATACCACAAACATTAATCGTGCTATCCATCGCTAGCTAAGCGACTTAATTTTGATTACAAAATATATGTTTTTCTCCAATATAAATTTACTGATATAGCTAAGCAAACAAGATCGCTTTCTTTGGTTTAGCTGCCTCAGCAGCAGTTACTCATGGAGCTATGAGTAACTTTTTTCGTTTTTATATCCCAGTGCTCTATTTCGTTGATGTCATAATGCAAAACATATATTGTATTATAGCTAAGCGACTTAATTTTGATGACATTATTTATATGAGCTATTCAATTGATTTTAGACGTAAAGTGATATTTACGATGGAAGAAGAAGGGTT
>NZ_CACTIE010000292.1 GCF_902713415.1 Arsenophonus endosymbiont of Bemisia tabaci Q2
TCAACCCTTCTTCTTCCATCGTAAATATCACTTTACCTCTAAAATCAATTGAATAGCTCATATAAATAATGTCATCAAAATTAAGTCGCTTAGCTATATACCACCGCAGGAATTGTCGGCTGGATGATGATGTGTCGATTCCGTTTTTAAGTTTTAAGCTCTTCAGCGCCCTCGGACAACAGATTGCCAGTGCGGGCTTCCTATTTAGGTAACGCGCCCTGGAAAGGGCAACGACCGCGGATGGGTCAGCCGTAGCTAGCGACAATTAAAACATGGCCAATGTGGAGATGGAAAACATCAACGGCTTTAAAACCGATTTAAACCGCAGTTACAAAGCCGGACTCTCCAGTCAGCAAATCGATAACGGGGCGGTAATTAGCACCACCCAAAGTGGTCAGCACATTGTCGATACCACGCAAGCCATCTCGAAACTGCCGTTTAGTCTGGATACGAGTTCAATGCTAGACATCAGCTTCAGTAAAGCGTTAAGTAGTCAGCATCAAGAAAGTGAAAGTTACCATCAGGGCTTAAAAAGCGCCATTAATGATACCTATCATATCTCCACCGCACTCAGTAATCAGTTTAGCAAGCAGGGATCGCAAGACAGCAAATTATCCAGTAAACAACACCAAGCGATTGAAGATGTTCAACGACAATCCCAATACGCAAAAGAAGCCATGTCTTCAAATAACAGTACATCCAGAGAGGACAGAACTTCAACCGATAGTACCGATGTTGCCGGTTTTGGATTTGGGACAAAAGGAAGCCTGAGTGTTAGCAAGGGATCATCAAACGCAAAAGCCAGCGCGAAATTATAGCTAGGCGACTTTAAAATGATTATAAGTAATTACTCTATATCAGTAAATTTGTATTGGAGAAAAACATATATTTTGTAATCAAAATTAAGACGCTTAGCTATAATTTAACGGAAACAGAACGCCTAAGTGCTTAGGACCGCCTGGAGCAGGAATTTACCCAGTTTTCTTATTCGCGTTTAGGCGAAGCCGAGGCAAATCATGTATTAACTGATAGCGGATCACCTGAGGTCAGGGCACAATGTGAAGCACTATAGTGAGTGAATTTAGTGATCGGATTGCGGAGAATATAGCTAAGCGACTTAATTTTGATGACATTATTTATATGAGCTATTCAATTGATTTTAGACGTAAAGTGATATTTATCGCTGGGCGACTTTAAAATGATTACAAGTAATTACTCTATATCAGTAAATTTATATTGGAGAAAAACATATATTTTGTAATCAAAATTAAGACGCTTAGC
>NZ_CACTIE010000293.1 GCF_902713415.1 Arsenophonus endosymbiont of Bemisia tabaci Q2
CCTAATGGATGGGCACCACTACAATGGGTTGCTGTGGAAGGTTTTAGTTATTATGGTCAAGATGTTCTGGCTAAATCCATTGGGATTAGATTTTTAGCGAATATCCATAAATTATATGATAAAAAACAAAAGTTATTCGAAAAATATATAGTGGACGGTGATGGAATGGCTAATGGCGGCGAGTATGATCTACAGGATGGTTTCGGTTGGACTAACGCAGTTACTTTAATGCTACTTGAAAAATACGCCGATATAAAATAAATTTTTGTTTAGTCAGTAAGTGAAACCGAAATTAGTAGATATCCCTTATTGTCATATTTGGCTATATATTTTGCTTTTTTAGCCGTTTCAAACGTTATAAATTATCCTCAACATCGGCTTGGGTAACTTCTCCGAATATTTGACCATCTTTGTCATAACGACTAGCACCTAATTGGATAAAAGCGCGATAATCAGTGTGATGACCAATACTGCCTAAACACGCTCTCAAACACCTTCTGGCTATCGGTAATGATTTTTCCTTCACCCCCTTGCCAAATATCCTGCTGAATGCTTATTTTCATGGGTATTAATTGATTTTTAGGAAAAAGATTAGGCCAAAAAGCGGTTATCTGGGAAATTGCTTCATGTAACGGTAATCGCTTTTTAGGCGGTGTGGGCAGTTTTGGAATTTTAACCTTCACTTCCTGTTTAAGTTTAAAAACCGGTTTCTTTGGCTGCTGTTTTGCTACCTTTTGGGGTTTCTCTTTTTTTACCTTTTTTCGGCGTAGCGTTCACCCAGATTTTTTACCATAAACTGCGTTACTTTGGAGGCAGCTCTTCGTGTGAAACCTTTCTGGGGCGATTGAGGCTTAGTTTCTGACGTTACGTCATAATTTAATCTTTAAACAGGGGTTCTCATTTCAGTATTATTCAAGCCCGTAAATTTCATCACAGATTGCCTATCCATACCAATTTCTAGAATTTGGCGTGCTATCTTCATCGATCTTCATCGATGCTTTTTTCGCCAGTTTGTTCACCAATTTGAATACCCTTTTGAATACCCATTTCTTCAATTTATTGAGTAATATAGCTAAGCGACTTAATTTTGATGACATGATTTATATGAGCTATTCAATTGATTTTAGACGTAAAGTGATATTTACGATGGAAGAGGAAGGGTTGAGTATCCGAGAAACAGCGAAGCAATTTCGGATTGGCTCTGCATCTGTATCCCATTGGATTAATCAAATAGAGCCAAAAGCATCGACTACGCGTCAG
>NZ_CACTIE010000294.1 GCF_902713415.1 Arsenophonus endosymbiont of Bemisia tabaci Q2
ATTTGATTAATCCAAAGCGATACAGATGCAGAGCTAATCCGAAATTGCTTCAGTGTTTCTCGAATACTCAACCCTTCTTCTTCCATCGTAAATATCACTTTACGTCTAAAATCAATTGAATAGCTCATATATATAATGTCATCAAAATTGAGCCGCCACGCAATGAGCTTATCGGGTAATGATTGCGCTTCGATTAAAAGATAAAAGTAACCTTTACCTTTTTCTGTTTTAACGGAATACAAAATATCACTTTGATAGTTTTTCATCTCACTATCGATAAATGAGTCTGACTCCACTTTTAGGCTCTCTAAATCGCATAGCGCTTTAATTTCATTTGGTAGCCAGACATCAAAAAAGTCTTTAGCTGTCTCTTTTCACTTTAAAACTGCTTGAATACACTGTCGTGTGGCGTTGGTGTGAATTTTTTACTCATCCGATATTTTCAATAATTGCTCGCGTCAGATTGAATTATGGCAAACAAACCCGCTACATTAAATATGCTATTTATTCATTACATTTCAGACATCATAATTCAGCTATACAAAAACGCACCCTATCTATTCTGGTGCGTTTATTTTTTGTTACTGGTATTTTTCTTTTTATGACTCATCACAAGAAAACCGCTCAAAATCGATTACAGGCGTTTCTAGAGGCATTTCTGAATTAAACTTTTGACGTTTTTTCATTCTCAGTAACTTTGGCCAGAATATTTACCAACAATTTATTGATGATAAGCGTCTTCTTCGCTCGTGTTACCGAGACATACAGTAAATTGACTTCATCTCTAAAATTTGCATTGTCGATACTAGGGTCAAAAAGATTATTTGGAAAGTCATTGTTGATTTCGACAATATCCCACTCTAATCCCTTTACTCGGTGGGCAATGGTAACGATAATACTGGCTTCCTCTTGAGTATCTACCGTTCTTTTACGTAAAACATCCACTTTTTGGGTAATGGCGTGAATTTTTCGATGATTTTGATAGATTGTAACATTTCCTGGTCACCACTAGCATTCGCCATCTGCTTATAATTCGGATAATTACCATATTCTGTGTAAAGCCGTTGGTGACTCATCTTCTTTCCTTGCCGAGTGAAAACCAGTGAAGGTTAATTGATTCATCGATACAATAAGCATCTATCCCGTTGACCTAGTAGATAGTCGCTTTTTTGCTACTGGCTTCCAGCGCTGAACCGGTTAATTAGTAACCATTTCGGGTATTAATTTCTTATATAGCTGGGCGACTTTAAAATG
>NZ_CACTIE010000295.1 GCF_902713415.1 Arsenophonus endosymbiont of Bemisia tabaci Q2
TAATAATAAAGATCAAATGTAAAAATTTTTTAGCCGAATGATAGATTATCTGGTGTTAAAAAATATTATTATGAGCTTGATCGATTCAGTATTCCATTTTTGGTTCAACACTATGTTAGTCTTAATGATGAGATAATTTTTGCCAACTAACTAAAATATTTACACTTCCTATGAAGTTTAATAAGGGATCTTTTTCAATGCCCGATAATGGCCGTACTTCATCCAATATACTTTGGTATAACTAGCTTACTATGAATGATGTTAATTTAGTTGATGGAAAGAGCGTTTCTTTAGGTGAAATGATCACACATTTAGCTGATCTGAATGTTATGGTGCCGAATGGTTTTGCCACTACCGCCCGAGCTTTCAATGATTTTTTAGAACAAGGTGGGGTTAATCAGCGTATATACCAATTATTGGATGAAATTGATATTGACGATGTAACTCAATTAGCCAAAGCAGGTAGCCAAATCCAGAAATGGATCATCCATACCCCTTTTGGCGATAAATTAGAACAAGATATTCGGCAGGCTTTTTTGCAATTATCCACCGATGAGTCTGATATTTCGTTTGCCGTACGTTCTTCTGCTACTGCAGAAGATATGCCAGATGCTTCTTTTGCAGGTCAGCAAGAAACTTTTTTGAATGTACAAGGTATTGACGCAGTAATGGTTGCTATTAAACATGTTTTTGCTTCACTATTTAACGACCGGGCTATCTCATATCGAGTTAATCAAGGTTATGATCATCGTGGTATCGCGCTTTCTGCTGGTATTCAACGCATGGTACGTTCTGATTTAGCTTCTTCGGGCGTAATGTTTACTTTGGATATCGAATCAGGTTTTGATCAGGTAGTTTTTATTACCTCAGCGTGTGGGCTTGGCGAGATGGTTGTTCAAGGAGCAGTTAATCCTGATGAATTTTATGTGCATAAACCGACATTAAAAGCGGGCCGTCCAGCTATTGTACGCAGAACATTAGGCTCGAAAAAATGCGTATGGTTTATGCTGATAATCATCAACATGGTAAGCAGGTGAGAATTGAAGAGGTAGGCGAAAAACAGCGTAATAGTTTTTCGTTATAGCTAAGCGACTTAATTTTGATTACAGCATATTGAGTGCGAACAAAATATATGTGTCGCATCTGGGCGCTCTTTTTTTGCATTTAGCTTGTGCCCATTTATGTTCAATTGGATTAAGATCTGGCGAATAGGTAGGAAAATATTCCACCATATGCCCCGCATTGATAATGAC
>NZ_CACTIE010000296.1 GCF_902713415.1 Arsenophonus endosymbiont of Bemisia tabaci Q2
ACTAATTGGTTATTTTTTTTCGCATTAAAAAAACCTCTTTTGAAGAGGTCGTTATATACTCACCATAAATTACTCTGCGAATGACCTATGGTGAGTATTTTTTGCGTTTGTACAGTCTGTTATTATACTGTTTGTCCCTTGACTGCTTTGTCTTACGCAGAGCGGACGCGCCCTGTGTAACATGCATACTTGCACTCATACAGAAATAACTCGCTGTACATTCCGACTTTCTATATTGTTAAAAAACATTAACCGATTTGGTATTTATACATAAATAATAAACCATAAAAGATCATTTTCAATGGGTTTTAGCGAAAAAAATAAACATATTTGTTATATTTATTAAAAAGCACCGGATTTTCGGTGCTCTGTATAGCTAGGCAACTTTAAAATGATTACAAGTAATTACTCTATATCAGTAAATTTATATTCGAGAAAAACATATATTTTTGTAATCAAAATTAAGACGCTTAGCTATACTTTAGAGTTGACTGACTACATGCTCGACATACTGAGCATAAGTACGTAGCTTAGCAATGGCTAACGTTATGTTTTTCATTTCGGCGCGGATATACTCTAATACCCGTTCTGCTTCTTCAACGTTATGACCATCTTTTTTTAGCCAGGCTAAGAAGATATGAAGCGTATCTTTCTTGGGATAGTTGATAAAATCATTGATGATATTGGAGAGGGTTTTACCTGTTTTGGGTAGGTTATATTCATGGATGGCCTGACTAGCTGGAATAAACTCACCCTCGTGGATGACTTTCTGTAATTTATCCACTAATACAATGAGATCTTCTGAACTAGATAGATTGTTAATACTCTGATAACGTCTGGCTATGAGTTCTGCTTCCATGCGGTTAAATTCAGCAATATAAGCTTCTTTCAAGGCTGCCGCTTTCTTACCCGTGAATCCCCATCAGCAAGAATACGAAGCCGTCTTTGGTCATTTCATACATTTTGTAGGTGTTCCCATTATATTCATAATTAACCAGCTAAAAATTGCTGGTTAAAAATTATTCTGAGCATTCAAGGGATTCTACCTTTTGAGTTACCTGCTGATGCTGTTTAACGAAAGAGACTGCAACGTCTTTAGTTTTTTTGATAGGACGGCCAGATTTGCCAATTACTTCTGGGGTCAGATTAGATATGGAGGTATTGAGATTAGACATAACAGATACTCCGTTTAGTTTGGAATATCATCACTATCAACGCCAATTGATGGTCATGAGCCTTACAGAG
>NZ_CACTIE010000297.1 GCF_902713415.1 Arsenophonus endosymbiont of Bemisia tabaci Q2
GGCGACTTTAAAATAATTACAAGTAATTACTCTATATCAGTAAATTTATATTGGAGAAAAACATATATTTTGTAATCAAAATTAAGACGCTTAGCTATAGTACCTTTACCTGTTGTTCACCTGTTCGATAATTACGACCGATATTACTCAATTCAATTAATGCACTCATTCCTTCATCCTTTTGCTATCTCAGAGGTAGTAGTTACTAAGTCACCTTCAGCAAGACCGGAAACAATTTCTGCATCAATATAATTTTGGGTAGCAACTTCGACTCTCCTTTCCACTTGTTACCCATTTTGTAGTAGTGCTACAATATATTGATTATTAGCAATATTTTCTCTCAAGGCAGATAGTGGTAAAAGTAATACATTTTTATGTAATGCAAGTTAAATTTTAATTTTTGCAGTCATTTGTAGTTTTAAAATATGATGCGGATTGGGTACTTCAAAGCGTGCATAATAAAAAATTGCATCATTAACTTCTTCCGGCGTAGGCAAAATACCTTTCAAAACTCCAGTAAAAGTTTTATCCGGTGCGCCAAGAATACTAAAAGAAGCTTTTTGCCCCGGTTTAAGATTAATAATGTCAGCTTCAGAAACTTGTGCTTTTACTAACATTGTATCCAAATCGCCTAATGTCATGATAGTTGGCGCTTCTTGAGAAGCGATTACCGTTTTTCCCTGCAACGTTTTAATGTTAGTAACAATCCCACTTAATGGCGCAGTAAGATGGGTATATTTCAAATTAGTTTTAGCTGTATTTAACGAGGCTTGATTACGATTAATTTGGGGAATATAAATTTACTGATATAGAGTAATTACTTGTAATTATTTTAAAGTCGCCCAGCTATAGAAAATATTTCTTTGACCATAAACGCAGGAGAAATGGTAGCGATTGTTAGCGTTTCAGGCTCTGGCAAATCAACTTTAATGAATATTCTTGGTTGCTTAGATAAACCAAGTTATTGTGAATACTATCTGGCTGGGCAAAATATAGCTCAACTGGATGACGAGCAGCTTTCTGTTTTACGGCGTTTACGGCGCGAATATTTTGGCTTTATAGCTAAGCGACTTAATTTTGATTACACCATATTGAGTGCGAACAAAATATCTGTGTCGCATCCGAGCGCTCTTTTTTTACATATAGCTTGTGCCCATTTATGTTCAATTGGATTAAGATCTGGCGAATAGGTAGGCAAATATTCCACCATATGCCGCGCATCGATGATGA
>NZ_CACTIE010000298.1 GCF_902713415.1 Arsenophonus endosymbiont of Bemisia tabaci Q2
AATCCGCTTTGATACTTAGAAAGAGTACTTCTAGGCAATCCAATAAGTTCACATAACTGATTTTGACTCAATCCCTCAGCTATACGCATTGCTTTAATTTTATCACTTAATTTCATTTGACTTGCTCCTAATCAGGTACTATTATTGATCCTATATAGGAATATTTTATGTGGTGTCGCCAAACCAGGCCAGAACTCGGTAAATCGCGGCAAATGCACCCAGTGTTAAGCATACCAGAATTTGGGTTTTTAAGCGGTTAGAAGCGGTATGAAGCGGTTAAAAAAAATTTATTAGGGGCGGAGTGAGCAACGACGACTAGGAGATCAGATATCTGATAGACGCAGTGAACATAAAAATTTTGCTGAGCTGCTCGGTAAAACTCCTAGTACAGTCAAGGATATGGCTGAAGAACAAAAGTTACTTGTCATTTTTTTGAAAGATCCAACCAAACCCAACGCCAGAAGTGAAAGGTGGGTATACCTTCCTGAATTCAACCGCATAGTCCGAGAAGCTTACTTTAACCGTCCCGCAGAAGAGCGAGACGCTTGGGTTGTAAAGCTAGAAATTTGAACAAAAGCGAATAGCCAGCGTTTAGGGCTGTAAACTGCTCTTTAACAATACGGTATCAGCAAAATAAAATCTGTGAAACGGATGGCAGGGAAGTTGCGCCTGTCATTTGCTGACAGCTTCGTAGGTTGTTTTCGAAGCGGAGTTGAGCCTACGGACGTAAGGACTTCCCGACCGGAGTATGCCGATACAGGTGTACACAAACACTGAATAATCAATAGGTGGATTTGTAGTAAGTACTTTTCGTACTTAGCATAAATCTTCTTATGGAAGAGATATTCATCAATGAATGCTCGCCAACGTTGCCGTGAACGGCGTCAAATGCATTATCGCAACTAATCTCGAATACGCACAATAACATTAAGTTTACTAAAAAACGCTCAACCGAAGAAATCATTAATAACATATGGCGGGATCCTGCCGAACATCACACGCAAGAACACGATGTCGTAAATATTCTCGCGTCATTTAAAAATCAAATAGATAAATACCCGACAGACAGTATTAACAACCGCTGTCTAGTAAAAACGTACCTCTATACGGTCAAGAACCGCTATCGCCGAAGAAGGGTTGAGTATCCGAGAAACAGCGAAGCAATTTCGGATTGCCTCTGAATC
>NZ_CACTIE010000299.1 GCF_902713415.1 Arsenophonus endosymbiont of Bemisia tabaci Q2
TCTTTTATCAACTCGGATTTATCGATTTTTCGCTGACGCGTAGTCGATGCTTTTGGCTCTATTTGATTAATCCAACTCGATACAGATGCAGAGCCAATCCGAAATTGCTTTGCTGTTTCTCGGATACTTAACCTTTTTTCTTCCATCGTAAATATCACTTTACTTCTAAAATCAATTGAATAGCTCATATAAATAATGTCATCAAAATTAAGTCGCTTAGATATATAACTTATCTTTGTTAAATAATAATCAGGTCATCACCTTAATTTTGATGAAAGTACTATAGAGATTGCAATCGTAATCAGTCTGTATCACATTTGTGCGCATTACCATGGAAAAGATCACATTTTCACATTTATAGAGATTATTCAAATAATTAATATTATTATGATGCCAAATGCGCCAAGACTTCTAAAATACCTAATATATTTGTCGTTTTTAATTAAATCTTTACAACAATAACCTATTATAATGTTTATTTTGGGTCCTTCATGACACTATCGTAAACCGTGGGCATTGCGCACCGTAGTATTTCACTAGCTAAACATTTTTGAATTTGTGTCCCATGTCCCATTTCCCATGATATGGGAGGGTCACTTTTATTTTAATTTCATCAAGTTAGCGAAAAATGATTTAGATTTAGTGTCACATTTAATGTTGGACATCTCCCACCCTATGTCTCATTGATTCAGGAAAATGTCCCATGTCGACGATGAATATTTCTGAGTATGCCCAACATACGGCCGTAAACCGTAAAACTATCTCGCGATGGATCAAAAGCGAAAAATATATCGTGATGCTTAATGGCGAGATTGATGTTGAAAGCAGTGATAAAAATCTAAAGCAGTATCGCGACAATCATGATCTTCGTACCCCAAATGCAAAGAAAAAACCAGAAACTCATTAAGCAGCGGGCAGAATTGTTATATGCTTCATTAGTATCAAATGATCAACAAATCCGAAGTTTAGAAGCATCTCGTGCCATTAAAAAGCACTATTGAGTTAGCTGAATTGATGAAACTGGAGTACAGTATCAAATCGGGTGAAGTGCTGCCTTGGCAAGACATAATAAATCAGGTTGGAAAAGAATACCCACGGATGCGAACCCGTTTGATTGCGATTGCCCCTGAACATGGCCCCCGTTTGAGAG
>NZ_CACTIE010000300.1 GCF_902713415.1 Arsenophonus endosymbiont of Bemisia tabaci Q2
TCATTGCATGGCGGTTGATCCGTTATAGCATGGCCGCGATGCAAAAGCATCTAGAGGCTGGTCAAAAAGAGTTGCCACTGGTGTTTCCCATCCTGTTTTATTGTGGTGAACAAAGTCCTCACCCCTATAGCACGAATTGGTTGGACTGTTTTCATGACAGAAAAGTAGCAGAAGGTATCTATACACAACCGTTCCGATTAGCAGATGTTAGAACTTTAGATGATGGTCAAATTACGCAACATAAGCGAATGGCTTTGTTGACCCTCATCCAAAAATACATTCGAAGACGAGATATGACCGAGTTACTGGATAGCATTGTTAAACTATTGTCGTATAATTATTATACTGATAATCAAGTCATCGCGATGTTTAATTATCTCATTCAGGAAGGTAATGCTCGAAAACCAATAGAATTTATCACTAAGATAGTTAAACAATCAGAAAAACACGAAGGAGCACTTATGACTATTGCTCAAGCATTAAGACAAGAAGGCAAAACTGAAGGAATCCAAGAAGGAATTCAAAAAGGTATACAACAACGTAAAGCAGAAGGCGGTCAAGAAGGTAAACTTGAAGGGATTCAAAGGGATTCAGGAAGGGGTGCAAAAGGGCGAAAAAAAGGCTTCGATGAAGATAGCGCGCCAAATGCTGGAAAGTGGTATAGACAGGCAATCTGTGATGAAATTTACGGGATTGAATGATGATGAAATGAGCAACCTGTTTAAAGATTAAAACGATGACGGAACGCATGAAATTAACCCTCAATCGCTCAATAAAGGCTTCACAAGAAACACAAACCTTCAAGTAACCCCGTTTACGGTAAAAAGGTCTGGGTAAACGCTACGCCCAAAAAACAGGGAAAAAAGTCTCATCCTCACAAAGTAGCAAAACAGCAGCCCCAAAAGGTGGTTGAAAAACCTAAACAGGAAGTGAAGGTTAAAATACCAAAACCACCCACACCGCCTAAAAAGCGATTGCCGTTAGAGGAAGGGATTTCAAAAATCAGCACGTTTTTGCCTAATCTACTTCCTGAAAATCAACTGAAACCCATGAAAATTAGGATCCAGCAGGATATGTGGCAGGAGGTGAAGGGAAAGTCATTACCGATAGCCAGAAAGCGTTTAAGAGCGTGTTTAGGGAGTATTG
>NZ_CACTIE010000301.1 GCF_902713415.1 Arsenophonus endosymbiont of Bemisia tabaci Q2
ATCCGAGTTGATAAAAGATGTTGAATAGCTCATATAAATAATGTCATCAAAATTAAGTCGCTTAGCTATAATTGTCACAAAAGCACGGTTTAATCTCAGATACCAATAATGGGTATAGCAGAATACGACTGGCTGATGGTAGCTGGCCGGTTTATTGTTCTCAGGAATTATTAGCTAACACTGAAGTCAAAGTGATTGATGTCGATGGTATTACGCTAACCGTCAAACCGGTTTGGTCTAATCAACATGATGACCAACCAGATGATCAATAATCGGGCATTTTGCATTGTCATCCCCTGGACACGATGCAACCAATGAAAGCAAGCTATCGCGGATCAAATATAAGTTCGGTAATGGTTTTTTCAATTTCACTAATTTTATTTAACGTCGCCGCTTTTATATCCGCACTCTGGCGACGTGCATTACGGAAAAGTTCAAGTAATTTCCGACACTCTTTTAACGTAAATCCAACCTTTCTGGCTTGCTTTAATAATGTTAATTCTTCCAAGTGAGCAGGTTGATAATGGCGATAGCCATTTTCACTTCTCGGTGGCGGGGTAATTAATGACTTTTTTGCTCATAAAACCGAATTGTCTTGGCACTTAATCCCGTTTTCTCTGCAAGTTGAGTAATATTCATTATTCATTATTCATTATTTTTCCTTGACCTTACCCTTATTAGAAGGTTTACCCTTATTAGAAGGTTTAACCTTTATCTTAATCTAGGTTATTTCAGCCATAATGTTACGACGTAATTAGCATTATACCAATTAATTTATTGTATGCATTAGGAGTTGTCAATCATGCCTATCATGCCTATCATGCCTAATATCACCATTCTAGCGCTACAAGGACTGACTTGCAATTGTATTAGCAAGCTAACTAAAGCACTGGAAGCACTGCGAGATATACAACAAGTTGCCGTTACACTTAATACACTTAATTATGCCAAAGTTACTGGTTCTGCTTCAGTACAAGATATAATTAAAACCATCGAACAAAAGCCGGTTACCAAGGGAAAGTGGCAACACAACCTGTACAAAGCGTTTTAGGGCTATCGCTGACCCGCTCGCCGGAGTCCATGACCCCGAGCGCAACGAGCGAATGGCCGAGGAAGCGGAAAAG
>NZ_CACTIE010000302.1 GCF_902713415.1 Arsenophonus endosymbiont of Bemisia tabaci Q2
TCAAAATATATGTTTTTCTGCAATATAAATTTACTGATATAGAGTAATTACTTGTAATCATTTTAAAGTCGCCCAGCTATATCATGGAGGGAAAAGGATGAAACTCTCGATTAATAAAGATATTGATATTCGCTTAAATATTTTGATGCTTTCATACATGAAACATGGTAATGATTTTTGGGTTATAAAAGATGAAGAATCAAGGTTTTTTTATGTTAATAAGGCTACCATTCATTATAGTAATTTCTCTAAAGGTCTTTATATATAAGCTCTTTTAATAGTCAATGCTCTGTATCTGATTAGAATTTGAAGCAGTTATACAAGCAAATGATAAAAACGTAATGCAAAATCAAAAAACAATTCAAGTTTTCCATATTATTTTTTTAGATTATTTATTTGTTTAAAATATTATAAATTTTTAGACAGGTAAAAATATTTATTCTTAAATGTTTATTAAATCGTTTTATAATAATAAAAGACATTTATCGTCTTTAAATAGATTAAGGAGACATTGAATGCGGCTTTTGGATATGCCAGAGTGTCAACCAGTCAACAATCGCTCGATATTCAAATTAAAGCGCTTAAAGAAGCCGGTGTACGAGCAAATAGAATTTTTACTGATAAAGTCTTAGGTAGTCATACTAATCGGGACGGACTCAATCTATGGCACTGTTGCAAATATCGTGACGTGGTAGCCTTATTTGTTGGTGAAAGTCTGAACATTTCAAAAATCCTGTTCACCGGGTGCATCTCACCTAAGGGATAGCTGAAGTAAAACGACTTAGCCTGACCTTTACGCAGCGCCACCATTACTTCAATCCCTTTTATCGTGGCATAAGCAGTTTTCATCGATTTAAACCCCAGTGTGGCGCTGATTATCCGTTTCAATTTGCCATGCTCGCATTCGAGAAAATGTTATTTCGGTACTTAATCTGTCGATGCTCAACGTGAGACGGATATTGACCTTCACGTTTTAGCTGAACGAGCGTACGAGTGTATAGCTAAGCGACTTAATTTTGATGACATTATTTATATGAGCTATTCAATTGATTTTAGACGTAAAGTGATATTTACGGTGGAGGAAGAAGGGTTGAGTATCCGAGAAACAGCGAAG
>NZ_CACTIE010000303.1 GCF_902713415.1 Arsenophonus endosymbiont of Bemisia tabaci Q2
TGTAATCATGATGGATAATGCAACTTTTCACAAGAAACAGAGTATTCAACAAGTCATCATCGATGCGGGGCATATGGTGGAATATTTGCCTACCTATTTAAAGTCGCCCAGCTATAGTGGAATTGCCTCGGTTACTTTGAAAAGTAGTAATATTGCGGTAGATGATATCATAGTTTATGCCAAATATAGGGTACCTCCATTAAAACCAGCTAATAAGAAAGTGAATTTTGTTGGTGATGTTAAAACTGCTAAAGTGGGCAAGATCATATTAAATGATGCTGACAATAATAAGATCGCTGATGGTAAGAATGGCTTTGAGTTTAGCACCCAACTAGTTGACCATAATGGTAACCCGGTTAAGCAAGCAGGATTAGTCATTAAATTGCGACAAGAAAAGGGTACTATTGTTAGCTTGCCTGCAAGCAGTGAAACAGATAGTGATGGGGGTGGCGACTATTACGCTTAAAAGTAGCAAAAAAGCAGTGGATGATGTGGTAATCTATGCGCAATATGCAACAAGTGGTGAAGAAAAATCCGAAGCAGTGAATTTTATTGCTAATATTAACACCGCTAAAAATAAAAACAGTCACATTAGATGGTCAGGAAGTTAATAAAGTTGCGAATGGCGACAGTTACTTTACCTTTAAGGAACAACTGGTTGATGAATTTGATAATCCTATTAAGGTGGCAGATCTGGATATCAGCTGGTTGCTAGATGATGATAAAGCTGAAGATGGTCATTGATCGGCAACATCAAGTCAAACAGATAAAGACGGCTTTGCCAGTATAAAACTTAAAAGCACTACTAAAGCAGTGGATAATGTGGTCGTCAGCCCCCCAATATGGTACTGCGGCTAAAATAGATGCAAACACACACTCGTTAATTTTATTGCCGATAAAACTACGGCCGGAGTAGGTATAGCTAAGAGACTTAATTTTGATTACACCATATTGAGTGCGAACAAAATATCTGTGTCGCATCCGAGACCTCTTTTTTTGCATTTAGCTTGTGCCCATTTATGTTCAATTGGATTAAGATCTGGCGAATAGGTAGGCAAATATTCCACCATATGCCCTCCATCGATGA
>NZ_CACTIE010000304.1 GCF_902713415.1 Arsenophonus endosymbiont of Bemisia tabaci Q2
TAATACAACTTTTCACAAGAAACAGAGTATTCAACAAGTCCATCATCGATGCGGGGCATATGGTGGAATATTTTCCTACCATCTTATTTTATGTAATTGAAGTGGAAATTAATAAATATTCTTAAAAACAAGCAAAGTCAAAATTTTATGGTAAATGAAATTTATTTTTAATTGACTCCATATAAATAAAGTTTTTTTAAAAAATAAATTATAATGAACTTTAAAGAAGCGTTGAAAAGATGAAAAAAGAGTAATGATATGGCTTCTTTTACCTTTAATATCGCCAGTTAGTTATTTGTTAGAAAAATTTCAAGATTATGAATTGACTCAGCTATTAATTTTAAGTAGACATAATTTAAGAGCACCAATAATATATGAGGTTATATTAGCCCGCGCAACGAATAAACTTTAGCCTATTTTGGCATACTAAAGATGGAAATCTTACCAATAAAGGCCGTCAATTAGAGATTTATATGGGAAACTACTTTGGGTCTTGGTTTGATAGAGTGGGGCTTTTTCGGCCAGATCAATGTCCAGACTCAAATAATGTTTATATTTATGCGCACAATCTACAGCGCACTATTGCCACAGCACAATCTTTTATTACTAATGCTTTTCCTGATTGTTCGATTAAAGCTTTTTATCGAACAGATATGGCTAAAGGAAAATTGGATCCTATTTTTGACTTAGTTATTACTGACAACAGTGCAGAATTTAAACAGCAAGCCATAACCGCTATGACAGAAAAATTAGTATATTTAGATTTAACAGAAGCTTATAAACAAATTTCCACTATTTTGGATTTTAAAAATCCAACACTATAGCTAAGCCACTTAATTTTGATTACACCATATTGAGTGCGAACAAAATATCTGTGTCGCATCCGAGCGTTCTTTTTTTGCATTTAGCTTGTGCCCATTTATGTTCAATTGGATTAAGATCTCGCGAATAGGTAGGAAAATATTCCACCATATGCCCCCCATCGATGATGACTTGTTGAATACTCTGTTTCTTGTGAAAAGTTGCATTATCCATCATGATTACACTGTTTTTAGGAAGTACTCGGATAAGGACTTGGG
>NZ_CACTIE010000305.1 GCF_902713415.1 Arsenophonus endosymbiont of Bemisia tabaci Q2
ACTCTATATCAGTAAATTTATATTGGAGAAAAACATATATTTTGTAATCAAAATTAAGTCGCTTAGCTTATACCAACCACCATTCTGTACCGATTGCAGAATAGTAATACCGAATAGTTTACCTGAACCAAATAGTTCTCTTAGAAAACCAACTAAAATTAAAATAGCACCATATCCCAAACCATTACCAATACCATCCATAAAACTTTCAATTGGTGGTGATTTCATTGCATACGCTTCAGCACGTGCCATGACGATACAATTAGTAATAATTAAACCGACAAATACTGAAAGTTGCTTAGAAACTTCATAAGCGTAAGCGCGCAGGATTTGATCTACAACGATAACTAAAGAAGCTATGGTTGTTATTTCAGCAATAATTCGCACACTATTAGGAATATCATGACGGATCAATGAGATAAAAAAACTAGAAAAACCAGTGACTAAAGTCACAGTAATGGCCATCACAAGGGCGGTTTCTAATTTAGTCGTTACCACCAAAGCCGAACAAACACCTAGAACTTGCAATGCAATAGGATTATTATCGAATAAAGGTTCAATTAGCACGCGTTTAATCTCTTTACTATCAGCCATGATTTAACTCTCCTTTGCGTACTTTATTCAGGAATGGGCCAAAACCATTATTACCCAACCAGAAATCAAACATATTCTGGATACCGTTTAATGTGAGTGTTGCCCCTCATAGGCCATCGATACTAGAGGGACCATCTAATGCTCCACCACGCACAATTTTTATCGCCGGTTTCCCTTTTTGATTATAAAGTTTTTTGCCAATCCATTGGGCGCGCCATTGTAAATTATCTACCTCTCCACCCAGACCTGGCGTTTCAGCATGAGAATAATAAGTTATACTTCGTGATGTCGTTCCATTTATAGCTAAGCGACTTAATTTTGATCACATTATTTATATGAGCTATTCAATTGATTTTAGAGGTAAAGTGATATTTACGATGGAAGAAGACGGGGTGAGTATCCGAGAAACAGCGAAGTAATTTCGGATTGGCTCTGCATCTGTATCGCGTTGGATTAATCAA
>NZ_CACTIE010000306.1 GCF_902713415.1 Arsenophonus endosymbiont of Bemisia tabaci Q2
TCTTCTTCCATTGTAAATATCACTTTACGTCTAAAATTAATTGAATAGCTCATATAAATAATGTCATCAAAATTAAGTCGCTTAGCTATAGCATAAAGCCATATATCTTTATCAAAGATCGTTGCTAATCCAATTTCGGCTGCTGGCCTCACTATAACGACAACATTACCGTTTTTATATTCTCTAAATTTCATATCCCCGCCTTTTAAGGCAAAAAAAGGATGTTCTATACTTGGTATTTCATCACGAAATGTCGAAATATCGACATCATCACCAATAAAAAATTCGAGGTGTTTATGTTTATAAGGTCATCATGTCTTCAAGTTGTTTTTTCTCTTTTTGTTTGTAAAATTAACCATAGCCTCCTCTCTCCTAGAGCTTTAGGATTGTTGGTTAGAGCCTGTCAAGTATTGCTATCACCTGACAGGTTTGTTTTTTTAGATGGTTTTCGACTTTTAGACACCAATAAAAAGTCGACTCTTAAACACTATATATCAACTTTTAAACACCATCAAGAATAAAACAAAAAAACACAAAGAAAATGGAAAAAATAATGTGAATCTTAAATTTACTTCGACTTTTAGACACTAACTATCAACTTTTAGACACCGGCATAAGAATTTAATTGTTAATTATCAAATACTTAAATTAAATTTTCTGGCTTTAACTCTTTTAACTTATACATAACTAAATATAACTTCGCGCGCGAGGTTTTACTGTGGATAACTTTTTCTTCACAAAAAAACATGAACCGAAAAATATGTTATACCTAAGCGTCTTAATTTTGATTACAAAAATATATGTTTTTCTCGAATATAAATTTACTGATATAGAGTAATTACTTTTAATCATTTTAAAGTCGCCTAGTTATAGTTGCCGGTGGAGGATATGCTGAATATTTTCTGGTACATGAAGCTATCGCTTTACCTGTTGGTGATCTTAGTGATAGCTAAGCGACTTAATTTTGATGACATTATTTATATGAACTATTCAATTGATTTTAGACGTAAAGTGATATTTACGATGGAAGAA
>NZ_CACTIE010000307.1 GCF_902713415.1 Arsenophonus endosymbiont of Bemisia tabaci Q2
AACCCTTCTTCTTCCATCGTAAATATCACTTTACGTCTAAAATCAATTGAATAGCTCATATAAATAATGTCATCAAAATTAAGTCGCTTAGCTATACAAATAACAACAAATTAACAAATAATTATGGCATATCGTTTAACATCTCGAGATATTTTAGCTTTAAGGTTTATGACCTTTGCGTTATTTCTAGGGGCAGGAAATATTATTTTTCCTCCTATGTTTGGAATATTTGCCTACCTATTCGCCAGATCTTAATCCAATTTAACATAAATGGGCACAAGCTAAATGCAAAAAAGAGCGCTCGGATGCGACACAGATATTTTGTTCGCATTCAATATGGTGTAATCAAAATATATGTTTTTTCTCCAATATAAATTTACTGATATAGAGTAATTACTTGTAATCATTTTAAAGTCGCCCAGCTATATTAATGGTTTTCTGAAAATGGATACCTTGGGTGCGATGGTGTTTGGCATTGTTATTGTTAATGCTGCCCGTTCACGTGGTGTCGAAAATTCTGCTCTTTTAACCCGTTATACCATGTGGGCTGGATTAATTGCCGGCGTGTTATTAACATTGGTTTATGTTTCACTGTTTAAACTGGGTGAGAATAGTGGCACCCTATTACCTAATGCCCAGCAATGGTGCTGATATTTTGCATGCCTATGTGCAACATACTTTTGGTAATTTTGGTAGCTTTTTCTTAGCGATACTCATTTTTGTTGCTTGTCTGGTATAGCTAAGCGACTTAATTTTGATTATACCATATTGAGTGCGAACAAAATATCTGTGTCGCATCCAAGCGCTCTTTTTTTGCATTTAACTTGTGCCCATTTATGTTCAATTGGATTAAGATCTGGCAAATAGGTAGGCAAATATTTCACCATATGCCCCGCATCGATAATGACTTGTTGAATACTCTGTTTCTTGTGAAAAGTTGCATTATCCATCATGATTACACTGTTTTTAGGAAGTACTGGGATAACGACTTGGGTGACCCATGCAT
>NZ_CACTIE010000308.1 GCF_902713415.1 Arsenophonus endosymbiont of Bemisia tabaci Q2
TGATTTGTAGCCGTCATTTAAGTAGGGAGAGATAGGATTTATAGAAATTCCACCACTCGATCGCATTTTAGGTGTTGGCAGAGAACAAACTTCGGTTTTAATTAATTGTTTAATAAAGGCATGACTAAATGGCGTAAATACTTTATACATCTCATTATTAACATTTAAAACAGAACCTGGAGGCAAAAGAACGCTATCGTCAAAACCGTGAATTGCAACTTTATCGCCTATAATATATTTCAACTGCTGATCTCGCCTAAGCTCATTTAATTCATATTGTCGATTAAAAAATACTTCACTGATTTTTTCTTTTTGACAAAATTCTTTTAACCAATCTAATGATGCACTACAATCATCACATTTTTGATAAATGAGAGGAATCCCTAATTCAGCAAGACCGTGTTGTAACTTTATTAAGTTATCGTGAATAAAAGCAATTTGATGCACTGATATATGATGTTCTTGCCATTGTATAGGCGTGGCTATATAAACCGCGATAATTTTCACATGCTGATCCTGACATGCATTAAATAGCGCTGTGTTATCTATAATACGAAGATCATTGCGAAACCAAACAAGACGAGTCATGTTAAATGCCTTCCAAAAACAACGAAAAGTAATAAACGCGTGTTACTCTCTTTCCAGTATTCTTTTCAAATTAAGATAAAGTTCTTCTGCCATGTCGTACAACTCTTCCTAATCATCGGCAAAATCGTCCAGATTAAGCCTAACAAACGATTTATAGCTAAGCGAATTAATTTTGATTACACCATATTGAGTGCCAACAAAAATATCTGTGTCGCATCCGAGCGCTTTTTTGCATTTAACTTGTGCCCATTTATGTTCAATTGGATTAAGCTCTCGCGAATAGGTAGGCAAATATTCCAGCATATGCCCCGCATCGATGATGACTTGTTGAATACTCTGTTTCTTGTGAAAAGTTGCATTATCCATCATGATTA
>NZ_CACTIE010000309.1 GCF_902713415.1 Arsenophonus endosymbiont of Bemisia tabaci Q2
ACTGGATACTGAAATAATTGATCATGTGAATTAAAACTCAGTGAATTGACAAATATCTTTTTATCTCTTTGCTATATTGCAGTTTGTAGCTAATCATAATTCTCACTTTTAAAATAAAGAGGTTACCTAAACAGGATTTTTATGTTACATTTTAAGGATTTTTGCTTCTTAGCAATGTTATTATTTTTTAGTAAAAGAGTGAAATTTATAAAAATAAAAGGGTTGTTTTTAAAAAAGGTTTAGTATTATTTATTAGTGTATTTGATTTATTAGACAGTTTTTATTAATACAAATAAGGGGAAATGTTTTGACGGAACTGATAGAAAATTTTAGTAATATTCTCTGGAGTGGTGTATTAATCTATTTATTTCTTGGAGTAGGTATCTATTTTACGTTAGGCACTGGTCTTATTCAATTCCGCCATTTTGGGCATATGTTTACTATACTGAAGAATAGTAATAAATTCACATAGTTCAGGTATATCTTCCTTTCAAGCTTTATGCACAAGTCTAGCAGACAGAGTTGGAACTGGAAATCTAACGGGTGTTGCTATTGCATTAACTGCTGGAGGACCAGGTGCTATTTTTTGGATGTGGCTTGTTGCTTTAATTGGTATGGCAACCTCTTTTGCTGAGAGCACTTTGGTACAATTATATAAGACAAAAGATGATCAAGGGAATTATCGTGGTATCGTGGCGGCGCCGCCTGCTATATGGAAAATGGCCTTAAAATGCGTTGGATGGGGGTACTTTTTTCTATCTTTCTTATTATCGCTTTTGGCCTGGTATTCAATTCTGTTCAAGCTAATTTAATTGCACAGGCAACAGAAGTAGCTTTTGGTTTTAACCCTCTTTATTTAGGAATTGTGCTTGCAATAATTTGTGGTATTATTATTTTTCCTGGCCTACGTTCAATTGCTCGAGTAGCAGAATTCGTTGTTCCTATAGC
>NZ_CACTIE010000310.1 GCF_902713415.1 Arsenophonus endosymbiont of Bemisia tabaci Q2
AACCCTTCTTCTTCCATCGTAAATATCACTTTACGTCTAAAATCAATTGAATAGCTCATATAAATAATGTCATCAAAATTAAGTCGCTTAGCTATATCGTATTCATCGAGGTAAGCTGGAAATACACCGTAGCGGAGTAGATTGTGAAGGGCAAGGATGGATAAACCTATTTGTGATCCCAAACAGATAATAGTTTCACAATTTGCTTTAAAAAAGGTGATCATGGATGAAAAACGTTTTTAGCTGTATTTTTAAGTCTATTTCCGCGAGCATATCCAGATCTATTAAGGGAATACCAACTAAAAATTTATTTAAGAAATCAATCGATATGAAACAGATAAATTGGTTTTTCCCTCACAAGTTTGAACAGCAATGGAGCGTTATTATTAATGGCAATAATAATGCTTATTTCTATGAGTTTATTAATGTTAAAAGCGTTGCATCATCATCAGAATAATATATTGCAGATGTTGGAAAGTGAACGAAGTTATTGGCTTTTTTTTGAGCAAGCTGAGTCTGCATTTTCTTGGGGAAAATATCAACTTTGGTTTATGACTAAGGAAAAAATGCCTCATGGTCTTGTCTGCAACCGTTAGGCGCTAATTTTAAAAGTTGTTTGCGTTACTATAAAAATGATTATTAGCTATTAGCCGGCCATGCTTATTTTGAGAGTAAAGCTATATTTACACTTTATAAATGGCTTAAGAAAGATAAAAATGCCATATCTGGTTTTGTTCCTCTAAAACAGGGATGGTTAGATTTTTGTCCAGTTAAAAGAGCGGAATTTTGTTAATGAAAAATTCTAAGCCTAACAGGCAATCTTGAATGGCAATAACCGAGGTTATGTATAGCTGGGCGACTTTAAAATGATTAGAAGTAATTACTCTATATCAGTAAATTTATATTGGAGAAAAACATATATTTTGTAATCAAAATTAAGACGCT
>NZ_CACTIE010000311.1 GCF_902713415.1 Arsenophonus endosymbiont of Bemisia tabaci Q2
CGCGGGTATCGTGTGAAAAACCACTTTCATCAATAAAAACAATATGCTTACCTTCTTTTTCATAGTGTTTTTTGTTGAAACGTTTGTCGAGTGTTTTCCTCGGCTTTCGGATGACGACGTAGAGTTTTTTTATAGGTCAATCCCATTTTTTTAAGAGCTTGCCAAATGGCCTTCTGACAAACGGCAAAACGCTCTGCACGCTCTTTTTGGTAAGCATCTGGATATTCAACATCTTTTATCAACTCGGATTTATCGATTTTTCGCTGAAGCGTAGTCGATGCTTTTGGCTCTATTTGATTAATCCAACGCGATACAAATGCAGAGCCAATCCGAAATTTCTTCTCTGTTTCTGAGATACTCAACCCTTCTTCTTCCATCGTAAATATCACTTTACTTCTAAAATCAATTGAATAGCTGATATAAATAATGTCATCAAAATTAAGTCGCTTAGCTATAATATTAGGCGCATCAGCAATAACAATAAAAAGGTAAGTCTAATTTTTTGTAGTAGATGATAACGTGAAGATGACATTGACGCGAATACAATTGATTTCATAAAATATCTAAAATCCATAGCCAAATGAGGTGAGACATTTTAAACTAAATAGAGCTTAAATAGCGAATATTTGGTGGAAAAATAAGCAAAAGCAGCCTTTTCCTTTGACTATGTCTCATCACAAAGATAATATTCGCGCCTTATGCAAAAGGTAAAATTACCCTTAACGATTGATGCGCATCGCGCAGCACAAAAAATTGGATTATTCAGGATATTATTCACCTGAACAGGTTTTCCGTGTCGAAGAATCATTAATAAGTATAGATAGCGATGTAACTAGTGAGCTATCGTTTCCAATAGATAATCAACATTTAGTTGTCATAAGAGACGATTCTGATGTTAATGTCACGTTAAAATGTGAACGTTGTGGTATAGCTA
>NZ_CACTIE010000312.1 GCF_902713415.1 Arsenophonus endosymbiont of Bemisia tabaci Q2
GATATAGAGTAATTACTTGTAATCATTTTAAAGTCGCCCAGCTATATTACTATTTATTACATTATTGCCACTGTTCCCGGTGCTGGCAAAAGAATTACCAATTATAACTGAAACAGAGGTTTCGGTTGCTTATTTATGGCCCGATGCAGCCTTATTCAATGAAACTATTCCCGTATTTCGGCAAAAATATAATCAGGATAATCCCAGTTATCCAATACATGAATTTAAAGTGATCAAAAGCAAGGATATTAGCTTATCTTATATTCGTGCAGCCAAGTCGAATTAAGAGCAAAATTTACTCCTCCGCAGTACTTGAAGGAGGAAGTGAAAAAATTAAAAGTTTACAGCTAACATTACTGCCACTAAAATAGACAAGCAGCTATAAAATTAATCGACAATTATTCGAACGTTATATTATGGCAATTATTAATCACTTCGAAAAAACCACTTTAATTAATAACACACATCAATTAACCGCGGTATTAGATCGTATGTTAAAACAACATAATCAAGTGCAGAGTGATGAAACGATAGTAGGCGCTATCCGTTATATTTTAGTAAAAAGTAAAGATAACATGATTACTTTCGCTATTGAACCGCTTAAGCTTTCACTGAATGATGATAACATCACACATGAATGACGAAAAACAAAGTGATTTAGTCATAGCATCTTTATATTATCCTTTTGCATAAACTGAATAATGATCAATTGTCTTTATCTTATTTATTAATAAATATTTTTTATATAGTTAGGCGACTTTAAAATGATTACAAGTAATTACTCTATATCAGTAAATTTATATTCGAGAAAAACATATATTTTTGTCATCAAAATTAAGTCGCTTAGCTATAGCTAAGCGACTTAATTTTGATGAGATTATTTATATGAGCTATTCAATTGATTTTAGACGTAAAGTGATATTTACGATGAA
>NZ_CACTIE010000313.1 GCF_902713415.1 Arsenophonus endosymbiont of Bemisia tabaci Q2
CAACCCTTCTTCTTCCATCGTAAATATCACTTTACGTCTAAAATCAATTGAATAGCTCATATAAATAATGTCATCAAAATTAAGTCGCTTAGCTATAGCATCACTAGGATTAACGTATCCATCAATTCAAGCACACCATGAACAAAACAGAACTCATCAATCAAATTGCTAAAAAAGCCGACTTAACCAAAAAAGATTCAGAGAAAGCACTGAACGCATTTATTGAAACGATGACAAAAGTGCTAAAGACGGGAGATGACTTACAGCTAGTTGGCTTTGGCATTTTTCAGGTTAAGCAACGCGCAGCCAGAGATGGACGCAATCCCAAAACGGGCGAGGTACTTAAAATTTCTGCTGTAAACTTACCCAGTTTTAAAGCGGGTAAAACTTTGAAAGAAGCTGTCAAATAACTGACCGAAATTGATGTACGAATTAAAACACCTGTACGGAACATAATTTACCTATTTTGTACAGGAGTTTTGGATGATGTCCGAAACCGAACTATTTTGAATTTGAACATCTATCAGAAATTAAAAACCGTTAAATCTAATCATTTTTGAAAATTAAAATAGAAATACCCGTCATAACTATCACTAAAACGCGCTGTAATCAATTCTGAGCGGTTTTCTCGATAAAACGTCGTGTATAACTCAACAAATATTTTATCGGCTATCAAAATGCGCTCTAGGACTCTTTGAGTTTAAGGATAACGTCAAACTCAATATCAAAAACGCCCCAGATTTCCCTAAAACACCTATTCAATCAATTTCTGGTAAACTTATAGCATTGAGTTATGCAGGAGAAAATTTTGATAAATCCAACGCCAGAACAGCAAGCTGTCATTGACTGTCAGGGCGATAAGCTCGTTGTTATAGCTAAGCGACTTAATTTTGATGACATGATTTATGTGAGCTATTCAATTGATTTTA
>NZ_CACTIE010000314.1 GCF_902713415.1 Arsenophonus endosymbiont of Bemisia tabaci Q2
ATATAGCTAGGCGACTTTAAAATGATTACAAGTAATTACTCTATATCAGTAAATTTATATTGGAGAAAAACATGTATTTTTGTAATCAAAATTAAGACGATTAGCTATAACTTAATAGTTACCCTTTATATTCAATATTTATAATAAATAAACTTTCGCATATATCTATTTAACTCATTAATAGTTAATAAAAATATTCTACTTAACAGGCAGAATAAAAAATACGCAATCCTATCCAAACTGCAACAATTAAATGTTCAATTAAGCAGAAAAGTTAATTTTTTGCGAAGCGCTTTGTAAAAATCGGCTTGATATTATATGAATACATAATTACTGTATATGTGTATAGTAATAAACTGAGATCAATATGAATATCAATACATGGAATTACCCAATAAAAACAGAGAATCAACCTAGTAATGTCCAAAATTTACTATTACCAAATTATAGAAATGCGCCAGTACATTCAAACGGCGTAGTTAATGAATAAGTATATAATGAAAATAATCCTATTGTTGAAGTACTTCTGACATCATTATTACACCGGCTTCGCGATGAATCTCGTTGGCTATTATGGCTAAATCCTAACCGAAAATTAAGCGGTAATTGGTTGATTAATTGAGAGCTACCATTAAATATAGCTAAGAGACTTAATTTTGATTACACCATATTGAGTGCGAACAAAATATCTGTTTCACATCCGAGCGCTCTTTTTTTTGCATTTAGCTTGTTCCCATTTATGTTCAATTGGATTAAGATCTGGCAAATAAGTAGGCAAATATTCCACCATATGCCCCGCATCGATGATGACTTATTGAATACTCTGTTTCTTGTGAAAAGTTGCATTATCCATCATGATTACACTGTTTTTAGGAAGTACTGGGATAAGGACTTGGG
>NZ_CACTIE010000315.1 GCF_902713415.1 Arsenophonus endosymbiont of Bemisia tabaci Q2
GCTCTAATCTTATTTGCCCCGGCGTTTGCCCCACGTTCTATAAACTCGGCAAAAACAGGCTTGATCTGAAAGGGTGTTATTTCCTTAGCGGGTGTAACAGGATCAATGTACTTACTGGTTAACACTTGGTTGAGTCTGTTTTTTGTTTTGTCATAAGAGCGATTATCTTGTTTTTTTGAGTAGTGATGTAATCGTCAAACAATTGTTTTATAGTAGCGTGTTCAGCAACAGACGTTTCTGGCGCGGGTGATATTGGCTGCTGCGGTGAGGGCTTTGCAGTTGCTTCTGCGAGCGTTACTGAGGGATAATCTCCCAGTGAAAGAAATTTTCGAGCACCCTCTTTATGATACTTCTAAACAAAAATCTTTCTGCCGGAAGGGTAAACTTTCAGACCCAAGCGCGTCCTCTACCTCTGGTGGCTGATACCTGCCACACGTAATATGCTTGCTCTTTGGGTTTGATGCCTTTTATCTTGCTGTCAGTGAGTAGTGTTTCGGCCATTACGGGTGCTCTTACGAGTGTCCTTATGGTGAAATACTATGTTATAATATGAAATCAGGCAACATGTAAAAATCTTTTATTACAGTAAGTTGAAAGCGAATGAAATCATCTGTTATGAATTAAAATCAGAAGTTATCGCCCTTCTAAGCCGTAGGTCACAGGTTCGAATCCTGTAGGGCTTACCAGTTATTTCAATGGGTTACGATTTAATTATCTTTTCATTGAATACTCCTTGTGTCGTATTTGTGTCGTTATCTCTAAAAATGGTATCTATTTTACAGGCATGCTCAGTTATAGCTAAGCGACTTAATTTTGATGACATTATTTATATGAGCTATTCAATTGATTTTAGACGTAAAGTGATATTTACGATGGAAGAAGAAGGGTTGA
>NZ_CACTIE010000316.1 GCF_902713415.1 Arsenophonus endosymbiont of Bemisia tabaci Q2
GCTGAATTTTGGTGCTCGTTGATAACGTGCTTGGCAATCGACAGTGCCAGATGATTCTTGCCTGTACCGGGCTTACCACACATCACCAAACCGCCACCACGCTTAAGGCGTTCAGGCCAATGGGTAGCCATAGGCATTGCAGAATTTTAAGCAACCTGCCGCATCAGGATTTACTGGCTCGTAGTTATCCAAGGTGACATCGGCAAAGCGTTCCGACAGGTTCAGGTTATCCATAAGCGTTTTAATTTTTGAGCGCTTGCGGTGTTTTTCCTGCTCTGCTTCGGCTTGCTCCAACTGGATTAATTTTTCGGTCAGGCAAGCAGGGCATTCGCTTCTTGTTTCAATTCCTTTGCCGTGAACTGCCATCCTGCGACAACGTTGTTTGAATAAGCCGTGCCTGTCACAGATGGCCTCCTTCTCCTCGTAAACCGTGTGTTCCAGTGGCTTGGGTGGCGCATTCAGGTATGCCAATTTTTGACGCACGGTAGTAATTTCTGCCCTGTAGTTCATAGCCCCCTCGATAGACACTCCCTCCCCCAATCAGGTAGCTGCGGTTCCCCATAGTCCTTTTGTCAGCAAAGCTATCTGTGACAGAGTGGGATTTTGCCTGCTGAGTTCTTCCGGGTTGATTAGGCTCGAAGAGTCCTTGCGAACCATTGGTGATACTGGCGTTAATAATTTCTTCTGGCTGATGCCCATTTTCTCGGCACTTGCCTAGCAGCTTGATAGCGTGAATCACTGTTTGCTGGGATTTAATCGGCTTGTTGATTTTCTTGCGGTATTGCACCCAAGAATCCCAAGTTGGTCTCGGTAGGCAATCAGGAAGTTCTGCCGAGCTTGGGTCAAACGATTTTGATTTTTCGAAAGAAGGGGTTTTGGGT
>NZ_CACTIE010000317.1 GCF_902713415.1 Arsenophonus endosymbiont of Bemisia tabaci Q2
ATCCAGGCTGCGGGATGAGTACAGCCGGTTAATTGGCCAATTTTTTGGATGGTATTTAATTGAGATAAGGCCTGATCCAGATAAGTTAGTGAAAATGATTGCGTAAAAGGAAGCGGATTGATTGGACGGAAATAGTTGGCTAAGTTGTTCTGTGTCACAGATGCCACAGCCAGTACGGCCAGTTAGATTAGGCCGTTTTGCTTTTAATGCCATAAACTGGCGGGGTGATAGTTCAATATTTAATTCTATGCCCTTTGAGTCATATTTACTGATGTTGATATCGCGAATTTCTTCAGCAGATTGGATAATGCCTTCGGACAGCGAAAAACCTATAGCGAGTAGGGTTAAGTCTTTTGGGCTTGCCATCATGACGGCATGGGAAATGCCATTGTAGACCAAGGCAATAAAGACTTTTTGCGCAACATTATCAAAATTAAAAATATTAAAAATTTTTCTTTTGGCGAACTTTTATTTTGGATACTCCGGTTTTTTACATTTTTCGTCATTTCAGTTGCACAAAAATTACTCATTAGCCGAATTCCTAATAATATAATACATTAAAAGAGATTATATTAATTATTATGGATAGAGAGTTTGATCCAACCAAAAAAGATCGTGATTTAATAAAAAATGATCACCTATTTTGCTGTTTTTTATTTTACTGGAGACCAATGTCAGTCATGTGAATGAGGAGATTTTTGATGCAAGTCAGCAGAAGACAGTTCTTTAAGATCTGTGCTGGCGGTATGGCAGGTATAGCTAAGCGACTTAATTTTGATGACATTATTTATATGAGCTATTCAATTGATTTTAGACGTAAAGTAATATTTACGATGGAAGAAGAAGGGTTGAG
>NZ_CACTIE010000318.1 GCF_902713415.1 Arsenophonus endosymbiont of Bemisia tabaci Q2
GTTATGCAGGCTCAAGGTTCTCAACTTACCAATAAATACGCCGAAGGATATCCTGGTAAACGTTATTATGGTGGTTGTGAACATGTTGATATTGTTGAACAACTCGCTATAGATCGAGCAAAAACTCTATTTGATTCGGATTTTGCTAATGTTCAGCCACACTCAGGTTCACAAGCTAATACCGCTGTTTATATGGCTTTATTGCAACCTGGTTATACGGTATTAGGCATGAATTTGGCACATGGTGGACAATTTAACCCATGGCTCACACCCGTCAATTTTTCTGGTAAGCTTTATAATATCCTTCCTTACGGTATCGATGAAGAGGGTAAAATTGATTACGACAATATAAGCCACTCACGCACAAAAGCATAAACCTAAAATGATCATTGGCGGTTTTTCTGCTTATTCAGGCGTGGTTGACTGGGCTAAAATGCGTCAAATTGCAGATAGTATTGGTGCTTACTTACTTTGTTGATATGGCACATATCGCTGGCTTCATGGCTGCTGACGTTTATCCTAACTCTGTTCCTCATGCACATGTCGTGACGACCACTAGCCATAAGACTTTGGCTGGCCCTCGTGGTGGTTTGATCTTGGCTAAAGGTGGGGTGATGAGGCGTTTTACAAAAAAATAAATTCTGCCGTATTCCCTGGTGCTCAGGGTGGCCCATTAATGCATGTTATTGCTGGTAAAGCGCTTGGATTAAAAGAAGCGATGGAGCCTGAATTTAAAACTTATCAACAGCAAGTGGCTAAAAATGCGAAAACGATGGTGGAAGTTTTCATCAAACTTGGTTACAA
>NZ_CACTIE010000319.1 GCF_902713415.1 Arsenophonus endosymbiont of Bemisia tabaci Q2
TGCTATGTCTTTATTAATTACTCAACGCTGTATCAATTGTGATATGTGTGAACCAGAATGCCCAAATGAAGCGATTTCAATGGGAGAAGAATTTTACCAAATCAATCCCAATCTTTGCACTGAATGTATTGGCCACTATGATAAGCCAACTTGCCAATCTGTTTGTCCGATCAACAATACCATTTTAAAAGATCCTGATAATTCTGAAACAGAAGAAAAGTTATGGGATAAATTTGTCCTATTACATCATGCCGATAAAATTTAACTTTCCATAATCACAGTGGCACAAGCATAATTTTGTTCATCAGATAATGATACATGGATATGTTGTACACCTAAAGAATCAGCCAATATTTTTGCTTGTCCTAATAAATTAAGCCCTGGCTTACCTAATTGATCATTAAAAACTTCAAATTGATTAAGCGCTAAACCGTTTCGGATCCCCGTGCCTAAAGCTTTTGCTGCTGCTTCTTTGACCGCAAAACGCTTAGCCAAAAAACGGACTGGCTGAGAATGATGTTGATATTGTCGCCACTCTTTCGCGGACAATATACGTTTCGCCAGACGTTCTTCTAAACGCTTGATAATTTGCTCAATACGTACAATTTCAACCAGATCAGTACCTAATCCAATAATCGCCATTAACAACGCGCCTCACGAAGAATTTTCTTGATATAGCTAAGCGACTTAATTTTGATTACACCCATATTGAGTGCGAACAAAATATCTGTGTCGCATCCGAGCGCTCTTTTTTTTGCATTTAGCTTGTGCCCATTTATGTTCAATTGGATTAAGATCTGGC
>NZ_CACTIE010000320.1 GCF_902713415.1 Arsenophonus endosymbiont of Bemisia tabaci Q2
TCGGATACTCAACCCTTCTTCTTCCATCGTAAACATCACTTTACTTCTAAAATCAATTGAATAGCTCATATAAATAATGTCATCAAAATTAAGTCGCTTATCTATAACTGAATGGAAAAAACACATTAATAGCTAAAAACTGGCTAACGCCCTCAATTTACTAGCTGAGTTTTACTCAATAACTGGTATGGTAGCAAAAACATTAAAACGATGTTTATCGGTAACGATTAAACTGAAATTACTTCCCCCATTTGCCAATTGTATATCATATTTGACATCATCTCTTAACATAAGACTTTCATCGGGTAACCATAACGCTAGCAAATGTTTTCCACTTTTTATATTAATAACCTGACAGGAAATACTAAATGTATATCCCCTACCCGCAGCACACATCTCAGCACCAGCAGGCAAAAAAACTGCCATTTCATCTCATGTTGCTCATCGAGTAACACAATAGCAATTGGCCTCACGTTTACTGGTCGGGAAAAACCATAATTTTTTAGGTTAAACTTTAAATCAAAATAATCACCGACTTTAACAAAAAATGGGTAAGCCGCTTCTTCAAGTGTCAACCTATAGCCAAGATGATCTCTAATATATTCAAAGTCGCTTCTTGTTATATAATTTTCCTTTGTTTGATCCCCAAAATAATCCCGGTCACAGATATAGCTAAGCGACTTAATTTTGATTACAAAATATATGTTTTTCTCCAATATAAATTTACTGATATAGAGTAATTACTTGTAATCATTTTAAAGTCG
>NZ_CACTIE010000321.1 GCF_902713415.1 Arsenophonus endosymbiont of Bemisia tabaci Q2
AAATAGCTTTTGGGGAAAAGCAGTTATCTCTTGGTTTGATTGGTTTTTTACTCCCAGCCACAAATCATTTGTTAATTTTTAACATTAGTCGGTTTGGTTTTTTAGTTAGTGTTACCTAACATTCAATTTGCCTATGGCTAGATCACTGGGTTTTGGGTTTATACTCTGCAACTTAACACCTAGTTAAGACTCGGTTTTTTACGGCTTTTTTATCTGGTTATTCTTGCTAAAGAATATAAATCGCTGACCCTTTACAAAAAGGTACGCAGTCACACTTTTTTGGGTGCTTTGACTGCTTGTACGTACACGGTTTCAGGTTCTATTTCACTCCCCTTGCCGGGGTTCTTTTCGCCTTTCCCTCACGGTACTGGTTCACTATCGGTCAGTCAGGAGTATTTAGCCTTGGAGGATGGTCCCCCCATGTTCAGACAGGATAACACGTGTCCCGCCCTACTCTTTGAGTTCACAACATTTACCGTTTCAGATACGGGGCTATTACCCTTTATTGCCGGTCTTTCCAGACTTTTCTCCTGCGATAAATATTGATGTTGACTCTGGGCTTTTCCCTGTTCGCTCGCCGCTACTGGGGGAATCTCGGTTGATTTCTTTTCCTCGGGGTACTGAGATGTTTCAATTCTCCCGGTTTGCCTCGTTTGACTATGAATTTATCAAACGATAGTGCATTAATGCACTGGGTTTTCCCATTTGGACATCGCCGGCTAGTAGGCTTCATATCAGCTTACCGACGCTTTTCG
>NZ_CACTIE010000322.1 GCF_902713415.1 Arsenophonus endosymbiont of Bemisia tabaci Q2
ATTAATAATTTCTTCGGTATGAAGCGGTTAGAAAAAATTTATTAGGTGGCGGAGTGAACAACGACGACTACGAGATCAGATATCCGATAGACGCAGTGAACATAAAAAATTTGCTGAGCTGCTCGGTAAAACTCCTAGTGCAGTCAAGGATATGGCTGAAGACCAAAAGTTACCTGTCATTTTCTTGAAAGATCCAACCAAACCCAACACCAGAAGTGAAAGGTGGGTATACCTTCCTGAATTCAACCGCATAGTCCGAGAAGCCTACTTTAACCGTCCCACAGAAGAGCGAGACGCTTGGGTTGTAAAGCTAAAAATTTGAACAAAAGCGAATAGCCAGCGTTTAGGGCTGTGAACTGCTCTTTAACAATACGGTATCAGCAAAATAAAATCTGTGAAACAGATGGCAGGGAAGTTGCGCCTGTCATTTGCTGATAGCTTCGTAGGTTGTTTTTTCGAAGCGGAGTTGAGCCTACGGACGTAGGGACTTTCCGACCGGAGTATGCCGATACAGGTGTACACAAACACTGAATAACCAATAGGTGGATTTGTAGTAAGTACTTTTCGTACTTAGCATAAATCTTCTTATGGAGAAGATATTCATCAATGAATGCTCGCCAACGTTGCCGTGAACGGCGTCAAATACATTATCGCGACCAATCTCGAATACGCACAATAACATTAAGTTTACTAAAAAAAACGCTCAACCGAAGAAATTATTAATAACATATGGCGGGATCCTGCCGAACATCAC
>NZ_CACTIE010000323.1 GCF_902713415.1 Arsenophonus endosymbiont of Bemisia tabaci Q2
ACTCAACCCTTCTTCTTCCATCGTAAATATCACTTTACGTCTAAAATCAATTGAAGTAATAAGCCCAACAGATAACGACGCAACGAGCCATATTGCTTCTGTTGGATAGATAACAGAAATTGATAAATTACAAGCTAAGCAACTTTCTTTCCCACTGTTCAATTATTTCTCGTTTTTCTCTTAGATAATCATATCTATCGTAATGTTTCGGTGACACACCTGGCCTCTTGTGATTTTGAAGTCTATCACGCATTTCCGCACTAATGCCCATATCCCCTGCCAGGGTTTTAAAGATACGGCGAATATCTCGGGGTGTGAACTTATCAAAACTGGTTAATTTACAAAATTTACGGAGTTGTTTACTGTACTCAGCGGACAACAAATGCCCTTCTTTTGTATTGCCCGGAAAAAGAAACATCGCGTCTGGATACTTTTCCCTCTGCCGTTTCAAAATCTCAGTTGCGCTTTGATTCAGTGGAATAATGTGGAAATCACTATTTTTTGATATATGAGGGGGGGGACTGTAACGGTTTTATTTTTTTCATCCCAGTGATCACGAGTATTGGTCATGATTTCCCACGGGCGCTGCCCTGCACTAAAGATATACAGCATTGTCAATTGGGCGAAGTCTGGATGAATGGGGCAGGTTTATTCCGTTACTGAGAGCAATCTTAATAGCTCGCTGAGTTCGTCCCATGACAAAAACGATCAAGCGCTTTATCTACCCGTTTTTGCGGTGGAATGACAC
>NZ_CACTIE010000324.1 GCF_902713415.1 Arsenophonus endosymbiont of Bemisia tabaci Q2
TATTGATGATTGGTTATTACGATGCTCATTGTCGCAATCTTGGTTTATCTTGTTCTTCCGCTGCTTTGAGCATAATACAGTCAAAACCGGTGTATAGTTTTTATGATCAATTACAAGGTGATTATGTATAGCTAAGCGTCTTAATTTTGATTACAAAAATATATGTTTTTCTCCAATATAAATTTACTTATATAGAGTAATTACTTGTAATCATTTTAAAGTCGCCTAGCTATAGCGCCTTGCTCTTTGGCAGAAGAAGATTTCATTATTGTTCGAAAAGATAATTTATTTGCTTATAATCTGGTTGTCGTTATTGACGATCACGACCAAGGTATTACCGAAGTTGTTCGTGGTCCGGATCTCATTGTGCCAACCGTTAGACAAATTTCTCTTTATCGCTATCTGGCTTTTCCGCAACCCGATTATGTGCATTTACCACTAGTATTAAATCGTTCTCATAATAAACTTTCTAAACAAAATCATACCCCGCCGCTGCCGATGAACGATCCGAGGCCTATTTTAGTTGATGCACTAAATTTTTTATCACAAACAACTATTATTAATTGGCAAGACCTTAGTACTGAACAATTACTTAGCCAGGGTGTACAAAATTGGCAATTAGATAGCATCCAACCAGGCGGGAGAATTGTTACCTATTATGATTATAGCTAAGCGACTTAATTTTGATTACACAATATATGTTTTTATCCAATATAAATTTACTGATATAGAGTAAT
>NZ_CACTIE010000325.1 GCF_902713415.1 Arsenophonus endosymbiont of Bemisia tabaci Q2
AGTCTTGATTAGACAATAATTAGTCTTGTTTTTATAAAATTAGGAAAAATTTTTTTGAAAGAACAAAATATTCATCGAATGACATTAACAATCCCTTTCACTATTTTGCATTTAATTAATGAAATAATTGATGAAAAATTAAAAGATGGCGATAAAAAATCGACAGCAAATCGTAATCCTATTGCATTAGATATGTTTAAAATAGGTGAACGAGTTTTGAAGAAAAAAAGAGAAGAGGGAGGTAATTAAGATATTAGTTTAGATGAAAAACTGGCTTTAATTTCTGATGCTGTCCTTAAAACTGAATTAATAGTCGATTCTATTTTTGAGTTTGCTAATACCAAACTTCAAGATATTGATCAACGAATGATGAATTAATATGGCTACGATGTGGTAAAGAAAAAATTCAGTGAAGTGGATTACAAAGTTAATTATTTTCCGACAAAAATAAAGTTATCTCCACTCATGATGCTCTCTCCGGCGTTTTTTACTTTAGCTATGTGGATCAGATTCACTTTGGTATTCAAACCGATTATTAAACTTTTCCTTTTCAAGAAAAAAATATAGTAAATCATCATATTCTCTTTCTAGAATTCCTCCATAATAAGAAATAGATGTGACTAATTTTGGACAACCGATAATTAAATATATTTTAAAAGAGTCGTATAGATGCTTATAATCTTTATTCAAATAAGTGATACATATAGACCAATTGTTGGGTAATGTAT
>NZ_CACTIE010000326.1 GCF_902713415.1 Arsenophonus endosymbiont of Bemisia tabaci Q2
TGTTATCAGCCATTTTAGCTGCTGTGATGAGTACCTTAAGTTGTCAATTATTGGTTTGTTCCAGTGCGTTGACTGAAGATCTCTATAAACCGTTTATCAGAGCTAAAGCTCGCCAGCGAGAGTTAGTTTGGGTTGGTAGTGCCATGATGTTAGTGGTGGCAGCAATGGCTATTTTTATTGCTCGTGATCCCAATAATAAAGTATTGGTTTTGGTTAGCAACGCCTGGGCGGCCTTTGGCGCAGTGATCTTAATTTCTGTCTTGTGACAACGTATGAATTGCTATCGTGCTTTAGCCAGTATACTGGTCGGTGCCTTAACGGCATTGATATGGATGCAATATAAGTGGTTTGGTTTATATGAAATTATTCCCGGTTTTATTTTTGCGTCAATCGCCATTGTTGTCGTTAGCCTGTTAACTACCGTACCTAGCCAGATCGCTGTGAAACGCTTTATTAAAGCGGAAGCTGAGTATAAAGCCAGCCAATAAGTCGCAACTAATAGACGCCCTAAATTTATCGCTTTGCAAGCTAATGCATCGACGTTGTTATATAACCAGATCAATAGTAATGATTTCATGGCTTGATGCTATTTTTAGCCGCTAACTATAGCTAATCGACTTAATTTTGATGACATTATTTATATGAGCTATTCAATTGATTTTAGACGTAAAGTGATATTTACGATAGAAGAAGAAGGGTTGAGTATCCGAGAA
>NZ_CACTIE010000327.1 GCF_902713415.1 Arsenophonus endosymbiont of Bemisia tabaci Q2
TATATTGCTGAATTGGAAAAACAGCCAAAGAATCATTCTGACATACTGCATTTTTTATATAGCGCAATTAAAGCATGCAAGCAAGGTGTTCGTCGTAGCCATTTGATAAGCTATCAAAAGAATGGTCCTTTATTGCGAGAACTTTTCTCTCATGAAGGTATCGGTAGCCAAATTACCATGGAAAATTGTGAACAAATTCGTCGAGCTAATATCAATGATATAGCAGGAATATTATAATTAATTCAACCGTTGAAACAGAAAGGAATATTAATTTGCCGTTCACGTGAACAATTAGAAATAGAAATTGACAAATTTACTATCATCGAGCGAGAAAATATGATCATCGCTTTCGTAGTACTTTATGACTATTTAGAAGAAAAGTCTGCAGAAATGGCTTGCCTGTCTGTGCATCCTGACTATCGTAATTTATCAAGAGGTGAAAAACTGCTTAAACACATTACTCTACAAGCAAAAAATTTAAATTTAGAAAAACTTTTTGTATTAACAACCCGAAGTACTCACTGGTTTCTAGAAATAGGATTTTTCGCAGAAAAAGTTGATATGTTACCAATAAAAAAACAAGGGCTTTATAATTATCAACGATGCTCAAAAATTTTAATACTTAATATT
>NZ_CACTIE010000328.1 GCF_902713415.1 Arsenophonus endosymbiont of Bemisia tabaci Q2
TTTATATTGGAGAAAATATATATTTTGTAATCAAAATTAAGTCGCTTAGCTATATAGAGTAATAGAGTAATAGAGTAATAGAGTAATAGAGTAATAGAGTAATAGAGTAATTACTTGTAATCATTTTAAAGTCGCCTAGCTATAAATTTCTTGTTTACCTTTCTCTTTTTTACGTGAGGCTTCAGCTTGCGGAGTATTTTGATTGCGATTTTTGAAAGTAACTTTATCTCTTGATATGTCTAAAGATATTTTATAATCAGGAAGATCGTTAGATCTAAGCAAGGCTTTTAATTTTCTTTTAAACTCCTTTAAAAGAGAAGAAGTGTCTATTTTGGAATACAATTTATCAAGTGAAATGGTAAATTCGTGTTGACTACCGCAATGCTTACGAGCAATCTCATAAATTTGTCGATCTATAGCTTTCCGTATTCGAAAAAAATCAGAATTAATCTGTAATACTTTAGTTTTAGTAATAGCTTGATACAACCAATCTGGCAAAGTCACCTCTACCATACCAATTTCAACTTTACCTTTTTGTTTTTCGACTATTTCCCACTTGTCTATTAATCCAAAATCAATATAGCTAAGCGACTTAATTTTGATGACACTATTTATATGAGCTATT